>CAYXTI010000028.1:0-35812 GCA_964468495.1 uncultured Rickettsiaceae bacterium | reverse complement strand
ATCACCTTGTAATAACCTCATCATTGGCCAAGGTGATTTTTGATCTCCTATAATTTCTTTTATTACTCTTTCTTGATCATCAGTCAGCTTAAAACCTAAGTTTCTTAGTATATCATCATGTACTTTTGTATTAATTTGATAAACTTTTTTCTTTCTTCTTAAAGAAGTTTTTATTTGATATAACGCAATTTGATTTGCAAATAATTCCTTATATGCTAACTTTTTTATCACTGCTTTTCTTTGTGCTGAAATTACGCTACAATCTGTACTACTATTAATTAAATGAAGATCCTTTATCTCCTTAACTAACTCTTTTAAATAGATTAACTCCTTTCTAGAATTATAATCTACCTGATCTTGCTCATTGTTATTATTAAAATTTTTTTTACTATTACTAATTATAAAATCAAAAAATTTTATCCCTTTTATTATATACTCATATAATTGCTTATTATTTACTTTATAAGTTAATCGATATAACGGCATTACTTCAGTAATTAAATCATTATTAAAAATAAATTCAGGATGAGATATTTGATACTCATTATTATAGTACTGTACTTTCCCAGAAATCACATGCTCTGATCCTATTTGTAATCTCTTTATAAGAAATAAAGGAGGTCTCCTAAAAAATGTTAATGTTAGTCTCCCACTATCATTTCTTACATGTATATTTAAAACCACACTTCTATTATAAAACTGCTCTATTTTGGTAATAAATATTTTTACTATAATCAACTTACCATATTCTAGTTTTGATAAGTTAGGAAATATATTATAAATTATATATGATTTTGGTAAGTAAAAAAGTAAATCTCTTAAGTTATATATACCTAATCTTTTGATAGCTAATATACTACTTTTCCCTATTGATAAAACATCCTCTACCGGTTTAAACAAAACATTATAAGATTCTTCCATCTTTCATTTTTTAAGTTGATCAATTATTAACAAACAACTTACTTGCTGATCTAAATCAAATTTTATTGTTTCATCTACTAATTGCTTTATTTTAATATACTTATTATATAAAGAAAATGTACTATGAGTTGCTAATTGATTATATAAATCATTTTCTAATTTAGATAAAACTATTTTTGTATTAATTGTTTTCTTGTATAACCTACTTGCTAAATTTATAGCATTTGATGAAAATTTATACCATAATTCTTTATTCTTAGCACCATACTCTTTTATAAATTGCATTCGCTCTGTTATCGGCGTAGATTCCAATAAACCTTTAATATACTCATCTGCTACACCTATATTAATAACATTATTATATTGATAATCAATCTTTAAACATCGCGATTCTATAGTAGAAAGTATATTAGCATTACTTAAAGCTAATAAAAACAAATAACTATTTCTTGGTGTATCTTCTAAAATTTTTAAACACGAATTAGCTGCATATTCAGTTAATCTTGCTACATCATTAATAATTACTACCTTTTTTCCCGATAAAACAGAACTCTTATACAAAAAAAATTGTAGTTCCCTTATTTGATCAATTGCAATAATATCAGTTTTAGGCTTTACAATTATGTAATCGCCTTCACTCCCTGTATTATTATATTTTAATAACTTTTCTATAGCAAAACTTTTTACCTCTAATAATGCTTTTCCAATATCATCAGTCTTTATCAAATAGCTATTATAAAGCTTATTCTTTATTTGATGCTCTATTAATATTTCTTTAATCATCTTTATTTCGTAAAAGTCTACGTAATGTCTCTTCTTTTCCTATGATAGACATAACTTCAAATACACTAGGCGAATTAACTCTTCCTGTTATATATAACCTTATACATAACATTATTTGGCCAATTCTTTGATTTATTTTTTTTGCAAATTCTTTTAACTTTTTTTCAATATTACTCTTATCAAATTTTTCAATATCTTGAACTACATATATTATTTTTGTTACTAAATCTTTATCACTGCTAAGAATAATCTGTTGAACTGAATCTAAAATCTCAATAGGATAATCAATTATGTATATCTTAGCTAAATCGTATAAATCAGTTACTAATTCTGATCTTATCTTTATAGAATCCATTGCTTGTTTAATATTACTTATAGATTTATTACTTAAACTTAAATCTAAGGAATTATAATAATCTATAATATAATTAAGTAATAACTCATTACTTGATTCTCTTAAATAAAAACTATTTAACTGCTTTAATTTACTACTATCAAACCTTGCAGGGGATTTTCCAAGTCCTCTAAGGTTAAATAATGCTATTGCCTCTTGCATTGATATTA
This sequence comes from uncultured Rickettsiaceae bacterium, assembly GCA_964468495.1. Lineage (GTDB taxonomy): Bacteria > Pseudomonadota > Alphaproteobacteria > Rickettsiales > Rickettsiaceae > CAYXTI01. The sequence continues at coordinate 33,544 of CAYXTI010000028.1, read as the reverse complement.
TCTCTTTATTGCCATGCCCCCAACCTAATCTTAATAAATAATTGTTCATTGCATTTGCTAAATAACCTTTATTTTTATACTCTTGAATATCCATAGACCCACCCCTCTTAGACAATTTTTTCCCTTCTACTGTATGTATTAATGGAACATGAACCATTACAGGAACAGTCCAATTTAATGCTTGATATATTAATTGTTGTACTGCAACATTACTTAAATGATCACTTCCTCTAATTATATGTGTTACCCCCATATCATGATCATCTACTACCACTGATAACATATATGTAGGTGTATTATCACTTCGTACTAAAATAAGATCAGTTAATGTTGATTTTCTTATTGTTATTTCTCCTTGTACCTCATCCTTTATTCTTAATAATCCTATCATCGGTGTTTTAAACCTAATTACTGATTTTTTATTTTTAGGATAATCTTTAGGATCTACATCACGCCAAGGGCTTTTATATAAAAAATTTTCTTCTCTTATTATTCCTTTTTTTTCTTGCCATTCTTTTAACTCCTCTGCTGTTACAAAACATCGATAAGCAGCTCCAATTCTTACTAAATAATTTGCTATTTCTAAATGTCTATTAATTCTATCAGCTTGAAAAACTATATTATTATCCCATTTAATATTTAACCATTTCAATGAATTAACTATAGCTTCTTCATATTCTATAGTAGAACGCTTCTTATCTGTATTTTCTATTCTTAATAAGAATTTTCCTCTTTTGCTTTTTGCAAATAGATAATTAAATAATGCTGTTCTCGCACTACCAATATGAAGATATCCCGTAGGTGAAGGAGCAAATCTTGTAACTACACTCATAACCATAATAACTTGTCTTTATAGTATTCTCAATGATCTCTTAGTACTAACTAATAAAATGATATTTTATTAGTTATATTATTTATATCCATACTAAGAATTAGGTTATTTTATATGATTAAGAATTTATTTTCAATGATAGGCAAAAAATTAGGCCAATGCTTTGGAGGAGGAATATTCTCAACTATAGGAAGTTACATTGGTGGATACAGTGGAAAAATAATCGATAACTATTTAACAAACAAATGGTTTCCTACGCAAGAAATATCTTCTTATCATATTACTAATTATAAAAATAATTTCCTCTTATCAGTAGTAGCTCAATATGGAACTCCTATCCCTTTAGTCTTTGGACAAATAAGAGTACCTGGAAAAATTATTTGGGTAAATACAATCACTGAAGTCAGTAATAGTAGAATAGTAAAAAAAATTTTTTCTTCTAAAACACAAATAAAATCTAATCAATACGTTACTGAACCCTCCTATTACCTCTCGTTTGCAATGGCTATTTGCGAAGGCGAAATTGTAGATATAACAAAAGTTTGGCATGGAGAAAATATCATTAATATTAATCAATATAATTATAGATTGTATAAAGGTTCAGAACAACAGCTCCCAGACTGTTTAATTAATACAAAAATGAATAATAATGCCCCAGCTTATAGAGATTTAGCTTATATTGTTTTTGATGAATTACCTCTTGTAGATTTTAAAAATACAATCCCTAATCTCTCCTTTGAAGTAATTAGAAAAGCTCAATTTAATTTTGATTCTACTGTAGAAGAAAAAACTGAATCTGTAACTATAATGCCTGTTTTTGGAGAATATATTCATGATACCAAAATTCAAACTAAAACTGATCACGCTTTATTAGAAAAAAACTTATATTCTAAACCTATTAATTGTCACAATACTTATAATATTGCTGATAGCATACATAATCTAAATCAATTACAAAATACCTTTCCTAACTTAAAATGGTTTACTCATGCTGTTTCTTGGTTTGGGAATAGCCTAGATATTAAAGATTGTATTATTAAGCCTGGAGTAGAATCATCTAATGATGATATCTCTTATAGCGAAGAATGGAAAGTTGCAAATTATAATAGATTACAAGCACATAAAATTTCTAAAGATAATAATAATAATCCTATTTATGGTGGTACTACAAATGACCTGAGTATAATTAGATATCTAAAAGAAATTCGTAGCAGAAAAATAAAAATTATGTTTTATCCCATGTTATTTTTAGATAACTCAAATACACCATTTAGAGATAAATTAACTGGAGAAAGCTGCTATGTTAAAGATTTTTTTTCTAGAAAACAAGGTTATAATGAATTTATTCTCCACTATGCTCATCTTGTTAAAGATTATATTGATTGTTTTATTATTGGATCAGAATTAATTGGTTTGACTAGTATTAATAATAATAACTCTTTTCCAGCTGTAATAGAATTAGTAAACTTAGCCAAATTAGTTAAAAATATCGTAGGACCTGAAGTTAAAGTAAGTTATGCTGCTAATTGGTTAGAATATCATCATACTAAAGGTGGGTGGTATAATTTAGATTTATTATGGTCTTCTCCTAATATTGATTTTATTGGAATAAATGCCTACTTCCCTATAACTAATTCTTCAAAATATAATACCCCTCACATAGAAATAGCTGATTTAGATACTAACAAAGAAGATTATAATTATAACATTCCTCTAGACCCTCAATATAATTATAAAAATATCCGCTATTGGTGGGAAAATAAACATGTAAACCCAGATGGCCTAAAAACAGTATGGCAACCTAAATCCAAACTAATTTGGTTTACAGAGTTTGGAATTCCTTTCATTAATCAACCTAACTCAACTATTAACCATTTATCTAATAAAAATAGCGCAACCACAAGTGATCTATCAATAAAAACAGACTTTTCTATTCAAAGATACTATCTTAAGACTTTTATAGATTATTGGAAAAATGAAGAATTTATAGCACAGATATTCTTATACGGTTGGAATACTTGTCCTAATCCTACTTACTCTCAGAGTAATATTATACAAAAAAATAATTTATTATCCAATGGCTATTGGATAAATAATAAATTTGGTTTACTATCTCTAAGTTCTATAATTTTAGATTTATCAAAAAAATGTAATATTAATGTTAATCTGATTAATGTTGAATCAATCGATGAACTCATAGAAGGTATAGTTTTTAGTAATCAAATTACAGCCTTAAATGCTATCAATACTCTGCGAGCTATATATTTTTTTGATATTAGTTATTGCTGCAATCAAAATAAAATACATTTTATTAAACGAGGCTATAAGGAAGCAATTAATATTGATATATCAAATTGTATAAAAATAAATAAAAATAGTTATATTTCTCAAATTGAGATACCAAAAGAATTATCTCTTGCTAAAATTGATCTTTTTTTTATTAATAAAACAAAAAATTATAATAGTGATTATATTCATATTAATAATCAAAAAAAATCTTACCATAGTTGTGCAAGAATTAGAATTCCTGTATCTTTAACTTTTAATGAAGCAAAAAATATTGGAGAAATAATATTAAAAAATGCCGCAATAGAAAGACAAATAATCAAATTTATTATTTGTAGTAGTACAATTATACATCCCTGTGATTTTGTTATACTGATTTATCAAGGCATTAAATACCATTTACGTCTAGTAGAAATAATATATTCTAACTTTAAATATGAAGTTACTGCAATTGTTGATGATATTTATATCTACTCCCCAACTATTAATTCATCTAATAATTTAGAATTATCATATAATGAAAAAATAAACTATAGTTTCGCTGTATTAGACTTACCATTCTTCTTAAATGACTCAGAAGCACCTTATTTAGCTGTTTACTTACATAATAATTATTCTACTATGCTATATACAAAAATATCTTCAAATTTATCAAACCATTGGCAAACAATTGCCTATCTTAATCCATCTTATTCAATAGCAAAAATCATAGAATTTAACCAACCAAAACTAGCAAATATTTTTCTTATCGATTACACTTCTAGCATCATTGTCGAAGCTGACAAATTAATACCTGATTCTAATATAGAGTGGAATTTAGCTATAGCTGATCAAGAAATCATCAGTTTCAAAAATATTGAAAAAATTGATACTAATTTATATAAAATCTCTTACCTAATAAGAGGAAAATTTGCCACAGAAATGTTTATGGATACTCATAAAAAAGGACAAAATTTTATTATTTTAAATAAAGGACTAAATTCTATATTAATAAATGAAAATATAGAAAATCAAGAATTTATTTTTAAAGCTTTAAATCAGCAAAAATCTATTATTTATCTAAATAAAGCTACTAAGATTCCTCCACCTTTTATTAAAAAAATCAAAATCAAAGATGATTCTCTATATATTGAATGGGTAGCAAGAAATAATGATATGTATGAATGGGAATATTTTACTAATTATAAAAAATTAAAATTTAAAATTACACTTTCTTCAGGAAAATGGATAAAAGATTTTTTTACTAATCAAAGCTCTATTTTTATAAATATTAAAGATTATCCTATTAGTGAAACTCCTAAAGTAAATATAATAGCTGAAGAAGATAAAGTATAATTAAAAATATAATAAGTTTATATGAAAACAAAAAATTATGCATTTGACCTTATGGTTCCTAATCAAATCAATAAAGATATTATTTTTAATGAAAATATTGTAAAAATTGATTATTTGCTAAATTTTACAATTATTGATATTGTTGATTCTATAAACCAAGAAATAAAAATTGGTTATAAGTATATTATATCTAAAGGCGAATATTCTAATTATATATTCTATAGACATAATATCTCAAGAGAAATAGAATATATCCAACCTAGAGAAGGAATGATCTTTTTTTGTATTGCTACAAAAAATTTTATCTATTTTCTTAATGATAAGTGGCATAATAATATCCTATTAGAAAATAATAACAAAACAACAGAAACTTATAAATTCAATGTATTAAAAGGCTATTATAAAGCATCAGCTAAAAATAGTATAATTTTTTTATACTTAGCTGATAACTCTACTATAGATCTTACTGATCTTAAAATAAAAAAATTTACTTTTTTTATAAAACAAAACTCTAAAACCCTATATGATTTAAATTGGTCTAATAATATTTTATGGCCTAATAAAAAAAAGCATATTATTACTCCTATATTAAATAGTATAGATCTAGTAACTCTTTATAAAATAGCTGAAACTAATCATTACTTAGGTGTTGTCACTAACCAAAATTATCAATATATATGATTACATTATTAGCTTCTATTGCCGGATTTATTAGCTCTATTATTCCTGAAGTAATTAAGTTCTTAAAAGATATTAACGATAAAAAGCATGAATTAAATATCTTACAAAAACAAATTGAATATTCAAAAAATAATAATATAAATAATCTTGAAGAAATTGCTATTTCACGAGATATAATAACTCAAGCCTCATTATACTCTACTTATTATAGTAATATAAAATGGGTAGATGCTTTAAATGGTGCAGTTAGACCTATATTAGCCTATAGTTTCTTCTTGATGTATATAGCTGTAAAATATATGCAATACATGGCTATTAAAACTTCTGCTCATCTAATTGAGTACATTGATATTATATGGTCTATAGATGATCAAGCTATTTTTGCTGGTATTATTAGTTTCTATTATGGACAACGTACTTTTAAGCAGGTTTGGAAAAAATAATTATCTTATATATAAATATAACTAATTCTTTATTATTTTTGTTAACTGTTATGCATAGATTTACTAATAAAAATGGCATAGAATTAATTAAAAAACTTGAAGGATTTAAATCAGAACCATATTTTTGTTCAGGAGGTCATTTAACTATTGGATATGGCCATAAACTATTACCTAATGACTATTTCCAAAAAATTGATGAAAAACAAGCTTCTAAAATTCTAGAACAAGACTTGCTTTATACAGAACGTCAAGTAATTAGATATATTAATGTATTATTATCTGATAATCAGTTTGCTGCTTTAGTTTCTTTTACTTTCAATGTTGGAGCTGCAGCTTTACAAAGGTCTACTCTAAGACAAAAAATTAATTATGGCTTATACAAAGAAGCTAGTAAAGAATTCTATAAATGGATCTTTGCTGGAGGAAAAAAAAATCTTGGCTTATTTCGTAGAAGAAAATTAGAAGTTAACTTATTCTTATCAACTTAAATATACACTTATTAAAAATTATAATATTTTCTTACTAAAATATTATGTTCTCTATAATTCATCCTGATATACTCCCCATAAATTACTACTTTGTACCCATCCAGTATATTTTTCATACATTATTTTACACCATTTATTCTTACATTTAATCAGTTTACATCGTAAATATGGTTCTAGCTTAGCTACTGCCTTAGCATAATTATTAGGCCTCTTAACTAAAAACACTTGTTCTTCTGTATTAATAATAACAAACCTCTTAGGAGATAAAGCAGATGAATGAATCCAACCTCCTTCATTATTAATATCTACTACCTTTCGCCATTGACCATATACATAAATAACTTTTACAGGTTCTCCCTTTTGAATAAATACCCATTCAATAGGATAATTCAAGGTAGGTCCTTTTCTTGCATTAACTTCATTAAATTTTATACTCACATATCTTATAGGAAACTGATCACCTGTATCATCAGAATATGATGCAAATAAAAATATAATAGTTATATAACTATATAAAATCATTACTCTATAACAAAAAGATAACGACCTACTTATTATATTCATTAATACTTTATATTTTTGTTAATTATTAATAACCCAATGCACTATTTTATACACTTAAATAAAAGATAATAATCAATTATTATCTTAAATAATTATTTAAAAATAAAAATTGATTATTTATAAAAAATATAAACCAGCATTCAAAAATTTTTAATTTATTCTTCTTTTTCTTCTTGTTCAAATAAGTCATCTTCCTCTTTCATTCCTATATAATTACCTGCACGAAATTGATTTTTTATAGAATTTATTTCATATTCATTTATTCCAAAAGATTTTAATATAGTTGCCCCCAATTGTAAACCAACCTCATAATCTTGGGGGACTACATGGCTTACTCCTGCTGAAAAAAATTCAGGAGCATTTTTAAGATCTTTGAGTTTAACTACAATCTTTAAATTTTCAAAATGACTATGAATAACTTTTATAGCTTTCTTGATCACAGTTATATTATTCATCGTTAATACAATAGTAATTGCTCTACCTGCTCCTACAGCTTTTAAAATTGACACATTAGATGTATCGCCTTTAAATACAGCTAAACCATTAGACACTTCTTCTCTTACAATTTCATCATTTGTATCAAGAGCAATATAATTTATCCCTTCTGTATTTAGTACTCTTGCTAACATAGTCCCTACTTTACCAAATCCAGCTATGATAACATGATTAGTTAGATCACGAGCCCCATATTCTATAATTTGTATTGGACTCTTGCCTAATCTTTGTTCTATTTTATTAGAAAATTTTTGACCAATTAATACTAATAATGGCGTTAGTGCCATAGAACACGTTACTAGTGTTAATAATAAATTAGCAAGCGCTATATCTAATACTCGATAAGACTTAGCTAATTCAAATAAAATAAAAGCAAATTCCCCTCCCTGTGATAATAATAATCCAGTATGTAAAGCTACTCCTAAATTAAAACCAAATAAAATACATAAAGAAGTAATAATAATAGTCTTAAGTACAATTAATGAAATACACCATATTATTAGTTGATTAATATGTAAGTAAATTTCTACTACATCAATCTTCATTCCTACACTTATAAAAAATAATCCTAGCAATAAACTTTTAAATGGCATAATACTTTCTTCAGCTTTCCTTCTGAAATTAGTTTCTGCTACTAATACTCCAGAAATAAAAGCTCCTAAAGCTAAAGATAATCCGAAATGCTCTGTAATCCAAGAAGCAGCAAAAACAACAAGTAATGTAACAGCTATAGGTAATTCATTATTCTCATGACTGGAAACAGAAGCTATAAATTTAAATAATGGCCTTAATAACACTACTCCAGTAATTAATATAATAGTAAGAGCTACAACAGCCTTACCTAAAGCTTTCATCAACAACAAAGCTAGTGATTCTGACCCTACAGCTCCACCAAGTAAAGGGACTATTACTAATAAAGGAACTACTACCACATCCTGTAATAATAATATAGCTACCGCTATCCTAGACACTTGATTTGAGTGATTCTTACTACCATCAGTAATTATTTGCATAACAATAGCTGTAGATGATAAAGCTAACCCCCCAGCAATTATTATAACTGAATTCTGGTATCCCTTAAAAGCAAATATTACAATTGCTATCACTACCCCTGTAACCAATACCTGTAATGAACCTAATCCAAATACATACAACCTCATTGCTTTAAGTCTTTTAAAGGATAAATCTAAACCTATTACAAATAACAAAAATACAACCCCTAACTCACCTAAAAAACTAATGTTATCATATGTTATAATTCTTAACCCATTATCGCCTATTACCGCTCCAGCAGCTAAATAGCCAAGAGCAGGACTTAAAGCTAATCTTTTAAAAATTGCAACCACAAAAACAATAGTTGCAATTAATATAATTATTGTTACCAAGAGTGGATATTCCATGTTAACTAATCATTTAGCTATATTTAATAATAGAGATCTTTATTTTGCCAAAACTGTTCTAATTTAAGACTATTACGCATTTCAGGATGCAACAAATGTATAATTATAGACTGAACATCTATTGATACCCAATTAGATTTATTTATTCCTTCTACTCCAATCAAAGGAAGTTTTTTATGCTTTAGCTGCAAAACAATAAATTGCGCTATCATACTAATATTCTTTATTGAAGTTCCACTAGCAAAAATCATATATTCAGCTAGTGCTGCTTTATTATTAATAAATACTTCAACAACATCATAAGCTTTTTTTATAGATAAGCATTGTAGAATAAAATTTTTTAGTTCTGGATTTTTCATTTTTTATAATATTTACTTTCAATATCATAGCTTATAGCATTATAATTATAATACGAGATTTAGTTTTATCAATAACTCATATATATTTTATTGACTTTTAACTAATATTTACTTAAGACTGCTACTTACTTAAAATATGGATATTTATAAGTAATTTTTTTATGAGTTTTTAAATAACTTATTTTTAATAAGCAGAAAATTTATAAACAATAATTTTTTTGTTTTGCTAGTATTTTTTATATAATTTCTTATTTAATATTAACCAACTTATGTTTAGGAAAAATAATAGTAACAGTGGTACCTTTATTTTCAACGCTAGAGATAATAAATTTTGCTCCTTGGGCTTCTACAAGCATCTTCACAATAGGAAGACCTAAACCGCATGAAATAATGTTAGAATAGCGTGATTTATGTAAAGTTCCATAAGCACTTAAAGCTATTGGGATATCATTTTTATTCATTCCTATTCCTTGATCAATAACTTGAATCGCTAAATGATCTTTTTTATATGCTACCTTTACAACAATAAGGGTATTTTCCTTTGAATATTTTATACTATTACTAAGTAAATTATTCATTACCTGAAGCATCCTTCTTTTATCACAAATTATAAATGGTAATTTATCTTGATATTCAGTATCTATTTTTAGATTATAGTTATTATATGTTGATATGTTATATTTTATAGACTCATTAATAACCTCTTCTATACTTAATAGAGACCACCTTATCTTAAATTTTCCTTCTAATATCTGATTATCATCTAAAATTTCAGTAATAAAATCTGATATAATTGTAGAGTTTTTATGTATTCCTTCTGCATAAGTAAGATATTCTTTAGGCATCTTACCTAATAAACCTTTAATCATTACTTCAGAACCAGTTAAAATAAACCCTAATACAGATCTAATTTCATGAGCAGTATAAGATAAAAGATTTATCCTTGCTTTATGACCATCAATTACTATTTTGTTTAAATTTGTAACTTTATCTCTTAAAACTACCTCTCTTCTATATATAGCAAATAGGCAATATAAGGAAATAGCAGAAAAAAAACAAACCTCAATAGATTTTTTTATTACATTCTCAAGTATTTTATTCTTTATACTAATATTATCAATATTTACTATTATAAAAAATGGCGATCCCTTTACCCCATGTATAATATAATTCATTCCTGAAATCATATCCAAAAAAAAGATATTAGAAAAATGATCTTGGTTAAAATTTAACTTTTCTAATACTCTATTAAATTTTTTATTAAAATAATTATTTTGATCTACTATACCATTAATAGACATTTGAGATTTTAATAGTACATTCCTGTTATAATCTATAATTAAAAAACTAGTATAAGGATTTCCTTTTCTTTTCTCTATCAAATTTGCAATAATATCCAAATTATAACTTAATACTACTGATCCTATGTATTTATTAGTTTTTTTATCTATTATGCTATCAATTAATTTTAAACTCTTTTTTATTTTATCAGAAGATTTTTTTATATAAAAATCTATATTATCTGATATCGGATCACTTGTATTTATATTTTTTACTATCTCTTTAATAAAATCCATATATTGGGGAACTGATTTTGTTCCTGCAACACTAGTAACTACTTCATAGTAATTGTTATTAACCCAACTATACTTTTCCCATCCTGAATTTAAATTTTTTAAACTAAAATAATCTATAAAAATCTTATTTATATAAAATAAATTATAAGGATCATGTTCTATACGATATTTTATAAGATTTAGAAAATATTTTGAATAACTAAAATAATCTTCAGCAGCCACTTGAAGTAAATTTGCTTCCATCAATATCTTTTGCATAATATTTTTTCTCTCAGAAACACAAATTCTTATTAAATAAATAATGGTAGTAAGTATAATAATTAAAACTAGTAATATCACTAAAGTCTTTAGGCTTAACTTACTATTTTCAATATAATTTAACTCATTGATATTGCTTTGAGAAAACTCTTTGTTATAATGACTTGAGTTGTTAGTCATAATTTTATTATTATTAATTAATAAGTTTAAATTGCAAACAATTTTAGATGATTATCTAAATTAAATAAATAGATTTTTATTAAATAAAAACTCATAGCGCACATTAAATTATGCTTTTATTATTTAATACATTAACAAAAAAAAAGAATATTTTATTCCTTTAGATAAACATTTAGTAAAAATGTATGTCTGTGGACCAACAGTTTATGATTATCCTCATATTGGAAACGCAAGGTCTAACGTCATATATGATCTTCTATACCGTACACTAATATATATATATGGTAATAAACATATTCTATATGTAAGAAATATTACTGATATTGACGATAAGATAATATTACGTGCAAAAGAAAAAAAAATATCTATATCACAATTAACGACAGAAACAACAAATATTTTCCATGAAAATATGAAATACCTTAAATGTTTATCTCCTAATATTGAACCAAAAGTTACTAACCATATTAATGAGATAATAGACTTTATAATAAAACTCATACGTAAAAACTATGCTTATCAAATAAATAACCATGTATTTTTTGATGTACAGAAAGCAAAAAACTATAATATCTTATCCGGTAGATCATTAAAAAATCTGTTATCAGGTAATAAAAATGATACTAATCCTAACAAAAAGCATCCAGCCGATTTTGTCTTATGGAAACCTTCATCAGAGCAAGATAATTTAGCAAAATTTAATAGCCCATTCGGAATGGGAAGACCTGGATGGCATATAGAATGTTCTGCTATAAGTCAAAAATATCTAGGACCTTCTTTTGATATTCATGGAGGAGGAATAGATTTAATTTTCCCTCATCATACCAATGAAATTGCTCAAAGTACATCTGCTAACCCCTATAGTCTCTTTGCAAATACATGGATTCATAATGGGGTCTTAACAATAAACAATGAGAAAATGAGTAAATCTATTGGTAATGTTATTACTATACAGGATTTCATTAACAAAGGAATACAAGGAATAAACGTTAGATTATTCTTACTAAGCTGTCATTACCGTAAACCCTTAAACTATAATAGTAAAACACTAAATGACGCTTATAAAACTATTAAATATTGGTATAACACAATTCATAGCATTCCTACAAAGATCAATTATCTAAATAAATTGCCTGTAGAATTTATGAATTATATACTCAATGACTTAAATACTGCTATGGCTATTAGCGTAATTAATAACTATGCTAAAGAAATGAATTCTACCAACAATAGCTCTAAAAAATATGAGCTTGCCTCAAAAATATATTCATGTGCTAATTTTTTAGGAATTAATCTTAATAAAAAAACAATTGAGAATGAGTCAACTTTAAGACAAATACAAGATTTAATTGAGAAAAGAGCAATAGCAAAAAAAGCTAAAAATTGGGAATTATCTGATAAAATACGTATTATGTTAAATAATATGGGAATCTTAATTGAAGATATGCCAGATGGATCATCTCAGTGGAAATACAAACTATAATACTGCTAAAACTATATAATTATCATAATAAAACTTGCTAAAAAGCTAGAAACTATATATCCTTCTTAAATTAGTAAGTATTTTATCAAAAAAATATTATTATGAATATAGAGTATACCTTATCAATTATAAAACCAGATGCTACTAAAAGAAATTTAATAGGAAAAATTATTTCATGTTTAGAACAAGCTAAACTAACAATAGTAGCACAAAAAATGTTAATTTTATCTCGCAATCAAGCTGAAGATTTTTATTATGAACATAAGAATAAATCATTTTTTAATAGTTTAATATCATATATAACATCAGGTCCTATAGTAGTTTTAGTTCTTAAGGGAGAAAATGCAGTTTTAAAAAATCGTGATAGCATAGGAGCTACAAACCCTGCAGAAGCAAAAGAAGGAAGTATTAGAAAATTGTTTGCAATAAATAAGGAGCAAAATAGTATTCATGGATCAGATAGCCAAGAAAATGCTAAAAAGGAAATTGCTATTTTTTTTTCATCTCTTGAAATAATTAAATAAATATAATTTATTATGGAATTATTTGAAGTAATAGTAATAGGAGGGGGACATGCTGGATGCGAAGCCGCTGCTGCATCTGCAAGACTAGGAGTAAATACATTACTTATCACTTTAGAAGCTGAAGATTTAGGAAAAATGTCATGCAATCCTGCTATTGGAGGAGTTGCAAAAGGTATTTTAGTAAAGGAAATAGATGCTTTAGAGGGAATAATGCCAAAAGCAATAGATCAAGCTTGTATACATTATAAAACTCTTAATGAAAGCAAAGGTCCAGCAGTTTGGGGACCTAGAGCTCAAGCAGATAGAAAGCTTTATAAAAAAGCAATATTTAAAATAATAAATAATTATTCTAACTTAACTATCCTATATGATTCTGTAGAAGATATTATTATTAAAGATAATAAGGTAACTAGTATAGTAACAAAAAAACATGGTGATATTTCTTGCTATAAAATAATCTTGTGCACAGGAACATTTTTATCATCTACCATCCATATTGGAAATAAAAAAATTATAACTGAAAGAAAAGATAAAAAACCAGTTTCTAGATTATCAGATACCTTACAAAAATATTCTTTAAAAATCAAGCGATTTAAAACTGGGACTCCTCCTAGATTAGATAAGAATACTATAAATTATAAATATCTTCAAAAACAACCTGGAGCAATAGACCCAACCCCTTTTTCTATTGAAACTAAAAAAATATTAACCCCTCAAATTAACTGTTACATTACAAATACTACAATTAATACGCATGAAATTATAAAAAATAATATTACAAAATCTGCTATTTTTTCAGGGCAATTAACAAGTACTGGCCCTAGATATTGTCCCTCCATAGAAGATAAAATTATAAGATTCTCTAATAAAAATAGTCATCAAATATTTCTTGAACCTGAAGGTTTAAATGATAATGTAATATATCCTAATGGAATTTCTACTTCATTACCTGAAGATATTCAACAAGAATTTTTAAAAACTATTCCTGGATTAGAGGAAACAAGAATTATAAAATATGGATATGCAATAGAATATGATTTTGTAGACCCTAGGGAATTAACTTTAATATTAGAAACCAAAAAAATATCAGGTTTATTTTTAGCAGGTCAAATAAATGGTACAACAGGATATGAGGAAGCTGCTGCACAAGGAATTATAGCAGGAATTAATGCTGCTTGTGCTATTAATAACAATAAACCTTTTATCTTAACTAGAGCAGATGCATATATTGCTGTAATGATAGATGATTTAATAAATTTTGGAACTAATGAACCATATAGAATGTTAACTTCTAGAGCAGAATATAGAATAACTTTAAGAGCTGATAATGCAGATATTAGATTAACCCCAATAGCAATAAAAGCAGGGATAATAAGTAATAATAGAAAAAATATATTTTCCTCTAAAATTAATTTAATAGAATCAACAAAAGATAAATTAATTTCTCTAAAAATCACCACTAGCAAAATAGCTAAACTTGGATTTCTTATTACCCAAGACGGATCAAAGAAAAATGCATTTCAATTACTAGGATTACCTAATTTTGGTACAATAAATACCACTTTAATATTTCCTGAACTTTACAAAATCAATAAAAATATATTACAATATCTTGCAATAGAATCTAAATATTCTTATTATTTACATCGTCAATCAATGGATATAAAATTATTTCTAGAAGAAGAAAATATCAAAATTCCTGATAATATCAATTATCAACATGTATCTAGCTTATCTACAGAAAGCAAAGAAAAATTAACTATATACCAACCGCGAACAATTGCATCAGCAAGACGAATTCCTGGGATTACTCCAAGCTCTCTTACTACTTTAATAATTTTTATAAAAACAAAAATGTAATGTTTCACGTGAAACATTTTTTATTTAGATAAAATATTTGTACAGTACTTTAAAGATAAGATAATACATTTATAATTATAGTATATATATAAGTTACTTTTATAAATTTTATATTTAATTAAATTTTTGTTAACAAAATAGATTTAATAAATAAAAAAGTAACAAAAACTTTAAAAGATTAGTTGTTTAATTTTAAACTACATGATAACATTTGGCTTTCAAAAAAAGAAAAGTTTTTGAAATAAAGGAATATGCTAATGTCACGACTAAATTCTAATATCATTTCTATTGTAAATCAAAAAGGAGGTGTAGGAAAAAGTACTACAGCTGTTAACTTGTCTGCTGTATTAGCTATTATAAAAAAAAAAAATGTTTTGTTAATAGATATTGATTCACAAGGGAATAGTAGTAGCGGCATAGGTATAAATCAAACCGATAGAAAAATTACTTCATACCATATATTTACTAAAATAAACAATATAAAATCTGCTATTCAAAAAACTAATATAGCAAACTTAAGTATCATTCCTTCTAACATTAATTTAGCTACAATTGAATTAAAATTATTACCTATGAATAATCATGAAAATATTTTAAGTGAAGCTTTAGAATCTATAGCAAATTTATTTGATTACATCATTATAGATTGCCCACCGTCATTAAACATACTAACGTTAAACGCTCTTGTAGCCTGTAATAAAGTAATCATTCCTATGTTATGCGATTTTTATTCTTTAGAAGGATTAAGTCATTTATTAAAAACTATTAAAACAATCAAAAAAAAATTAAATTCTAATATCGAAATCAGTGGTATTTTATTTACAATGTACGATAAAAGGAATAACCTAACAGAACAAGTAGAAAATGATGTTAGAACTTGTTTAGGAAAATTAGTATTTCAAACTACTATACCAAGAAATGTTAGAATTGCTGAAGCCCCATCACATGGAAAAGCAGCTATAATTTATGACTATAAATGCCTAGGATCAAGGGCATATGTTAATTTTACTCAAGAATTTATTAAAAGAGAGCAAATAAAAAGAAATAAATTATGATTAATAAAGTTTTAGGTCGAGGATTAGAATCCCTATTAAATGAAGAGATAGTGCCAATAAAAATAAAACAAGACTCAAATTTATTAAAAATAAATGAAATTGAACCTAATAAACAACAACCAAGGAAATTTTTTAGCGAAGATAAATTACAAGAATTAGCAAATTCAATTATTAATAATGGAGTAGTTCAACCTATTATTGTTAATGAAAAAAATCAAGGAAAATATCAAATTATAGCTGGAGAAAGAAGATATAGAGCATGCATAATAGCAGGACTAGAAGAAATTCCGGCAATAATAAAAAAAACAACAAAAAAAGAAAGTTTAGAGCTAGCTTTAATTGAAAATATACAACGTGAACAATTAACTATTATAGAAGAAGCAGAAAGCTTTAAAAATTTAATAGATCAATTTGGATATACCCCCTCTACTTTATCAGAAAAAATAGGAAAGAGTAGAAGTCATATTACTAACATATTAAGGTTAAATAGCCTTTCTTCAAATATCAAATTTTTAATAAATCAAAAAAAATTATCAATGGGCCACGCTAGATGCTTAGTAGGAATTAGTAATGCTGAAAAATTAGCACAAACTATTATAGACCAAGGCCTAAATGTTAGACAAACAGAAATATTAGTCAATAAAAAAAATAATGATATTTCTTTAAAAGCAATATCTAATAATAAAAATGATAATAAAAAAGAAAAAAATGATTATACTTTATTAGGAAATTCTTTAAGCAAAACTTTTGGCACTAAAGTTATAATTGAAAATAACAAAAATAAAGGTAAAATTATTTTACATTATTCTAGTTTAGAAGAACTAGATTTAATATTAATGAAACTTCACTAATTACTCAAAACAAAAATAATATAATGTGTACTATAATGAGTTTTGACAGTTCAAATCATATTTGTTCAGTTGCAATATCTAAAAATAATAACATAGTTGCATTTAAACAAGAAATAACATCTTCTAGGCAAGCAGAAAGACTTATTCCTATGATTGAGGAAACTTTAAATTCCTGTAAATGCTCTTATAATAATATAGATTACTTAGTAGTAACAAATGGTCCAGGTAGTTTTACTGGAATTAGAGTAGGATTAGCAACTGCTAAAGGTATATTATTAGCAAGTAATATTATCGGGTTTTCTATAAGTAATTTTGAGATTCTATTTAATAAAGCAACTGAGCAGTGTAATAATTATAGATTTATAGTTACTATAATTAATGCATATAGAGATCAAGTATATTTACAAGTATTTAATAAATTAGGCAATAAAATTAGATCTCCACAATTAATAGATACAAAATATGCGATAAATATTATAAAAAGCTTAGGACATAACATAATTTGTACAGGAAGTGGTATTTTTCCTTTGATTAAAGAATTATATTTACTAAATAATATAACAATATTACCACGATTTTGCTATGTAAAAGCTAATCATTTGTGCAAATATGCCTTCATAAAAATAAAAAAAGGAATTTTTGATCCAATTAAACCCATATATATAAGAGTTCCTAATGCTACTATTCCTACAAAAAATAAAATAGTAATCTAATAATTAATATAATTAGATAAACTTCTTGACTAAATTGGATACTAAAAATTATGCATTTAATAATTTTTTAGTATAAAATTATTTTAATAGTTTACATTACAACCAAAATTTGCTACCCTTAATTTTAGAGATATATAGTATTAAAACTAAATAAAAAAAGGTTACTAAAATTATTAATAGATATTATATTAATATAATATCTTAATATTTATTATAAGTAGTTTTTATTATTATAGTCTATATCAATAAATCCTGTATATTTCAAAATTTTTAAAACATTGTAACATTAATAAGGAGATAATTTATGGTAACAACTTTACCGAGTTTCAGTCAATCTTTAGTTAAAAATCTAGATAAAACAACAAATAATATTAAGATAACTTCTCAAGAGTTAGTATCTAGTAAAAGAGAAAATATATCAGCAGTTAATAACTTCATAGCTAATACTTCTTATGATCAAGCATCCTTATTAAAAGGACAACAAACTAATGCTCAATATGTACAGAACATATTAGAACATAGAGATAAAACATTATCAGAACAAATTGCTGAACCTTTAACTGCGGCACTAGATATTGTTGCTAGCTCAAGCTCTGTATCTGAAAATAATATAAAATCAACCCAAGACAGTCTTAATAACATTATAACAGGAATTATTCAAATAACTACAAATGCAAATTTTGATAACAGACTGCATTTTATAGATCAATTAGACAAAAAATTAATAGTATCAACAGGAGAAAATGAAAAAGTAGAAATCTCGATGATTCCAATTAATAATAACAAAATATTTAGATCATCAATAACTACCATTTTTAATAGCTGGATTGAAAAAAATAAAAATATAATAGGACTACTGCCTCCTACATATGATACAAGACAGAAATTAGATGATGCCACACTAAAAAAGGATAATATAATTTCTAATATTTATAATAATATATATTACACTGAAGATATTGTAGCAATCCAAGAATTAATAAATGATCAACAATTATTAGTAAATCAAGCTCAAATAAATTTAACTAATGCCCAAAATAAAGGTGATGATGATAGTGCTATATCATCTGCTGAATCAGCATTAAATACAGCTAAAACATCATTAACTACTAGCCAAGGAAGTTTAGATGCTAAAATAGAAGAAATAGCGGAAGATAATGTTTTCATTAAAATTTTATTTGCAAATAAAGATATTTTAAGTCAAAAGGGAGAAGAATTACTACCAAATATCTCTTCTTATATTAAAACTAGCAATAAAACTTGGATAGATCTTGACAAAAGCGATTTTGATAAAATACTAAGAGCTAATATCAATAACCGGGATGAGTTCAAAAATTTATTCAAAGATTATAATGAATTTAGTTTAAATACTAACTATGATAGATCAATTACTCAGGACGTATTAAAATCTGCTCTAAGCTCAATAAGAGAATGGCAAGCTACTAATAAAAATGATATTAGTAATCTTCAAATGAAACTAAAAAATAATGCAGCATTACAAGCAGGTTATAATCAATCTTATGAAAATTTAATGAAAATTAATGAATCTGAGGCTACGTTAATAATTGGCGAACTTTTACGTACGGTAATATCAGCAATCATACCAACAATGACAGCAAATCATAATATTGAAAAAAATACAAAAGAAGCATTATCTCAAGCAATACTAGTGCGTTAATAAAAAATTATATTTTTTATTTAAAAAGAAGTGAATTCATATTCACTTCTTTTTATAAAAATAAGTTATAAAAACTTAATTATTCAGATTTGATTAGAAATATAATTATCTATTAAAATAGAGATTATTATAAGATAAATCTATGACCATAATATTTTATAATAATTTAACTTTCTTATTTAAATAATATAATGTTACTAATCCTGGAATAGAAAGAATAATAGTAAAAACAAAATATTTATCCCACCCCATAAAATTTACTAATGAACCTGCATAAATAACTATAGTATGGTTAATTAATCCAGAAGCACTACTAAGAAATATATATTGAGTGGCTAAAAATCTTTTATCACATAAATAACTCAAATAAGATATTAATGCTGCATTACCCATACTAGTTGTAGTATTTTCAAGAATAATTATAAAAGTAAACACAATAATATTATAACCTTTATGATTAAGATATATAAAAAAAATATTAGTTAAACTTTGTGCTATTCCATTAATCATTAATCCTTTAAAATAACCAAATTTATTTACAATATAAATACCTAAGTAAGTGCCAATAACAGTAGTAAATATACCAAAAATTTTTACTACTAAAGCTATTTCACTTTTACTAAATCCTAGCTCCAGAAAAAAAGGATTTGTTACTATCCCTAAAAAGGATTCCCCTAATCTAAATAAAATTATTGCTATTAATATTAATACAGAATAATTACGTTTAAAAAAATTATAAAAAGGATAAATTGTTAATAACTTCCAGCTACGAATAGAAATAGGAGAAAAATTAAGTTTTACATATTTTTCTTCTTTCATACATAATACATAACATGATGCGATAAAAAATACTACACTCAATGAAAAAAAAGTTACCCTCCAGTTATATATATCTGCTATATAAAAACCTCCAGCAAAAGCTAAAGTATTCCCAATACGATAACCTAATAAACTACTAGCCACTCCTATTGGCTGTTGTTTTCCAGAAAATGT
Source organism: uncultured Rickettsiaceae bacterium (assembly GCA_964468495.1). Lineage (GTDB taxonomy): Bacteria > Pseudomonadota > Alphaproteobacteria > Rickettsiales > Rickettsiaceae > CAYXTI01. The sequence goes on along the minus strand of CAYXTI010000028.1, from coordinate 13,489 downwards.
TTCTATTCTTATTGCATCAATAAGAATATCAAATGTTGCAGATAAAAAACCTAATAACATTGTTAAAAAATATAATTGAAAAAAATACTCTTTAGGTTTTATATTACTTATTAAAAAAAATATAATAGAAATTATTATAGTACATAATAACATCCAACTCTTTTTATGTCCTATAACTCTTAGTAGTGGAATTGATAATTGATCAATAAAAGGAGACCATAAAAATTTTAAAGAATAAAAAATTCTAGCCGCTCCAAATGTAGTAATTAAAGATAAATCTATATTTTCATCTTCAAGCCAAGAAAAAATTAAAGCATAGATAAATACTAAAGGAATAGCACTAAAGAAAGATATAATACATATTTGTCTTTGATTACTATTAATAAATACATTAAATATATTAATAATTATTTCTTTTAATTTTAAGATTGAAGAATCAAAATGCATCATAAAAGCATGATAATAATAAAATAAATAAATATGATTATAAAGCTAAAATAGTAAATACCCCAAGAGATCTATTTTTACAAATACATAATAATGTAAAAACAGCATTTACAATTAAAAAGAACTAATTTTTCTAATATATATATATATATAAATATCAAAAGCGTTCAAATAGTAATCAACACACTTTTTATTTAATTTTTAAATGGCTTCCGCTTAATTTTTCTTCAATTTTTGATATAAGATTATTTGATAATTCTTGAGCAAAATCAGCTGTAAAGTTATTAATACCTATTTTCTTATGTAACCAAGATTTCTTATCTGTTATATATTCAATCTTTACTTCATCTCTATATTTACGATAAATAAAAGAATATAAATTATCAATTCCATCAATTAAACCAAAATCAACAGCAATTTGACCAGTCCAAAATTCTCCAGTAAATAATATATTATCACTTTGTGTTAATTTTCCTGCTCTTCGTTCTTTAATACTATCTACAAAATGTTCATAAATACTTTTTTGTAAAGCTTTAATTATCTTTATATCAGAATTTTTAATTGGTTGAAATGGATCTAACACTGATTTTAATTTTCCTTCAGCATATACTCTTCTTTCAATACCTAATTTTTCAATCGCTTGATGAAAGCCAAAACCACTTGAAATAACTCCAATACTACCTATTATTGAGCTACGACTCGCAAATATTTGATCTCCTGCACACGCTAACCAATATCCTCCCGAAGCAGCTATATCTTCTATAAAACTATATACCGGTATTTTTTTCTGCTTTGCAAGATTTATAATTTTATTAGCAATCAACTCAGCTTGTACTGGAGAACCTCCTTGAGAATTTATACATAAACATAATGACTCTAACTTATCTATTTTAAATACTTTTTCAATAAGAGGATTAAGAGAAGCTAAATTTATACCAGATTTTAAAGGGCTAACTTTCCCTATAATCCCTTCTAACCTTAATACAGCTACTACAGGTTTTGTATTATATAAACTATAAAAAGGTAAATATGATAATATTTGCTCAAGCTTGGTTTGTTTATTTAAACTAGAACTATTAGCACCTGTTACACAACTATTATTTTTATTTATTTTTTTCATATCAACTTATTATTTATGTTTTTTTTACTTCTCTTAAAAATCTTTGGTAATCACTATTCTTAGGGAAATCATCATCTATAATCACTTTTGATAAAATTATATTTCTTATATCATCACTATACCATTTAGTATGACCATAAAAAATTATTTGTACCTTGCCATTACTACCTATAAGATAGCTAGTAGGTATCCCCGATACTCTCATATCTTTAAATAATTGATTATGCAAATCATAATAGCACTTTAAATATTTTATTTCTCTAGATTGTAAGTATTTTTTAACTTCTTCCATTGCTATATAATCCTGAGACAATAATACTACTTCAAATGACAGTTTACTAAAATCTTTTTGTAATATATCTAAGCTTAATATTTCATTTTCACAAGTAGAGCTCCAGCTTGCCCAAAACACTAACAGTACTACTTTACCCTCAAACTGCTCTAACAAAATCTTTTTATTATCTTCATCTAAGAAACTGGTATTAGGTGGAAAATATGGGTCTGGAAAAACAATACTACCTTCCTTAGCAAATGCATTAATATAATTTATAACAATCACTAATAAGATAATGATACCAAGTGATCTAATATTAAATAAAATTTTTTTTTGATACAATAACCTATTACATATCATAATTATATTCATTAAGAACTATTAACTCAGCAACTGACATCTACTCAACAATATCCCTATTATCGTTATATAGATTATTTAAGCTATAAGCAAGTTTTTAAAAACTTATAAATTTATATAATACCACTACATTAAACAATTTTATATATAACAAACATCAAAAAAGTCTTAAAATCATCAATTTATATAAAACCCAGCATTTTATTTTATACGATAAAGCTTTTCTTTTACATATAAATCTATATTTTATTACTAATTATACCAATAACTATAATTAAAAAACACCTAAGTAATATCCACTACCCTTATAAACAAGGAAACAATTTTTAAGTATTTATTTTTATTAACTATAATTATGACTACAGAAAATCAAAAACTATACTCTATTTACCCGCAAAGATATAAAATTACTGTTGAATATATCGGAACTGGGTTCTGTGGATGGCAAAGGCAATCAGAAGCTTTATCAATACAAGAAGTAATAGAAAATGCTATATATATGTTCACTAATGAAAAAATAACACTTTATGCTGCTGGACGTACAGATTCTGGAGTAAATGCTTATGGACAAGTTTGTCATTTTGATTTAAACATTATCTATCAACCTAAAAAAATAATGTCTGCAATTAATCATTTTTGTAAACCTCATAAGGTTGCTGTAATATCTTGTGATCTTGTAAAAAATAATTTTGATGCAAGACTATCTGCTAAAAAAAGACATTATGTTTATCACATACTAAATAGGCCAGGAGCAAATATTATTTATTCTTATTTAAAATATTGGATACGCCATAGTTTAAATACTCATTTGATGAAAGAAGGAGCAAATCATTTAATTGGAAAACATAATTTTAATGCTTTCAGATCAAATCAATGTCAAGCTTTATCAGCTATAAAAACAATAGATACTATTAAGATTATTAAAAATGACGATAATATTGATATCTATGTATCAGCTTTATCATTTTTACACCATATGGTCCGTAATATTGTAGGAAGCTTAATCCTAGTAGGAAAAAAAAAGTTAGCTCCTATAGAAATGAAAAATATCTTATCTAGACATAATACTTACTACTCTGGACCTGTTGCCCCTGCTTATGGCTTATACTTACTAAAAGTAGATTATTAAAACACTAATAAATATTAGTAATATTCAATAATTATGAAAATTCAAGAAGCATTAAGAATCGCTGTAGATCAATTAAAACATAATTCCCAAGCAAAGGATCTATCAATTTGCTACTTAGAAGGAAGGTTATTATTAGCAAAAATATTGAATAAACCATTAGAATACTTACTAACACATCATCATGTTAACATAAATCAAGATTTACAACAGCAATTTTTTCTATATATCAAACGACGCCTTAATTATGAACCTATATCATACATACTAGGATATAAGGAGTTTTATAGTAGAAATTTTTTTATTACAAAAGATGTATTAATACCTAGACCAGAAACAGAACTCTTAGTTGAAACTATAATTAATACTTATAATAAATACTACTATAATACTAATGTTGATATCCTAGATCTAGGAACTGGAAGTGGAATAATTGCAATCACTTTAGCTTTAGAAATTATCAATAGCAATATATGTGCTCTTGATATATGTCCTAAAAGTTTAGATGTTGCTAACAAAAATATAAAATCTTATAATTTAGAGCATAAAATAGATTTAATATTTAGTAATTGGTATAGTAATTTATCAAATAAAAAATTTGACTTTATTGTTAGTAACCCTCCATATATTAATATAGAAAAAGAACAATATTTAATGTCATTAGAAACTATATTACATGAACCAAAAATCGCGTTATATGCTTATGATCAAGGGCTTTATCACTATAAAATAATAATATCCCGCGCACAACAATTTTTAAAAAATAACGGAATAATATTTTTAGAAATAGGACCTACACAATATCACTCCATAGCTAATATTATAAAAAAAATATCAAATCTATCGATTCAATCTACATATTATGATTTACAAGGGCATATTAGAGTACTAGTACTTATATCAAGTGATACTTAACAAAAAATAAAATATATATACCTAAACTAATTTATAAATGCTTTTTAAACACTAAACTAGCATTAGTCCCGCCAAAACCGAATGAATTAGAAATAGCATAATTAATTTTGCACTCTTTTGGTCTTAAAGCAACTAAATCAATTTTAGCCTCATCAATAGGATTATATAAATTTAAAGTAGCTGGAATAACCTGATCTCGTATTGATAGTAAAGTAAATATTGCTTCTATGCCTCCTGCAGCTCCAAGAGCATGACCAATTGATGATTTAGTAGATGACATCTTAACTAATTTATTATTCTGAAATAGTTCTTGAACAGCATTTAGTTCTACTAAATCTCCAATCACAGTCGAAGTTCCATGAGCATTAATATAATCTATTTGTTCTGGCATAATCTTACTATCCTTTAAAGCATTTAACATTGATCTATATGCTCCTCTCCCATTCGGAGTAGTAATATGATTAGCATCACCTGTTAACCCATAACCAGTAAGTTCTGCATATATTTTTGCACCTCGTTTTAAAGCATGATTATACTCCTCAAGCACTACTATTCCTGCGCCTTCTCCTATAACAAAACCACTCCTTTCTTTATCCCATGGTCTAGATGCTGCTGTAGGATTATCATTATACCTAGAAGTTAATGCTTTTACTGCTGTAAAACCTCCTACTCCTGTAGGAGTGATAGGAGCTTCTACCCCTCCAGCAACCATAACATCCGCATCACCATACTTGATTATTCTTGATGCATCACCTATAGAGTGAGATCCAGTTGCACATGAAGTTGATATAGCGCTATTTGGACCAGAAAAATTATATTGTACTGAAACATGTCCTCCAACTAAATTAATTACAGTAGAAGGTATATAGTATGGATTAATTTTATATTGAGGATTACTATATAAATTATACGCATTAACCTCTATTGTCTTTAACCCGCCTATACCAGCTCCAATTATTACCCCAGTTCTATCACAATCTTCTTCTCTAGTAGGACTCCACTCAGAATCTTTTATAGCTTGAGATGCTGCCGCAACCCCAAGCTGCATAAATCTATCCATTTTTCTTGCTTCACGAGAACTAATATAATCCTCAGCTTTAAAATTACTAATACTAGCTGCAATTTTAGATAATAAATTTGATGTATCAAAGCAATCTATTAATCTTACCCCACTCTCACCTGCTAATATCCTACGCCAACTATCTTTTACATTTAACCCAAGTGGTGTAACTAACCCTATACCTGTTATTACAACCCTTCTTTGTTCCATACTAAAGCCCTAATTGTAATATTTACACAAACTTCTTTATATTTTTTTTAACCCTCCTATACCTTAACATTCTCTTTTACATATCTTATAGCATCAGATACACTGGTAATTTTACTTGCTTCCTGATCTGGAATGCTACAGCTAAAATCTGCTTCAATTGCCATCATTAATTCTACTAAATCTAGACTATCAGCTCCTAAATCATCTATAAACTTAGATTCAGGTAAAATTCTCCCCTCCTCTATTTTTAATGTCTCAGCAACAGTTTTTATAATTCTTTGCTCTATATCCTCACTCATAATAAAACCTCTTAATCAAATCTTAATATTAAAAATATTATATTTCATCGTTTAACTTAAACCTACTACTATTTAGCTTAATATACTTCATTTAAAAAATTTAATATGTTCTCTATATCATTAACATTCCTCCATTAACATGCAAAGTATGACCAGTTATATAAGATGATAAAGGATTTACTAAGAACTTTACTGCATATGCTACATCCCTAGGATGACCTAAGACTTTCATTGGAATTTTCTCTATTATTCTATCTTTATATTTTTGATTTAAAAAATCAGTCATATTAGATTGTATAAAGCCTGGAGCAACAACATTTACTGTTATCCCTCTATTTGCTACTTCGCATGCTAATGATTTACTCATACCTATTAACCCAGCTTTTGCTGCACAATAATTAGCTTGACCAACATTCCCAGATATTGCCACTACTGAAGAAATATTTACTATCCTTCCGTACCTTCTCCGAATCATTTTCTTTATAGCTTCTCTATTTAAGATAAAACTAGCCTTTAAGTTAATGTCTATAACCTTATTAAAACTCTCTTCTGTCATTTTTATTGCAAGTGAATCCTCAACTATCCCTGCATTACAAACCATAATATCAAGCTCATCTATGCTAGATACTAATTTTAAAACATCTTGTTTATTACTTAAATCACACAACTTTATAGTATAATTACTTTTTAACTCATCTCCTAGAGACCTAAGTTTCTCTTCATTACTGCCACTAATACATACATGTATACCAAGATCATGCAAAGATCTTACTATCTCCCTACCTATACTTCCTGTTGCTCCAGTAACAAGTGCTTTACCTGATAATAAATTATTCATATTTTCTATTTACTTACAATCTTTATCTTTTTACTTATTAATACAAAATAATGCTATGCCTTTTTATTTTTCTCATATATCATTTTTTCTATCTCTAACGCTATTTCAGGATCATTTTTTAGATACATCTTACTATTCTCTCTTCCTTGACCTATTCTCTTATCTCCATAAGAGAACCATGCTCCTGATTTAGAAATAATACCATATTTTATTCCTAAATCAATAATCTCTCCTTCTTTTGAAATACCTCCTCCATACATTATATCAAAATCAATAGTTTTAAATGGTGGAGCAACTTTATTTTTAACTATTTTAACTCTAGTTTGATTACCTATTATTTCTTCTTTATCCTTTATATGCCCTACACGTCTTATATCTATTCTAACAGAAGAATAAAACTTTAATGCATTACCACCTGTAGTAGTTTCAGGATTACCAAACATTATACCTATCTTCATCCTTATTTGATTTATAAATATAATTATACAATTTGTTCGAGCAATAGATGATGTTAATTTTCTTAAAGCTTGACTCATCAATCTTGCCTGCAAACCCATATGACTATCGCCCATCTCACCATCAATTTCTGCTTTAGGAACCAAAGCTGCAACACTATCAACAATAATTAAATCTATTGCCCCTGATCTAACTAAAGTATCTGCTATTTCTAAAGCCTGTTCTCCGGTATCTGGCTGAGATATAAATAATTCTTCAACATTTACTCCAAGCTTTTGAGCATATAATGGATCAAGAGCATGCTCAGCATCAATAAAGGCACAAACCCCTTTTTTCTTTTGTATCTCTGCAATTACATGTAATGCTAATGTTGTTTTGCCTGAACTTTCCGAACCAAATATCTCAATAATTCTACCTTTTGGTAAGCCTCCAACCCCTAATGCTAAATCAAGACCAATAGAGCCTGTAGGTATTGCTTCTACAAACATATCCTGACTTTGTCCTAGCTTCATCAAAGATCCTTTGCCATAACTTCTTTCAATTTGAGTTATTGCAGCTGATAACGCTTGTCCTTTATCCATAAAATTATTAATACTAATATTAAACTTTATTATTTGATACTAATGGACTTACCATAAAATAGTAAATTTTAAAAAACACCCTAAACTTAATTTCTATTAATAAAATTATTATTCATAATTATTTATATACACGGTGATATATTAAATAAGTTAACACGTAGCATGGTGGGCTTGAGAAGATTTGAACTTCTGACCTCACGCTTATCAGACGTGCGCTCTAACCAACTGAGCTACAAGCCCTTTTAAAAAGAAAAATAAGCTTCATAAAATTTATAAATAAACCTAAATGATTAGCACATAACTGTAGTAGTTAATAATAAATTAAACACCTATTTACCTCCTTGAGCAAAATGATCCAAATATTATTCCACATAAAATAATATTTCCTACAACAATTCATATACAAAAAACCTCAACTTATATATAAAAATTTATACTTTCTATAATAGTTAGTTCTTTATGATTGATAACTAAAATCATTATATAACTTAACATTAAGTCGATATTATATTTTAATAAGATTTAATGTCAATTACTTTTGATATTTAAATATTTTTGAACAATATGGGCATTGCACGCTTCCTATTTCTACATCAATTTTAAGATAAACCATAGGATGATCATATAAATGGTTTTTCCCATTGCATGATACAGATAAAATACGCGTTATCTCCTGATCAAACTTTATCATATCTTATATAGAAATATTATTACTAATAAACATAATTATTTATAAAGAGATTATAATAGAAAAAATATAAAAGTAAAAATTAAGAATAATACAACAATAAACTATTAATATCGTAATAGTCTATTGTTATTATTTATACTCTTTAAGACTCTACTTAGTTTTATAATTATATCAGTTAAATCTATCTCTTTAATTACCTATTATTAAAAGCTATTAGTATCATTTATTATTTTATAATAAAGAAAAAATTCACTTATTCTTTGATCTATCTATGTTATCACTATAATATTAAGTTTTAAAAAATACATCAATCTTTTTATACAAATTATATAATTAATATATATAACATCTCCCCTATATAGATAATAACCATCTATCCACTTCACTTCTAATTAAAAACTAAAACTAAACATCTAAGGTTTTATTAAAACGCACATCATATTTAATAAAACCTAAATATAAAAAGTTCTAATACAATTACATTGTGTATTATATATCTTCCACGTAGCAACAATATAAATAGTTATTTTCATTATGCTCTCAACATAATAATTTTACTCTGAAACTTGATAATCAATAATTTCGGTTAACCCTCCTATTAAACGACTGCTTGTATAATTACCATCAACCATAACAGAACTTTCTACTAAATTTACTTCTATAAATGTAGTATTACTTTCTTCTTCATCCTTTTCAACTTTTTCTGTTAACCATTTATTTGCTTCAGTTAACTCTTTTAACTTTTTATTTAAATTACTATCTTCAAAGTTCTTATTTTTCTTATACTTATCTGCTAGTTGTTTTGTTAAGTTATTATCTATTAGTTGTAGTTGTTTTTTTAATATTTTTATTTCTTCTTGTATTACACTATTTTCTTCTTTAAACATTCTATTTTCTTTAATTATAGAATTAATTTCCTTTCTAAAATTTCTATCTTTTCTATTCATCTCTATTGCTTTATTGATTTTTATATAAATTATAAATCTATCTATTACATAAATCATTATTCATTATTACAAATCTAACAAATAGTTATTACAACTTGGTAATAATGAAAAACAAAATAATATAAAATATTCTAACACTACTTCTCATAATAAATTACCGCTTATTTTGTACTACACCTCACTATTAGCTATAACATGGAGGTAATAACATTTACTTTTATTAATTATAAATTTTCTTTTCTTAAGACTCCTTAACTAATTCTTATTTAATGGCCCTTATGCTTTAAATTTTTGTGTTTATTGTATATAAAAACTATTAATAATACTGATGATAAACTATTAATTACTAATTTTTCATTATTTACTCTTTAATGCTCTACTTAGTTTAGTTATTATATCAATTACTAAACCTAACTCCTTAGATCCTAATTTAAAGCTATTCACGTCATTTATTATTGTTATAATAAATGAAAAGAATTCGCTTATTTTTGGATCTATCTCTTTAGCACTATATATTAGTTTTAAAGAATACATTATTTTTTCTACAAAAATTAATATTTTATATTTTTCTTCATAGTTTTTTTGCTCTATTGCCTTTTGTGCTTGATATAATAACCTTATTAGTTGATCAAATATCGAATATGTATCTTGTATTAAATCTCCTTTAATGCTTGCCTTTTTATACTTATTCAAATAATCCACCATAATCTTATCCTTACTAACTATTCACATGATATAAAATCTTTTTATAAGACAACACATCTATACACTTAAAACTACAACTAACCACTGAAGGTTTTATTAAAACACACATCATATTTAATAAAACCTTTAATACAAAAAATTTAGATACAATTACATATTATATATCTTCTTTTTAGCAGCAATATAAATTGCTCTCAACATAATATTTTTACTCTGAAACTTAATATAATCAATAATTTCATTTAATCCTACTATTATACTGCTGCTTGCATAATTACTATCAACCATAACAGGAATTTCTACTAAATTTACTCTTGTAAATGTAGTATTACTTTCTTCTTGATATTTTTCCACTTTTTCTTTTAAGCCTTTATTTTCTTGACTAACATTTTTTATCTTTTGATTTAAATTGCTAATTGTTTCTTCTAACATATCTATTATTTTATTAATTTTTATAAATTAAATACTAAATCTATCACTTAAATACTTACTACTTAGTAATAATGAAAAACAAAATAATATAAACTATTAAGAAACTACTTCTCCTAATAAATCACCATTATTTTGTAGCGAACTATCCATAGGAGCTTCTACTAAATCTATTACTGTAAATGTAGTATTACTTTCTTCTTGATATTGTGTTTTTTGCTCTTTTAAAATTTTATTTTCTACAGTTAACTCTTCTAGCACTTTATTTAAATTACTATTTTCTTCTACTTTTCTATTACTTTCTTCTTGATATTTTGTTTTTTGCTCTTTTAAACTTTTATTTTCCTTATTTAATTCTTCTAGCTTTTTATTTAAATTACTATTTTCTTCTTTTCCTGCACTCTTTTCGTTTTTTACTATTCTTAATTTAGATAATAAAGCTTTATTATATTCATTCACCTCTTCTAATTCTTTATTTAAACTTTTATTTTCTACAGTTAACTCTTCTAGCTTTTTATTTAAATTACTATTTTCTTCTACTTCTCTAACTTTTTCTTTTTTTGCTATTGTTAATTTAGAAGATAAAACTTTATGATATTCATTTACCTCTTCTAATTCTTTATTCAAACTTTTATTTTCTTTATTTAACTCTTCTACTTTTTTATTTAAATTACTATTTTTTTCTACTTCTATAACCTTTTCTCTTTTCAGTATCGCTAATTTAGAAAAAAAAGCTTTAATTTCTTTATTTACCTCTTCTAATTTTTTGTTTAAGCTTATATTTTCTTGATTTAACTCTTCTACCTTTTTATTTAAATTACTATTTTCTTCTGTTACTCTAGCCTTTTCTCTTTTTACTATTGTTAATTTAGAAAATAAAACTTTATTCTCTTCTTCTACCTCTTTTTCTGCTTTTAATTTTTTTTTATTGATAAAAGAAAAACAACTTTTGTTCGATAGTTTTTTTAATGGACATTCTAATTGATCATTATATGTTGCTGGAATATTATCCATTTTTATTACCTCCCCTATATTTATATTTTACTAAGCTTAGAAAAATGATTATTAATTTTCATCACTCATTATTACAAAACCCACTAAATAGCTTAATACTTAATAATAAAAACTAAAAAAGTAGGTAAGATATATAACTCCATTATAATAAGGATAACTCATATCAAAACTATTTGCAAGAACACTTAAAATTATATTAATAAAAATATTTTCTTACACTTACTCCTATTTATATGTTTTTTAAAATACTAAAACCATATTTATTATTAGTATCTTTTTAGCTAAAAATTAATAAAAACTTACCGCTTCTCCTTTATCAATACTACAATATAAGTTCATCCATATTAAAAAAAAGAATGTAAACAATATGTTCCATAAGCATCATCAACTGATAATTCATCTGTTTTCCATGTACATCCTGTACTTCCTACAACACCATCAGCATCAAGTGATTCTTCTAACATTTTAGGTCCAAAAAGAGACTCAAAAAATTGATTATTTTCTACCTTATCCTCAAAATTATAAGATTCAAAGTATTTTTCACAATACTTAATCATTGCAAATGCTTTCGATAGATTCAATTCTTTAAAGCCATATAATAGAATCTTATTAATATTTCCTCCATCTAGAATAATATCATTCATTATTTGTAAAATTAAATTTTGATTTTCTATTAAAAAATTTTCTATAAAAACAAAAAAAGATTCTTTTTCCTTTACAATATTGAATTCTTGAATAGAAACTATTTTTAGATTTAAAAAACTAAGTATATAATCTAGTACCCCATTACCTTTACACTTATTTAAACCATTAATTTCATTCATATTGATTTCTTCTTTAATAACAGCATCTATTATTTTTAATAAAAAATCTTTTTCACCTATCAGAGAAAAATTAGCATTTGCCGTTTTTTTTCTATTTTCAAAATCTTCTTTATCTGCTATTTTCATGCATAATAAAAAATTACAATTAACAATATAATTAAATAAACTAGAAAAAATTACCTTCAATTTACTTCCATCTTTTTTACTAAAAGAAGAATCTTCATTTTTTCTGTTTAAAGAAATAGTGTCCATTAATTCTTCTCTTAAATCATTATTTTTTATTAAAGAAAAAAAAGATTCTTTTTCTTCTATATCATTATATTCCTTATTATGTACTAAATTAATATTTAGCAACCAATTTAATGTATGCTCGCCTTTTGTTTGTTGAGATTTTCCTCCGTTTTCTAATAATTGACGAAAAAAACTCTCACTATTATTTTCAATAGATTGAAAAATAATATCTAAAAACTTATCTACTCTATTAACTACTTGATAATAATAGCTTTTCATTTCTTTTAATTTACTTGCTAATATTCTTGATTCAAGAATATTACTATATTCCTTAAATTTTATACTTAATTCTTCTAAAAAATTAGAAATATATCCACTTTTAGTTATAAAATCTTTCTTTTGCTTTAAAAATAAATTAATTTTTGAAGCTAAATTTTGTTGAATAATTAAAGAAATAATATATGCCTTCTCATTTTTATCATTATATTTTTTTCTAGATACTAAATAAGAATTTCTAATTTTCATTCTACATTCACTTTTTATTTATAAAAATATTAATTTTTTAATCCTATATCTAACATTCAGACCTTATAACATTAGATATTTTAATCGCTTTTTATTTAACAGATAAATATCTAATACATATTATTACTTATCATCAATAAATCTTTTTATCAAAATAAGAAAGGTCTTGATTGCGGGCTTGAATTGTATTTTCTAATACTCGAGAATAGAACAAAAAACACATTAAAATCATTTTTTGATTACTAATTAATCTTACTATTTTATCTATCATATTAACAAAAGAGAATTCTTGACTTTTATTACCTTTTGATAAATTTAACCATTCTAATTTATCTATCTCCAATTTTTGTTCCTTTAATATAATTTCATATTGGATTTTATCTCTACTATTATTAAGTAAAGATTCAAGAAAAGCAATGGTCCCCTCATTATATTTA
>CAYXTI010000027.1:0-6528 GCA_964468495.1 uncultured Rickettsiaceae bacterium | reverse complement strand
TACTGATAAATTTGATAATGAGCTATAGTCTTTTACACTTGCCCGGTCTAATTATGGAAACGGCGGCTGTATTTTGACGGTCCTAAGGTAGCGAAATTCTTTGTCGGGTAAATTCCGTCCTGCATGAAAAGTGTTACGATTCCCTCAATGTCACTAACATAATACTCTATTGAACTAAAAGTATCCTTGAATATGAGGATTGACTCAAGGAATGACGGAAAGACCCCGTACACCTTTACTATTCATTAGATAATATTTAAAATAAACGTTAGTTTATTTTCATTTCGATATATGGATAGTTTTGCTGGGAAGTTAGCATCTATAGATAAAAAATAAAACAGTAAGTAAAATCTTACAATTCGGAATGCTTACCTTAAAAAAAGAAAAAAAATTCAATATTAATATTAAAATGTTTAACTTGTTAAATCAAGTTTTAACTAATGTATCTAATTTTTTTAGTGGAGTACTAAATTCTTACTCAATGAATAATCAATATAATTTTGGTACTTACATTACAAATTGTAATCATAAAGTACTAGGTTTATACTATCTATGGTTAGCTTTAATCTTTGGATTCTTTGGAGCATTATGTTCTATGATAATTAGAATTGAATTAGCTTCATCTGGAATGAAATTAATCTCTATAGAAAATCAAAATTTCTATAATTTAATATTTACATTACATGGTTTATTTATGATATTCTTTAATGTAATGCCAGGATTATTATCTGCTTTAGGTAATTATTTTATTCCTATCTATAACACATCAGCTGATATTGCTTTCCCAAGACTAAATAGTGTATCTCTATTTTTATTACCATTAGCTTACACTTTAATTATACTAAGTTTAGTTAGTGAATTTGGGGTAGGTGCAGGTTGGACCTTATATCCACCAAATAGTACAAGTACTGGTAGTGGTTCAGTTGACGTAGTAATTGTAGCATTAATTGCTACAGGTATTTCTTCTTTACTAACTAGTTGTAATTTTCTAACAACAATATTCCATTGCAGAGTATCAGGTTATCACTTAGGTATATTACCAGCTAGCTTATACTCATGGGGAATATTAATTTCATCTGTATTATTAATAGTTACATTACCAGTTTTAACAGGTAGTTTTCTCATGTTAATATCAGATATTCATTTTAATTCTTTATATTTCGATCCATTATTTACAGGAGACCCAGTATTCTATCAACATTTATTCTGGTTCTTTGGACATCCAGAAGTTTATGTTATGATTATACCTGGATTTGTAATAGTTAGTATAATAATCTCATCTTATTCAAACTCTCTTATATTTGGAAATCAATCTATGATATTAGCTATAGTTTGTATAGCTATATTAGGTTGCCTAGTATGGGCTCATCATATGTTTACTGTTGGATTAGAAAGTGATACTGTTGCATACTTTACAACAGTCACTATTTTAATCTCAATACCAACAGGTACTAAAATATTTAATTGGTTAAGTACATATATTGGTTCTTATTTTCCTTTAGGTGTATCTTATCAATCAGCAGCATTCTTAGTATGCTTATTCTTTATCTGTACTTTCACATTAGGTGGTACAACTGGAGTACAATTAGGTAATTCTGCATTAGATATTTCATTACACGACACATATTATGTAGTTGGTCATTTTCATTTTGTTCTATCATTAGGTGCCGTACTAGCATTAGTAGCATCTATGATTTATTTTCAAGTAATATTCCTAGGTAGATTACCATTTAAAGGATCTAGCTTAATTATTATTTGGTCTATTATCTTTTTCAGTAGTGTATTACTTGTATTCATACCTATGCATTTCATGGGTTTCAATGGTATGCCACGTAGAATACCAGATTATCCAGATATATATAATTCTTGGAATTCATTATCTTCAATAGGATCTATATCTGTATTTGTTAGCTTATTAATTCTTCTATCTGCATTATAGATAATTCATCTCGAAGATTGTAGTAAAAAACATAAATAAATTAGTCAAAACAAAACACTGTAACGGTATAAAAGGTACGTCGGGGATAACAGGTCAAATAATTACGGGAGTACGAATCCTAGGATTGTCTTGGCACCTCCATGTCGACTCATCGCAACCTGGAATATATTATTATATAATGCTGAAGCTGGCTCCAATGGAACGAGTGTTCACCGTTAAATGCGATACGTGAGTTGGGTTAATAACGTCTTGAGGCAGTTAGTCCCCTATCTTCCTTGATAAAAAATAATCTTATTTACTACTTTTATAAAGATAAAATATTTAATTATATATTTAAGATTTTTAATTCTATCTGTAATAATGGTTACAACACAACTTTTATTTATAACAGAGTATCAATTTTACAAACACATTTAATGACATATCCAATCCCAATCAATATTAATAATTATTGGAATTTTGGATTTCTCGTAACTATCTCATTAGTTATTCAAATATTATCAGGTGTAATATTAGCTGTATATTATTCTCCATCATGTGAAACAGCATTATATAGTATACAACATTTAATGAGAGAAGTATCTCATGGTTGGTTCTTAAGATATTTACATTCTAATATGGCATCTATAGTATTTTTTGTTATATACATTCATTTAGTAAGAGCTTTAATTTATAATTCATTTGTATATCTAAGTATTACATGGCAATCTGGATTACTATTATATGTAATGGTAATTGTAATTGCTTTCATGGGTTACGTATTACCTTGGGGACAAATGAGTTATTGGGCAGCTACAGTCATTTTAAATTTATTTTCATTTTTACCAGATTTCTTATTATGGGTATCAGGTGGATATCTTTTAGACGAACCTACCCTAAAAAGATTCTTTATATTCCATTTTATATTACCATTCGTTAGTTTAATAGTAGTAGTAATTCACATTTTATTCTTACATGAAGCAAGTGGATCAAACCCATTAAGCTTATCAAGTGTATATTTTTTAAATTTTGCTCCTACTGTAATATTTATGGACATTAAGGCAATAGTTCAATTATTATGTCTGATCTTCATTCAAACTTACTTTTCAATTGTATCTATATCAGATCCTGACAACTTAATACCAGCATCTAATTTAGTTACACCATTACAAATAGTGCCAGAATGGTATCTACTTTCTTTTTACTCTATCCTAAAATCTATTCCTTCAAAGAATGCAGGTTTATGTTTGATGTATGCTTATTTACAAGTATTATTCTTATTATCTAACTCACATAAAGTTGGATCAATATTATCTAAATATTTCTCTCCTTCTTTGAAAAGAAGATATGATATTATTACCGTTTTTAATAATAATGTAATTGCAGTTGTATTTGGTACATTTTGTATTAGTGCATTTGTTGGTAAACAATTACCTCTAGTTACTTATATTTCCTACGGTAGAGCTAGCTTATTTATCTATTTTAGTATTATGTTCTTATTTTATCTATAATCATATATAGATAATGAAGATAATATACTTTAATCAATCTACAGTAAAAAAAAAGATATTATTATTGCACAAATCGTTAGCGAGCAGATAGAGTAACCTGACAAGCCAAAAAAAGTTAAAAAACTTCTTTATGTTTTTAAATGCAATGAATTATATGAATAATTCTTATACAATTTATTTAAATAATAATATTCCTATGAACGTATCTCATCAATCTACTCAAAAGACTAATGTAAAACAAGGTCTTTTAGTAAGTAATGTTAACTTAAATTTTTTATTTGCTACAACTTTAACTCACTATACATCTGTAACTAGTTTATACACTGTTCCATTTATGACCGTAGTAGAGTATATTAGAGACAGTTATGTAGTTATAAGTACATCACAATTAGTATCATCATTTTTATCATATATTATATTATCAGAAGCATTATTATTTGTATCTTATTTCTGGTGTATATTCAATGGTAGTCTATCTAGTAATTTTCCATCTAATTCTATTTATACTGTAGGAATAATTGGTCCATCAACTGCATCATTATTATGTGCAATAACATTATTACTAGCTAGTGCTAGTGTGTTTGGAGCTACTACATATATTTTAAATAGTATCTATGTAAGTAAGGTAGCTTTATTTACATTGGTTTTATATGTTACAGCATTCTCATTTAGTACATTACAAGCATGTGAATTCTTATCTCTTGAATTTAATTTAAACGATAGTTTCGGCTTTCTATTTCTTTCTTTAACAGGGTTACATTTCTTTCATGTTCAAGTAGGTATAATGTTATTATTTACATATTTACCTATACAACCAGTAGAACCTAATGTATTTGTACCTTATTATTTAAGTAAATCTAGATTAGGTATATCTTATATAAGTTATACATCAAAAGGATATCTAAGTTTATTATATTGGCATTTTGTAGAAATAGTATGGGTATTTATTACAATTTGTTTATATTGGAACTAAAAAGTTATCATAACATAAAAAAACACAGAAGTATGAAATCAATACAAATGTAATGAACCTACGTAGGTTCATTACATTTGTATTGATTTCATACTTCTGTGTTTTTTGAGCTAATTGGCCTGGCATCTGATTATTTACAGGTTTTACTATTAAATTTATGTTATAAAAGACATTATTAATAGAAATTAAAATTTAATTTAAATGTAAAAAAAAGGACTCCAGGTGTTAACCCGTAGAGTCGAGAAGGAAACAGCCTTAAGGAATTTTGAATGTCCTTAAATTAATATATTACAGCAAGATCCAAAAATTTGGAACAGTAGGCTATATTTTGGTAGTGGAATCTCGAAAAATAAAGAATTGGTCCTATATAAAAACAGGATAAAACGGAATTAGAAATATTATAAAGTAATAATATTATTTAAAAAGATAGATAGCCTCTAATCTATACGTATCTTGGAAAAATGTATCAAAAGATAAAAAGAAAAGCCATGTAAATCCACTATATTATTCTATATTATAATCTATAAAGAGAGATTACATTAATGTAATCTCAAAATAGGGTAATCTTAGGTATGTGACTAGATATAGAAATAATTCTTAATTAGTCCGTGAGGATAGAGATGAAACAATCAAAATGTTGATAATTACAAATTGCATTAATACAATGCAATTTAGTAAAGATCTTACAATACTTGGAGTGAAAGATATGTAAATCTAATGATAGATTAGATAGAAGCATGGTTAATAATCTTAATATAAAATTGTATATAGTTTTATATTGTACATTTCAATACCAAATTTGACTGTGATAGTCAGTAAAAAAGGTGGAATTCCTTATGAAAAGTAAAAAAAGGTAGGCTGGAAGTAGAAATCGTTATTAACCGCCAGGAAGTACTGGACGATGAATTGTTTTATTTTTCTGTTGTCTTCATTCAATCTTATTGCATAACTAAATACAAGATTAGATATAAATAGATATGCTTAATAGCAGTAATTCTTTAGAGATAGCGTTATAGCTCAAAAAATAAAAAATCAGGAAAGATAAATTGCATTTAAGACAAAATAGTATTATATCTGATACAAAGTCATACACCATAATTGAATTCATATACTAGGATCGGTATATGCTGTGAGTTAAATATGTTACAGGAACTTGACATGCATTCAAAAATCAAATTGAATAATATGGGGTGGAGAGAAATGAGACAATCTCTTAGAAGAGAATCTCAAGATTCTTGTTGATAAAAAAAAATGTTATAGATTACATTTATAGTAAAGTAAAAAGAAGAAATAAGATCACTTTCTTAATTACAAAATAGGAAGTGCAAATAAAAAAGTTCTGTACCTGGAGGATTTGTCCATACAGTATGACTGTAATTGGTATGTTCGATGACAACTACTAACGTTGGAACGCACCATTTAATACGATAGTAAACGCTAAACCTTACCATTCAAAAAGAGAAGAGCTATTAATAGCTCTATATTAATAATCACTATCGCTCTATAGAAGAGAGCGACTATAATTTTATTCTTATTCTTATTCTTATTCTTATTCCAAGAGCTTTAAAGCTCCTAGCTGGTAAAAACAAGGACTCCAGGTGTTAACCCGTAGAGTCGAGAAGGAAACAGCCTTAAGGAATCTTGAATGTCCTTAAATTAATAGAAATTACAGCAAAATCCAAAAATTTGGAACAGTAGACTATATTTTGGTAGTGGAATCTCGAAATAAAAAATAAATCCTTTTTTGTTTGGCTAATTCTTAGATCTAAATACCTCTGGTTTTATCAAGAGAATTAATTCTAAGAGCTTTAAAGCACAAATATATATTTATAAATATAATTCTGATAAATGGAAACGTTGGGTACCCGGGTATCTAATCCGGTAATCCATTCAAGGCATAGAGACTCAGTGTTTGTTCAACTTAGAGTGTTGTTTTATCTACTTTTTTAAGGTAAGCATTCCGAATTGTAAGATTTTACATACAGATTTTTTGCCTGACGAGTTACTACGGAAGGTTTCATCCACAACTTTTTACTATAATAATTTTTTGAATGCATGTCAAGTTCCTGTAACATATTTAACTCACAGCATATACCGATCCTAGTATACGAATTCAATTATGGTGA
>CAYXTI010000026.1:0-111519 GCA_964468495.1 uncultured Rickettsiaceae bacterium | reverse complement strand
CCTTTATTATTTGCTTTAGGTGCAGGAATTGCTCTTATTATAGCTCCTTTTTTAATATTTTCTTTAAATATATTAAAACTAGAATTAATAAATATTTTAGTTACATCTGAAATGATAATTGGGTTACCTAAGTTAGGTTTATCAGTACCATATTTAAGCATTGCATCAGCATAAGTTATTCTTGCAAAAGGGGGATTTGATACTTTCTTATTTGAAAATTTACTAAATATATTATACAAGACTGGTTCAATTGTGTTAAAAATATCTTCTTGTTCTACAAAAGACATTTCTAAATCTAATTGATAAAATTCTCCGGGAGATCTATCAGCTCTAGCATCTTCATCTCTAAAACAAGGAGCAATTTGAAAATATTTATCAAAGCCAGACATCATGAGCATTTGCTTGAATTGTTGTGGTGCTTGAGGTAATGCATAACATTTCCCAGGGTGTAGTCTACTTGGTACTAAAAAATCTCTTGCTCCTTCAGGAGAGCTAGCTGTTAAGATTGGGGTTTGAAACTCTATAAATCCTTTACTTTCCATGAGTTTGCGTAAATCTGATATTATATTAGCTCGTAATATAATATTATTATGTAGTTTTTTGCTTCTTAGGTCTAGAAATCGATATTTTAATCTTATATCCTCAGGTGTGCATTGATAATTATTTATTATTAATGGCAATGTTTCTGCTGTAGATTCAATATTGTATTGACTTACTTGTATTTCTATTTCTCCTGTAGGAATGTTATGATTGATTGTATCATGACTACGTGCAACTACTTGTCCTGTTATAGTGATAACACTCTCATACGATAAGTAACTTGCTTTATTTTTTAAATTTAGGTCTTGATCTGTGAATACTATTTGTGTTATACCATAATGGTCTCTGAGGTCGATGAATAGTATACTACCATGATCACGGCGTTTATTTACCCAACCTGATAGTTTTACTGTTTGTTGTATGTTTTTTGCTCTTAGTTCATTACAATTATGAGTTCTATATATGTGCATATGTATTGAATTACTTTACTAAAATTTTTTATTAGTGGTATATTTTTTGTTTTTAGTATATATAAAAAATAAGTGTCTTAGGCAAATATAAATTTAATAAAAATAACTAAAATTTTATTTTAGATAATAAAAGCTTCATTACTTAATTTCTTTATAAAAGTTATTTTTTATTAGATATCAAATTAACTATATATGATTTATAACAATAAATCACCTTTTCTATATGTATTAATTAGATATAGTAAATTTATAAAAAAGAAAATATTATTGTATTTAATTGAATTAGTTTTAGTATAGTTTTATTAAAAAATTTTAACAACATCTTATTTTAAGAAGTAGTAGCTTAGAAAATTAATGAAAATAATAAAAACTCAAGCTGATCTTTATGAGGTTTGCTCTTTATTATCAAAAGAAAGTGTTTTATATTTAGATACTGAATTTTATCGTCGTAGGACCTATTATGCTAAATTAAGTATAATACAGGTAGCTTCTAATACTCAAAAATATATTATAGATGTATTGGCGTTAGATGATTTAACTGATTTTAGTGCTGTTCTTTTTAATAATAATATTATAAAAATTTTTCATTCTCCTGATCAGGATTTTGAAATTTTTTACCATTTATTTGGGGCTGTTCCTATTAATATTTTTGATACTCAGTTGGCTGCTTATATATGTGGGTTTAACGAGAGAATAGGATATGCTAGATTGTGTAAGTTATTACTTAATATTGATATTGATAAAACATTACAGAATTCTAATTGGTTAGTACGACCGTTAACTGATGATCTTATAGCTTATGCTATAAAAGATATAGAATTTTTGATTCCTTTGTATCGTGAATTAAAAAATATAATTAATAATAGGAATTTATGGGATGCTTATAAATCTCGTGTTGCTAAATTAATTGATATAAATAATTATAAATTTGATTCTAATCGTATTTTAAATAAACTAAATTTAGATCTTATGTCAGAAAAGTTTATTTATAGCTTAAAGTATCTAATTGAATTTAGAGAGGAGTGTGCACAAAAGCTTGATATTCCAAGAAATTTTTGTGCTACTATTCAAGATTTAATTAATATTTGCAAGGTTTTACCTACTAACGAAGAGGAATTATCTAGATCAAATATCAATTATTGTGCTTTTTTAAAAAGACGGTTTAAAGATAAATTATTTGACTTATGCAGAGGATTACAAGAATATAATAATCATAAGATTTACAGAAGGTATTAATGAAAAATAGTTTATTAGTTTACAAAAATTATTTTTATTGATTTTATAAAGAGGTTATTATTATATATAATAACGATATATTTATGGGATGTAGTTTTTATTTAAATTTTTAGTTATTTATATTAGGTAGCAAGCAATTATAGGAGCATGATCAGAGGGTTTTTCTTTTGCTCTCATAGTATAGTCAATAGTAATATCATTGAGATATTGTACTACATTACTTGAAGTAATAATGGAATCAATACGCATACCTTTATTTTTATGAAAAGAATTCCCTCTATAATCCCACCAAGAGAATTCTTGTCTTTTTAGGTTTTTAATACGATAATTATCTATAAACCCATTATTTAAAATAGATCTTATTTTTTTTCTTTCAGTTAAAGAAAAACCGATTGTTTCTCTTAGTAGATCAGGATCATAAACATCTATATTGAATGGAGCAATATTATAGTCTGCACAAATAAATATTTTTTCTTTTAAAGATTTGATGTTTTTAATATAACTAATAAAAGCATCATAGAATTTTAATTTAATATTAAATGTATCACTTTTAATATCTCTACCATTTGGAGCATATAGTGAAATTATTCTTATAACACCTATAGAGGTATCGATTTTTATTTCGATAAATCTAGATTGATTTTTAATAGGGTTATTAGGAAAATTAATTTGGACATTATTTGCTTTTATTTTTGAAATAATGGCTACCCCGTTATAGGATTTTTCTCCATTAACGTAGCTAGTATAGTTTAGATTTTTAAAGTTTTCATATGGAAATTTGTTATTATTACATTTTAATTCTTGAAGGCATATGACATCTGGGTTATATGTAGTAATTAGTTTATCTAAATCTTTCAATCTGAATCTTATTGAATTGATATTCCATGAGATAACTTTAAACATGTTCTATAACTTACTCTTTTTTTTTAATAATGCTAATTATTTATAATAGCTTAATAATATTACAAATATATAATTTTCTTGATGTATAAGATTCATTATAGATTGGTGATTTATTGAGAGTAAAAAACTTGTTATTTTGTTTAATAGTGTGTTAGTATAATTTTTATAAAATAATTAATGTAAAATATTTATTTTAATTAGTCTTATGCTGTAGTAAGTATGGATAAAAAAGCAAGTAAATCAGTTTATTTATCTATTGGTAACATAGAAAATAACTTTCAAGCTATATTAAGGAAAATTAATTGTCCTTTACAACAATCTATCAATAACTTAACTGTTTTTGGTGATTTAGTTGAAGATTATGTTCCTAGTCATTTGATTAAAGAATTAGATGTATTAACTCAAACTATTAATAATTATCAAGAAAAATTTTCTAAATATACATCACATCTTTTGGACTCATTTATAGTTTTAAGAAAAAAAGCATTCAGTTAGATAAAACAATAGTTAACTTCAGTGAATTAGTGAATGAAAGATTAGATTATTGTTATAATAATTGCTTTAAAAATAGTGATTATAGAAAGAAAAAATTAAGGGCTAATATAGACAATAATGTATTTATATCAGTAGATAGACTATATTTGAGTAATGTTGTTGATAACCTTAGGAGTTTTAAGGGTAGCTAATAAAGAGAGTCATTTTTTATTTAACTATAACAATGATAATCAAGTTTTTTTTAAAGTTAGGATTCCTTGGTAGATTTAAGTAATTATTATCTTAATGAATAGATATTTTAGGAGCATTAAATATTGTTGAGTAATTATTTCTAGTTTTAATTATTTATTATAAAGTTTAAATAGTTTTTGATGAATTTTCTATTGACATAACTTAAATAAGGTTTAAGGATATTTTTTATAACTAAATACAATTATATAAATCGTTTTAGGATAGGAATTTTTTGTATAGTATTTTTATTGTTTTTTCAGTATCATAATCGTTTAGCATGATAGTAATTCTAATCTCAAAGGAGTATATAGATAATATTTCGATATTATGTTGCGTTAGAGTGTGAATTATTTGCCATATTATTGTGCTATCATTTTTTATATAATATCCTACTAATGATACTGATGCTATATTAACATTAATAGAAAAATTATTAATTAGATTATTTTTTTGTAATTTTGATAATTGATACTCATATAAGTTTTTATCAGTAAGGGAGGCAATAATGTTCATAGTAGTTGATGATTGATTGTGGATTTGATCTATCACTAAGCCTGATTTATCCAACTGAGATATTATGTTATTTATTAATTGTTTTTTGTATAATATTTTTATATTAATCAAATTTTTATTTGAAGTAATTGCTGTAATAAGTTTATTTTCCATTACGGTATTTTTATAATTAATTATGGTTCCTGTTGTTTTAACAAATGAAGATAGAATTCTTATATCAAATTTGTATCTTAGAGCTGCAAGTGTAGCTCTTGGGTGTAGTACTTTAGCTCCAGAAGCACTTAATTCCATAATTTCTTTAACACTAATAAAATTAATTTTTTTTGCGTTATGTATTATCCTAGGGTCTGCGGTATAAATTCCATCTACATCAGTATATATATCACATCTATCTGCTTTAGTAGCAGCAGTAATTAAAGCAGCGGTAATATCAGATCCGCCTTTTCCAAGAGTAGTAATTCTTGCATTTTTATTTATTCCCTGAAAACCTGTAATAACAGGAATAATATCTTTGTTGATTAGTGAAAAGAGATATTCTGTATTAATATTTTCTACTAAGGCATTATTAAAATTATCATTTGTTTTTATAGGGAGTTGCCATCCTTGTATAGATAAAGCTTTTATTTTTTTATGTTGTAATGCTAGAGCTAATAGGGCAGCACTAACTGTTTCGCCAGTACTTATTACTGCATCATATTCATCTCTATTTTCGCTAGTTTTTATCTTAGTAATATTAGTGCATTTACTAATTAACATATTAGTTGTTCCAGACATAGCTGATATAATTACAATAATTTTTGAGTTATTTGCTTTTTCTAAAGCAATAATTTCTGCTACTTTTTTGATTCGATTAATATTTGCAACAGAGCTTCCTCCAAATTTTTGAACTATTAAAGCCATATAACATTTTAGTTATTAGTAATTATATTTATTATTGGAATAATTTTTGTATATAAATAATTAAAGCAAAGCATACTGCACTATTAGGTAGTGCACAATAAATAATGTTATTTTTTTACTTATGGTAAATAATATATATTATCACTCATTATACTGAGTTATAGTAATAATTATATTTATGCTTGCAGGTTAAGTAAAAATTATTATACTAATGTAAGCTGTGTTAGATTTTATTAGTATAAGTAGTAAGTGCTTATATAAAAACTGTGTTTTGGGGATGTAGCTTAGCATGGATAGAGCATCTGCTTGTCAAGCAGAGGGTCGCGGGTTCAAATCCCGTCATTCCCGCCAGATTAGTTGGTTATTTAACTTACCATTATATTTTAAAAATTAAAGATTAAATTATAAGTTTAGTAGTTTTTATTATCATAAATCTTGTTTAGTAGTTTTTTGTGTTATGAAAAGAATAATAAGATTAGTTAATAAATACAGATAATAAAAAATTTTAAATTGTGATTATTAGTCTATATTTTATATGTAATTAATTATTCAAAATACCTATATATAAATAATGATACTAAATATAAAAAAGCTTATTAATTCAAAGGGGTTAGAGTTACCTAACTACGCTACGGAAAATAGTGCAGGTTTTGATTTATTAGCTGCTAATATACAACCAATACTTATCAAGCCTAAAGAAGTCAAACTTATTCCTATGGGATTTGCAGTTGAATTAAAAAATGGGTTTGAAATGCAAATAAGACCTAGGTCAGGACTTGCTATAAAATATGCTGTTACTGTTATAAATTCTCCTGGGACTATTGATTCAGATTATAGAGGAGAAGTTAAAGTATTATTAATTAATTATTCAGATAACAACTTTATAGTTACTAGAGGTATGAGAATAGCACAAGCAGTAGTAACTCGTTATGAACAGGTAATCTTTAATGAAGTAGAGTCGTTAAGTTCTACATCAAGAGGAGACCAAGGTTTTGGATCTACAGGTGTTTGAGATAAAAAATAACGAATAGCAGCATTTATTAAAAACAACAATCATTTAAGAATTTTTAGAGTTTATCAATTTTTTAGCTTTTTCAAAATTAGACATAGCAAAGTCCCAATTAATCATATTATTAATGAATATTGTAATGTAGTCTGGTTTTTTATTTCTATAATCAATATAGTAAGCATGCTCCCATACATCGCAAGTAATAATTGGCCATAGCTTATGAATAATAGGATTTTCAGCATTCGCAGTGTTCATCAGTGTTAATTTTTCTCCATCAAAAACTAGCCATGTCCAGCCACTACCAAATTTACTAACAGCTATTGTCTGAAATACTTCAACAAATTGAGTATAACTAGAAAAATCTTTTTCTATTTGTTTTAATAGTGATCCAGATGGTTTTTTTTCTTTATGTGGTTTTATTGAATGCCAAAAAAAAGTATGGTTCCATATTTGTGCTGCATTATTAAAAATAGCAGTATTAGTTGTATGAGATTCAAAAATAATTTGTTCAAGATTTTTAGTTAATAAAGTTTTTTGTGTTTTTAGCAAATTATTTAAATTAGTGACATAAGCATTATGATGTTTGCCATGATGATAGTCAAAAGTTTCTTCTGAGAAATAAGGGGCAAGACTGTCTTTTTTAAAAGGTAAATTAGGTAGTACAAAAGGATAAAAATCTTGGTTGGAATATTTACAATATATCATAACTAATTTTTCTTTATATAAATGGATAAAATATTGTTTAATGATGATAAGTAGAAATAAAATTCTATCTTAAAAAATTCCTAATTTAATTATTTTATAAGGATAAATTAATGTTCAATTTTGTTAACTATTGTCATGCATAATAAATTACTTTTTACTTGAAATCAAGGAATTATGTTAGATGTTTTTAATAATTAAATATGTTTTTTATTTTCCTTTAAGTTAAATAATAGATTTTTGAATATTACTCATGTAAAATGAATTATAGACAAGAGGTAAAAGGTGAAAAAATCTTTAAAATTAGCCATAGATTATCAAGAATTTGTTAATAAATATAAATCATATGGAATTAATATAGATGAGGAATTAGTTATAAAGGCAATAGATTTTGCTGTTAGATATCATGGAAATCAACTAAGGGAGTCAGGAGATTATTATTATTATCACCCATTAGAGGTTGCAGAAATTGTAGCACAAATGAGGTTAGATACTAAATCAATAATAACAGCAATATTACATGATACAGTTGAGGATACTGTTCTCTCCATTGAAAATATAAGAAGTAATTTTGGCGATGAAATTGCAAGATTAGTAAATGGGGTAACAAAAGTTACTCAAATAGAATCTAAAAAAGTAAATATACAACAAGCAGAAAATTTTCGTAAACTATTATTAGCAATTAGTGAAGATATAAGAGTATTATTAATCAAGCTCGCTGATCGGCTACATAATATGCGTACTATTGATTTTATTCAAGATAAGAATAGGAGGAATAGGATTGCTACTGAGACTATAGAGATTTATGCTCCTTTAGCAGAGCGTATAGGAGCACAAGAAATTAAAAACAATTTACAAGATATAAGTTTTAGGGTCTTATACCCTGATGTTAGAAGTTCTATATTAGCTAGATTTGATACTATTGTTAGTAGTAAGAATCATTTAGTAGATAAAATAGTAGATGAAATTAAGAAAATAGTATGTAAAGATATCAATGATATTGAAGTTTATGGAAGAAGAAAAACCGCTTACTCAACATGGATGAAGATGCAGCAAAAAAATATAGGACTTGATTCTTTATCAGATATTATTGCTTTTAGGATAATTGTTAATAGTACTGAAGAATGTTATCAAGTTTTTGGTATAATACATAATAATTATCAAATGGTTCCAGGTAGTTTTCAGGATTTTATTAGTATACCTAAAAATAATGGCTATCAATCTTTACATACAGTTGTAATAGGTCCTTTTTCACAAAAAATTGAAATTCAAATTAGAACTAAAAAAATGCATGATATTGCCGAATGGGGTATTGCTGCTCATTGGAGGTATAAACAAGGTTATTATAGTAATGGAGATGTAGGGCAGTATAATTGGATAAGAGAGTTATTGTTTATTTTAGATCAAAACAGTGATCCAGAAAAATTATTACAACATACTAAAATGGCTA
Source organism: uncultured Rickettsiaceae bacterium (assembly GCA_964468495.1). Taxonomy (GTDB): domain Bacteria; phylum Pseudomonadota; class Alphaproteobacteria; order Rickettsiales; family Rickettsiaceae; genus CAYXTI01. Next base: position 103,070 of record CAYXTI010000026.1, on the reverse strand, counting down.
TGTATTATAATCAGGTGTTTTGTTTTACGCCTGAAGGGAAACTTATAGCTCTTCCCTCAGGCGCAACGCCTGTAGATTTTGCATACCAAGTTCATTCTAATATTGGTAATCATTGTGTCGGAGCTAAGATTAATGGTCGTATAGCGAAATTAAATACTCAGTTAGTAAATGGTGATCAAGTAGAAATTATTACTAAAAAAGATTCAGTAGTTTCATTAGATTGGGAAAAATTTGTGGTTACTGGAAAAGCTAAAAGTGAGATTCAAAAAGCTATTAAGTATAAGAAAAAGGATTTATACATTTTGCAAGGTAAAAATATAGTTAATACAGTACTAAAAGAACTAAAGATTAATAATAATGCCAAATTATTGCAAGAAATTAGCGTTCTTTTTAAAAAAGACTTGCCTGATCTATTTTTTTCTATAGGAAATGGTAGTATTTCTAAGGAAGCATTATTAACAGCTATCAAGAATAAGAATAATAAAAATTTAAATTCTTTATCACCTTTGTTAAAGTGTAAGAAAGTTGCAGAAAATAATAAACCGCATTTTATTAAAGGGTTATTTGCAGATATTTTAGTAGATTGCGCTAAATGTTGTTATCCTCTTCCCAATGATAATATAATAGGTATTGTAAATACAGGAAAAGTGGTTTCTATACATAGGGTAGAATGTTCGGGAGCAAAAAATTATAGTAATTTTTCTCGGATTATTAATCTTGAGTGGAACGATAATATTGATAATTATTTTATAGCTAGTATTAAAGTTGCATTACTTAATAGACCAGCTACTTTATCTTTAATATCTGGAGCTATTGCACGTGCAGGGGGAAATATTATTAATATTAGCATAGTAGCTAAAAGAGTACCTTATCTTGATATTATTATAGAAATAGAAGTTTTATCACAAGATCATATTAATAGCATTATTAATATATTAAGTAGAAAAAAAGTAGTACAAAATGTTGGGCGTATTATAAATAATAAATTGCAATAATTTGTAACCTATAGAAGAAAAAATATATTGTTTTTATGATAATTGGTATTGGTGTTGATATAATAAAAATAACTCGCATAGAAAATATATTAGCTAAATATAATAAAGTCTTCCTTAATAAGATTTATCATTACTTAGAAATACGGGAGTATAATTTGTTAGCAAAACATAAACAAGTTGATTTTTTATCAAAACGCTTTGCTGCTAAAGAAGCTGTGGCTAAAGCCTTAGGGACAGGAATTAGTGGTAGCTTAAGTTTTAAAGATATTGCTATTATTAATGATATAAGAGGTGCCCCAAAGGTAATATTAGCTAAATCAAAATTATCTTATTATAAAGATTATAGAATACATATATCAATGTCTGATGATTATCCCTTAGCTATTGCTTTTGTTGTAATAAGTAAGTAGTATCTGAAGATTTTTAATATATCAATAAATATAGTATAATAAAATGGCTCTTTAGTAATAGGGGTTGTATTAAGCTAATTACAACTATAATATCATCTTAATTTGTTTAATAAATATTGAAAGTAAGGAAGTAAAAAAGAAGGATTATGCCGTTATTTAAATACATAAAGAAAAAAGTAAAATTAGGGGTAATTCATTTTATTGGGATAGGTGGCATTGGTATGAGTGGAATAGCGGAGGTAATGCATAACTTAGGATATAAAGTACAAGGTTCTGATTTACATGATGATAACTATAATGTAAGGAGGTTGAGGTCTTATGGAATCAAAGTATTTAAATCTCATTCTCAGGAAAATATAGTAAATGCTTCATATATAGTGATTTCGAGTGCTATAGCTGATGATAATGTAGAATTGCAAAAAGCAGTAGAATTAAAAATACCTGTTATTAAAAGAACAGAAATGTTAGCCGAATTAATGAGGTTTAAATGGTCTATATCAATTTCTGGCTCTCATGGAAAAACAACAACTACTTCTCTTATTGCTTGTTTATTTGAATATGCAGGGTTAAATCCTACAGTAATTAATGGTGGTATCATTAATAATAAATTAACAAATGCATATGTAGGAGAAAGTGATTATTTAATAGTAGAAGCAGATGAATCTGATGCAACATTTATAAAGATACCATCTACTATAGGAGTAATTACTAATATTGACTATGAGCACATTGATTATTATCAGAGTTTTGATCATCTTGTTAAAGCATTTAAAAGTTTTATTATTAATTTGCCATTTTATGGTTTTGCTGTAGCATGTATTGATCACCCGGTAGTACGATCTATTATTAACACTGTTAAGGGTAGGCGTATTATTAGTTATGGCATAGAATCAGATGATGCTAATATTAAAGCATGTAATATTGAGGAAGGGAGTTTATTTTCTACTTTTGATGTTAGAGTGGCTTTAGAAAGTGACAATATCTCTATGATGATAGAGAAAATTACTATTCCAATAGCAGGTTATCATAATATATTAAATGGATTAGCTGCAATTGCGGTAGCTGTGGAGTTGGATTTTGGAGTAAAAATATTGAAAAATGGTTTTAGTAATTTTAAAGGTGTAAATAGAAGGTTTACTAAAATAGCAGAATATAAAGGTGCTGATATAATTGATGATTATGCACATCATCCTATAGAAATTAAGGCTACTTTAAAAACAGCAAAAACAATAGCAGCAAAAAGAAAAGGGAAAGTCTTTGTTCTATATCAGCCTCATCGTTATACTAGACTTGCTAGTTTATTTAATGATTTTGTTGATTCTTTTGTTGGTGTAGATACACTATTTATAACTGATGTGTATAGTGCTGGTGAGTTACCAATAAAAGGAGTCAATAGTAGAATATTAGTTAAAGAAATTAGAACAAAAATTGGATTAAATGCAAGCTATGTTAGTTCTTTTTCTGATTTTTATCCTAAGATAATATCTGAACTAAGCCCAAATGATCTTTTTTTAATAATGGGTGCAGGGAGCATAGCATCATTCTCTCAGAAATTTTTAGAATATCTTAAAAATTGCTAATAATAAATCAGTATATTGGAATATAATAATAGTGTAATTATGCAGCTACCAAAAGTACAAGGTGTATATAAATTTAATTATAAATTATCTACATTAAATTGGTTTAAAGTAGGGGGTTTAGCAAAAGTTTTATTTAAACCAAAGAACAAAGAAGATTTAATAAAATTTTTTGAGGAAAGTAGTGTTACTTTACCAATAGTAGTATTAGGAGCGGGCAGTAATGTTATTATTAGAGATAATGGTGTAAATGGGGTAGTCATAAAATTAGGCAATAAATTTAGTGAAATTTCTATGACTAAAGAAGGACATTTATCTGTAGGTGCAGCTTGCTTAAACTATAATTTAGCAAAATTTTGTTTGATTAATTCTATTGCTGGATTTGAATTTTTATCAGGGATTCCAGGATCAATAGGAGGAGGAGTAGCTATGAATGCTGGAGCTTATAACTGGCAATTTCAAGATATAGTATTAAATATTGAAGCAATAAATTTTAAAGGAAGAGTATTTTATTTTTCTAATAAAGATATAGGTTTTAGTTATCGTGCTAATAATTTAGCTAGTGATTTAGTTATTACTAATGTGGTTTTTAAATGCCAGAAGGGGGATTATTTCTTGATTAGACAAAAAATGTTGGAAATAAAGGAACATAGAGAACGTACTCAACCAATTAATGAAAAAACTGCGGGAAGCGTTTTTAAAAATCCTAAAGGACAAAAAGCATGGAAATTAATTGATCATGCAGGGTTAAGAGGGTATAGAATAGGAGGGGCTATGGTTTCTGATATACATTGTAATTTTATTATTAATAGTAGTAATGCTACAGCTACTGACATTGAGAAGTTAGGAGAATATATAAAAGCAAAAGTAAAATATAATAGTGGGATAGATTTACAGTGGGAGATTAGAAGAATAGGATAAATATATAGAATTAATAATAAAGGAATAATAATATGATTTTTTATAATAAGATCGATAATAAAGTATTTTCTACACCATCTCAAATATTAGATTGTATGTTATTATTTAAGAAGAATATAGAATTTAAACAATGTATAAATAATTATGCTGTTACTAGTGAAAAATATCATACTAGGCTTGATTATAAAAAAGATTTAATTCTAGTTATAGGGGGAGGGATATCTGATGAAAGAGATATTTCTTTAATGTCTGCAGAGGGAATAATAAGAGCATTAATTGATTTAGGTTATCAAGTAGTATTTATTGATATAGGCTATGATATAGCTATTGCTATTAGTAAAGTAAAGCCTAAAGCTGTATTTAATGCTTTACATGGTAAACATGGAGAAGATGGCTGTATAGCAGGTTTATTAAATATTATGCAAATCCCATATACTGGATCTGGGATTTTGAGTTCTGCTATGTCTTTTAATAAAAAGATGTCTAATCAAATATTGCTGTATAATAATATCAAGGTTGCTAAATCAGTATTTATAAAAGCAACTGATAAGGTAATAACCGATCCTATTAATAGGCCATATGTGATTAAACCTTTATGCCAAGGTTCTAGTATAGGAGTTAAGGTAGTTTTTGAAGAAGATAAATTTTCTTTTCAGCAATATGATTTTAGATATGGTAATGAAATAATAGTCGAAAGATATATCAAAGGAAGAGAGTTACAGGTAGTAGTACTAAATGGGAAAGCAATAGGTGCATTAGAAATTAAATTATTAAATAATAATAGATTTTATGATTATCATACAAAATATAATACAGGTTGTGCTGAACATATATTTCCTTTAATTATACCTAAAAAATTATATAGTAAGTTATTAGCTATAGCAGAACATGTGTATAGATTATTTTTATGCAAATCCCTCATTAGGGTAGAATTCATTTATAATGAACATGAACAAGAGCTTTATTTGCTTGAGTTAAATACTCATCCAGGGATGACTCCTTTTTCTATATGTCCAGAGATAGCTGCTTATGTGGGTATTAGTTATAATGAATTAGTATATCAGATATTAAAAAAAGCAGATTTTGAATAATGGTTTATTTAAAAAATAATAGAAAAAATAATATTACTTTTAAACGTAAAGTTTTAGCTTTTTATTATCGTATTAAATTTTTTTTTAAATTTTTTTTAGTATTGTTATTTTGTATGTTTTTTTTTACAGATTTATTTGCTAAACAAAAAAAACAGATAAAGATTAGTTTTTTTGATAGGTCTATATATTATGGTTTTGGAGTAAAGAATGTTATAATAGAGGGAAAAAGAAACATAGATAATAATGAGATGTTATCTATGTTAAATCTTTTGGAAAAGAATAATAGATCTATCTTTTCTATTTCATTAAAGAAAATAAAAGATAATTTAGAATCACATAGGTGGATTAAAAAAGCGATAGTAGAAAGAAGGTTACCGAATACTATATATATAGCTATTATTGAGAAAGTTCCTATAGCAGTATGGCAATATAATAATCAGCTATTCCTTATTGATTCAGAAGGTAAAATTATTTCTAGCAATATTAAAGAGTATACTAAAATTTTACATGTAGTAGGTGTAGATGCAAATATTCATGCTTATAGTTTAATAAAGAATCTAGAACAATACCCAGATTTGCAGCAAAAAGTAATATTAGCAATAAGATATGGTCAACGAAGATGGGATTTACATTTAACAGATAAAATAATAATAAAGATGCCAGCAGAAAACTTTTCTAAAGCCTATAATTATATTAATCAACTAAATCTTGAAGGAAAGTTATTTAATCAAAAATATAAGGTATTTGATTTACGAAATATTAATAAGTATTATTTTAGTGAATAATCTAATATGAGTAAAGAATATATTAATATGTAATTTTATAATTTACATATTAATATATTCTGTATATAACTCTACTAATAATAGTTTTATTAACATGGTAGGAGTATATTATGTCTATTACAAATAGTGAAATTTATGAAATTTTAATACAAAAATTTCCTGATGCGCTGATAGATATTAAAGATATTGTAGGAGATCAAAATCACTATGCAATTGAAATTTCTGATAAAGCCTTTAAAGGATTAACTTTAATAAATCAACATAAAATGGTAAAAAATGCATTAAAAAGCATATTAGGTAATCGTTTACATGCTGTTACTATAAAAACTAAGATATTATAATATTGATTTATTAAATAAAATAATAAAAGCAAATTGCTTATAACTAAAGTACCTAATTATACCTCTACTTAATATGTTGTATTAATAAATTAGCAATGGTCTAAAACTTAATTATTAACAAACCTATTAAGTAAAGATAAAATAAATAACCTTCTATAAAAAGTTATTTAATCTATTAGAGTATTTGCAGTAATAAATTTTTAGTTTTTTTCAAAAAAACCTTTATCCTGCTATATATTCTTAACTTATATAACATGAATTATATTAACATGCTTTATAATAAGCAAGTTAATATACAATAGATGTAAATATAATTATCTAATTATCTGTATAATTCTGGAAACTTAATAAAACCACCGATACTGCAGATAACTTTTATAAGTAGTTTTATTAATAAAAACAATAAATTATTTTATTAATTATGCTACTTTTGTTAGAGATTTTACTAAAGTATTTACTGCATTTTGATGGTCTGCACTGACTATTTTCATAAAATTACGAGATACTTCAATACACATACGCTGATGTTGAGTTAATACTTGTTCATGTTTATTTTCTTCTAGCCCTTCATAAAAATATTGTACATTTTTATTAAGTGCCTTAGAAATAAGAACTAGTCTTCCTACAGAAATTCTATTTGTTCCTTTTTCATATTTTTGTAATTGTTGATGCGTTACTCCAATTACATCAGATAATTGCTGTCTTGATAAGCCATTTGCTAATCTTAAAGAGTATATTTTATTACCAATAAATTTATCAATTTCTTGTATAAGATCATTTTTCCTAGCCATATACACCTCTCATTAATTTGCTATAATAAATATATTGCTTTTTAAATTTTTAATTAAACTTGTTGCAACTTAACATATAAAATCTCTTATAGCAAGAAATTTAAAAAATATTTTATACTATTTTTAGTTTTAAAGATATCATGTTATCCTCTTTATTGGATATATTAAAAATCAAATTATAGCAATCTTATTGTTGTTCTTAAGTATAATAAAGTTTATAATTACTAGCAGTGTTTATAAGTTGAGGATTTATTATTCCACTTTTAAGTTGAGGACAATATATTTATTAATTCATAGCCTAATTATTATTTATATATAGTTATAAAAAAATTTATGGTAACCTTAGTACATAACTTATATAAAGCTTTTAATAGAAGCATAGATCATGGAGCTATCGAACACTCTGGTTATATGTCATTTATAGTATTGCTATCTATATTTCCTTATTGCATATTTATATTAGCATTCACAAGTTTTATAGGAGCATCTAGCATTGGAAAGAATGTTATTAACTTAGCTTTGGCGCATATTCCTGAGAATTCAATAGAGCTTATCAGATCTAGAATAGATGAATTGATCAAAACCCCTCCTCAGAGTTTATTAACTTTAGCTGTAGTCGGTAGTGTTTGGACTGCATCTTCTTTTGTTGAATGTTTAAGAACTATTTTAAACAGGGTATATGAAATTACAGAGCCTCCTAAATATATTTTTCGTAGATTACTTAGTATTGCTCAGTTTTTTTTAATTAGTTTTATGTTTACTGTTTTTATGATTATTTTAACTTTAATTCCTATCAGCATAACTAAATTATCTTTAGCATCATATGATTTACCATTGTGGCAATATTTAAAAGATTATAAAATATTCTTCCAAATGTTAAGATACTTAATCATGTTTTTTGTTTTATTTTTCTCTGCTTGTTCTTTATATTATATTATTCCAAATAAAAAATTGAAATTTTCAGAAGTATTACCAGGTGCAGCTATAACCGTGTTATTATGGATGATTAGTGGATTTTTATTATCTAAATATCTTAGATATTATCATCAACTAAATTATATATATGGATCACTTGGAAGTGTGATAATTACTATAATATTTTTTTATATTCTAAATATAATTTTTATATATGGAGCTGAATATAATTATATAAATAGTTATGAATCATGATTAGTGTTATTTCTTCAGCTAAATCAATGTGCTTTGATAATTGTTTTACTAGTTCTAGCAATGCTTTATCTTGGAGATTTCAAGAGAAAACTAATCAGTTGTTAGAGTATATTCAGACATTAAGTATAGTTGAAATTGAGCATTTTATGGGTGTAAGTAAGAAAATTGCTAATGAAAATTATTATAGGTTTCAAAATTTTATAAATTTACCTAATAAAGCAGCTATCTTTGCTTATAATGGAGAGGTTTATAAACAAATTATTAGTGATGGTTTATCAGAAGAAAATCTATCTTTTGCTCAAAATCACTTATTGATTATATCAGCTTTTTATGGTCTTTTAACCCCTTTGGATTTGATAAAATCTTATAGGTTAGAAATGAAATTTAAGATTCCTAACTTAGTAGAGCAAGGGTTAGCGTTATGGTGGCAGAAATCAATTACTTCTTATATTAATCTTTTATTAACATACCATAAAACACAGTATTTAATTAATATTGCTTCAAATGAGTATATTGCAGCTATCTCAAATACATTATTACGATATCCTATTATTAATATTCATTTTAGGCAAATGCACGATAATAAACTTAAGAATATTGCTTTAAGGTCTAAAAAAGCGAGAGGATTATTAGTAAAATATATTATAAAAAATAACATTGATAGCATTAGTGATATTATAATGTTTAATTCAGAGGGTTATTTATTTAATAAAGATATATCTGATAATAAAAATTTAGTTTTTATATTACAATAGATTTGATAACTAATAACTTTGTAGCAAAATATATAATTTATTATTGCTATTTTACTGAACATTATTATTAATTTTAAAAGATTTTTGAGTGATTGACTTGAAAAAATAGCTTTTAATAAATGTTTTAGATATAGATATTAATAAATGATAGCTAAAGGAAGGATTAATAATGTATCAATAAAACAAATAAGAGATTATCTTTGGAAAAGTTAGATTTATATAGAAACTTAAAATTGATATGGTTAGTATGGTTAAAGAAAAAAAAAATAAAGTAGAAAAAATAGCAATTTTACATAATAATACCAATAATGCTTTAGATATATATCATAAATTGCGGGCAAAGTTTAAAATTTTTAGTCCTGAGGAAGCAGATATAATAGTTATTATTGGAGGGGATGGAGGAATGCTTCATATTTTACATCAATATATGTATTTAAATAAACCCTTTTATGGTGTTAATAGTGGTAGCATTGGTTTTATGATGAATGAATTATCATTAGATAATTTTATTGGTAATTTACAAAATTCAAAAATAACTGATTTATATCCTCTAAAAATGGAAGTAGAAGATATAGAAGGTAATTTTTTTGAAGCAATAGCAATAAATGAAGTATCAATTTTTAGAAAAACTAATCAAACAGCAAAATTTTCTATTGTTGTAAATGGGATTACACAAATGAATTCTCTTTTAGCAGATGGGATTATTGTTGCTACACCTGTTGGCAGTAGTGCTTATAATTTATCTGCAGGAGGACAAATTATTCCACTAGGTTCAAAGGTTTTAGCTTTAACCCCAATTTCTCCTTTTAGGCCTAGACGATGGAAAGGCGCTTTGCTTCGATCTGATATTTTAATTAAATTTCATATTATTGATTATAATAAAAGACCAGTAAATGCTGTAGCAGATTTTTTTGAAGTTCCTAATGTTAAATCTGTATCAGTAAAATCCATTCCTCAGAAAAAAATACAAATTTTATTCAACGCTAATTATACTTTTGATGATCGGGTTATTAAAGAACAATTTAGTATATAAATTAATGGTATTTATATAATTATTTATTATATATCTTGAAGTGTAAAAATCTTATTATGCATATAAATGATCGTGCTATAGTTATATATATTAAACCATTGAAAGAGAATAGTCGTATTATTTCAGTATTAACTCAAAAATATGGATTATATTATGGAGTAGAGAGAATAGTTAAATTGCAGTCTAGAAACCCTATAATAGAAGGAAGTTTAGTTGATTGTTCCTGGCAAGCACGTTTGCCTTCCCATTTAGGGTATATCAAATGTGAGTTAATTAAATCTTTTGGGTCTTATATATTACAAAATAGGATAAAATTATATGCTTTTGATTCTATAAGATGTCTTATCAGAAAAGTTTTTATAGAAAGGTATCCTTATAGAAAATTTTTTGAAGTATTTCTTAAATATCTAAGTCTTAGTAAAGAAAAATTTTCATTTGCAAATTATATAGGACTTGAACTTGAGATACTAGCTAGTATTGGATATAAGCTTACACTTGATAAATGCATTATAACAGGAACAAGAAGTAATCTTATTTTTGTATCGCCTAAATCAGGCCATGCTGTATGCGCAGAAGCAGGATTGCCATATGCTCAAAAATTGTTGACTTTACCAAAATTTTTAACCACTAATACTGTAATAAATAAGGAACAAAAAGCCCAAGCTTTTAGATTAACATCTTATTTTTTAAATCGTTATGCTTTTCATTGTTTAGCAAACACTCAAGCAAGAGAGAATTTTATAAAATATATTACTTCCTGATATATTGATAATAATACTTAATATGTTAATCTAAAGATTACTATATTTATTTAATAGCAGTTATAGCTCGGCGATTCATTCCCCATGCTTCTTCATTGTTTCCAATTACAGCCGGTTTTTCTTTTCCATAAGAAACTGTTTGAATTTGGTTAGGATTGAATCCTTTATAAACCAAATATGACTTTACGGATTCAGCTCTTTTTTCTCCTAAAGCAATATTGTATTCTCTAGTTCCTCTATCGTCGCAGTGACCTTCAATAGTAATGTTAGATATCCCATTTGCAATAAGCCATTCTGCTTGTAAATCAAGAATCTTTTTTGCTTCAATAGATAGATCAGATTTGTTTAAGGCAAAATATACTCTATTTCCAATTTCTTGCTCAAATTCGCATATATAATCAATATCTTGGTTATAGTCATAGCTATATTGATACTTTTTTTCTGATCCACATCCAGTTAAAAAAATGGTTGTAAAAACCATCAATAGGAAAACTATAATTTTTTGTGTCATCATATATAATTTATTTTTTATTTTATACTAAATTTATAATTATTTTCTTATATCTTACTTATTTAAAAACTTTAAACATCTTAAAATTTAATGTATATTATACTTCATATAGTGTTAGTATTATTTAAAAAATGCTATAAAATTTGTAACATACTTTAAATTAACCTATATATTTAATTATAAAAGAAAAAAATGTAACATACAATACTGCTTGCTGATAAAAGAGCTTTAATAATAACTTTTATTAATTTATTGAGTATTATTGTGTATTTTATGCTATTATGTAGACATTAATTATAACTCTAAGTTAAGTTGCAAACTGGTTTAAGTATTATAATTATAAAATACAATAAAATTATTATCCAATAGATATAATATTTAAGATTGTATTAAATTATTAATTTAACGTTATATTACATTATACCTAGTGATTATTAGTAGCATTGGCATAGAGTCTTTAATAAGACAAATAGCTGTTGTCATAAAATGTTATTGAATAGTGCTGACCGATTGATTAAAATGTGCTAAATCAGTTAAGAGTTAGCATTTTATGAATTCATCATGGATCAATATATATAAGCCTAAAGGAATTAGTTCAGCACGGGTTGTATCAATAATAAAACAATATTTTAAAAAATATAAAGTTGGGCACGCAGGTACTTTAGATCTTGAAGCAGAAGGAGTGTTACCTATTGCAATTGGCGAAGCAACAAAGTTAATAAATATACTTGTTAATAGCTCTAAGGAATATGTATTTACCATTAAGTTTGGAATGAAAACAGATACAGCAGATTATAGTGGTCAAGTAGTTGAACATTGTCATCATATACCTAGCGAAGAAGGGTGTAATAATGTGTGTAAACAATTTATTAGAAAAATAAGTCAAATTCCTCCAGCTTATTCTGCTTTAAAAGTGAATGGAGTTCATGCATATAAGTTAGCTAGGCAAAAAAAAAAGATAAAGTTACCTGCTAGGGAAATTATTATTTATCAACTAAAATGCATAAAATATAATTTTTATAATAAAACAGCAACTTATATTGTTTGTTGTTCTAAAGGGACCTATATTAGAACTTTAGCAGAGGATATATCTTTATCATTAAAAAGTCTAGGTTTTGTACAAGAATTACGTAGAACAAGAGTAGGGGAGTTCTTTGAAAAAAATTCTATTAATATAAATTGCTTAAAATCTCAATCTTTTGAAAAAATGCAAGAGTTAGTTAAAGCGCATAGTTTTCAGATTGAATATATATTAAATCAAGTACCATTTAGTGAAGTTGATTTTATTGTAGCTAAGAAAATTAGATTTGGTCAAGTAGTATATTTAAAATCTGTTGACAACAGTAACTTACTTTGGATAAAATACAATTCTAAGATAATAGCAATAGGAAAGGTATTAAATAACATATTTAAATCCTATAGAGTTATTAACTATGAATAATGGTAAATTGCTACATAATTGATTTAATGTGGTTATAGTTGTTTATTACTATTTATTTTATTAAGGTATATATTAGTTAAAAATTCAATGTCAATTACATCAGAACAAAAATTAAAAATAATAAAAGAGCATTCACAGAATACAAATGATACTGGGTCTGTAGAAGTTCAATGTGCATTATTTACAAATAGGATTCAATACCTAATAAAACATTTAAATAGTAATAATAAGGATTTTTCATCGCGTCGGGGGTTATTAATGTTAGTAGGACGTCGCAGAAGATTACTTACCTATCTAAAAAAAACTAGTTTGGTTAGGTATATAAATTTAATAAAAAAACTTAATCTTAAGAAATAAGATAATGTATTAATAGTAGCAGTATTATTAGTCAATAATATGTATATTATCTATTTATAAATAATTATTACTATATAATAGTTTTTAAGTGGTTTATTTGTTTTATGGAAAGTAAAGAGATTATGTATTGTTTACATAATGTTGTTTAGGGACTATACTGGCTAAATATTGCTATCATATTAGCAGGTGTTTGCTTAAAGTAGTAGTTATTATAATAAAAAAATAGGAATATATTAATGGTTAATGAAATAAAAAAAGAAATAGAATGGAATAATAAAACGCTTAAAATTTCTACTGGAAAAATAGCAAAACAGTCTGATGGAGCGGTATTAGTGGAAATGGGTGATTCTGTTGTGTTATGTACTACAGTAATAAGTAAGACTGAAACAGAATCTACATTTCTTCCATTATTTATCAATTATCAAGAAAAATTATATGCAGCAGGTAGAATACCTGGTGGTTTTTTAAAAAGAGAAAGTAAAAGTAATGATAAAGAAGTATTAGTATCACGATTAATAGATCGTCCTATTAGACCATTAATTTATCCTTATTTTTTTAATGAAATTCAAATATTATGCACTGTGCATTCTTATGATCCTAGTTGTAGTACTGATATTTTAGCTCTTATTGGAGCTTCTGCTAGTTTAGCTATCTCAGGAGCACCTTATATTGATATTGTTGCAGCAAGTAGGGTAGGTTTTATAGATAACCAATTTGTTTTAAATCCATCATTTGATGATATAAAAAAAAGTAGGCTAGATTTGATAGTTGCTGGAACATCATCGTCTGTAATGATGGTAGAATCAGAAGCAGATTTACTTTCATCTGCTGAAATGCTGAATGCTGTAATGTTTGGTCAAAAATCTATTCAACCTGTAATAAAAATAATAAAAGAGCTTAAAGAGGAGATTAGCCCACCAGAGTTAATAGTTAAAGAATTATATCCTGAGTCTTTAGTACCAGAAGTGAAATTATTAATAGAAGATCAGGTAAAAGCTGCATTTGATATTAGTTCTAAAAGAGATAGAGTGAATGCTTTTAATGAGATTAAGCAAATGTTGGTGGATAGGTTTGACAGTCAATATAGTGAAGAGCAGGTAAATCATGTAATGTCTAAGGTAAAAGCTGAAATATTACGTGCTGAAATATTGACTAGAGAAAAAAGGGCAGATAAAAGAGCAGCAAATGAGATTAGAGAAATAAATTGTGAAGTATCTTTATTACCTAAAGCTCATGGATCAGCATTGTTTACTCGCGGAGAAACACAATCTTTGGTTGTGACAACATTAGGAACTAGCCAAGATGAGCAAGTTATTGATGGTTTAGATCAAGAATATAAAGAGAGTTTTTTATTAAATTATATTTTTCCTGCTTACTCTGTTGGTGAAGTAGGCGCATTAAAAGCTCCAAGTCGAAGAGAAATTGGTCATGGGAAATTAGCTTGGAGAGCATTAAATAAAATAATTCCTAATAAAGAAGATTTTCCTTATACTATCAGGGTAGTTTCAGAAATTACTGAGTCGAACGGATCATCATCTATGGCAACTGTTTGTGGGGCATCTATGTCAATGATGGATGCAGGAATACCTTTAAAATCACCTATTGCTGGAATAGCCATGGGGTTGATTAAAGAAGAGGATGATATAATAATCTTATCCGATATTGTTGCTGATGAGGATTATTTAGGTGATATGGATTTTAAAGTTGCAGGTAATGCAGATGGGATTAGTGCTCTTCAAATGGATATTAAAATCGCAGGTGTAACTTTTGAAATTATGGAAAAAGCTTTATCTCAAGCTCAGGAAGGAATAGTTCATATATTAAGTGTAATGAATAATACTATTTCTAAGCACTCAGAAATCAGCTCAAATGCTCCTATTATAAAATCATTAGTTATTAGTAAAGAGAAAATCAAGGATTTAATTGGTCCTGGAGGAAAAACAATCAAAGAGATTTGTAGTAGTACTGGAGCGCAAATAGATGTAAATGATAATGGAATGGTAACAGTTTCTGCTATTGGAAAAGAAAATCTTAATCTTGCAATTAAGAAAGTTAATGATATTACTATAGATCCTAAAATTGGTGATATTATGGAAGGAACAGTTGTAAAAATACTTGAAGCAGGAGCTTTTATTAATTATTTAGGGTCACGGGATGGTTTTGTTCATATTAGTGATATGTCTCATAAACGGTTGGAATCTGTTAATGATTTACTTAATGAAGGGCAAAGAGTAAAGGTTAAATTAATTGGTTTCGAAAGAGGAAAAGTGAAATTTACTATTAAAGATATTGATTCAAAAAATATTTCTCGTAGTAATAAATTTCTAAAGGGAAGACATCATATATCTGAAGATAAAGCTAATAAATTAACACATAAAGATCGTATTAGAAAAAAGGATTCAACATCAAGAATAGATTCTCGCGTTAGTGGTAATAAAGGTCGTGATAGAAAGTATTTTAATTAATTATTTTTTATATTTATGATATTGTAATAAAAATATATTGTTTTATTTAAAAAAGATGTGATTTAGGTTAAAATTGCTCTAGTTTTATAGCCTTATATGAGTGAAGATTGTTTTATTTCTATATAAATATAAAATTAGTATAATGTTTATATATAGAGGTATATGTTGTACTTGAAGCTATATTAAATTATGTTATTATTAATCTATATCTTTAAATTGATAGAGTTTTTAGGATAGAATTAGGCTGTTTTATTAGTAGTTCTAAATAAATATCATTAAATAAAATTTAAGTTTTAATGGTTATTTTTAATTATCTTTAGAAAATAGATTAGTATATAAGTTTTAATAGATATTAATAGTTAATGAATTCTCTATTAATATACTAGTAAAAATGGGTTAAATAATGTCAAATAATAATAATTCTGAGAGTATAGTTTCAAAACCTACTATTACAGTAATGGGAGTTGGTGGAGCAGGAGGTAATGCAATAAATAATATGCTTCAAGCTAATTTACAAGGAGCACAGCTTATTGTAGCTAATACAGATGCTCAAGCTTTAAAGTATTCAAATTGTACAAATAAGATACAGTTAGGTGCTAGTTCAACCAAAGGCTTGGGTGCTGGAGCTTGTCCTGAGATTGGAGAGAAATCTGCTCAAGAATCAGAAGATGAAATTAGAACTTATCTACAGGGGAGTAATATGCTTTTTATTGCTGCTGGTATGGGCGGAGGAACAGGGACTGGGAGTTCCCCTGTTATTGCAAAAATAGCTAAGGAGCTTGGTATATTAACTGTAGGAGTAGTGACTAAGCCATTTTTATTTGAAGGGAATAATAGAATGGTAATAGCTGAAAAAGGAGTAAAAGATTTACAAAAATATGTTGATACTTTGATAGTTACTCCTAATCAAAATTTATTTCGTATAGCAAGTGAAAAAACTGGGTTTGCCGATGCATTTAGAATGTCAGATGATGTACTTCATGCAGGAGTAAGAGGCATAACAGATTTAATGATTATGCCAGGATTAATAAATCTTGATTTTGCAGATATAAAGACAGTCATGAGTGAGATGGGGAAAGCTATGATGGGTACCGGGGAGGCATCTGGAGAAGATAGAGCTATTAAGGCTGCAGAGGCTGCTATTACTAACCCATTGATTGATCAAAGTTCTATTTATGGGGCTAGAGGAGTTTTAATTAATATTACTGGAGGAAAGGATATGACTTTATACGAAGTAGATAGTGCAGCTAATCGTATTAGAGAGGAGATTGGAGATCATGAAAGTAATATTATTTTTGGATCAGCTTTTAACTCAGAATTAGAAGGAACAATAAGAGTTTCGGTAGTTGCAACCGGTATAGATAGTAGTGTTGATTCTAGAAGTGATGATATTAATATTAAGCAAGGAGCAGCTAATAAAAGGAGCAAAACATCAGCAGCAGATCATGGAGATGGTGAAGTACCAGTGTATGATGAATATGAAGCTATTAATTTTCCTAAAGAAGAAAAAACATCGTTATTTTTATCTACAGATTCTAATAAGAACATTGATAATATGAATAATAAGAATGAATCTAGTGTATTAGATGTCGTAAATAATAGTTTAGAATGTAATTTGTCTGGAGAGACAGATAATCTAAAAGGGGTGGGTATAATAAAAGAACAAGGAGACCTATCGGTTGTCAAGCAAGATCTACACATGGGAGATGTTAGTAATAGAAAAAAGGTATCATTTTTAAAGAAGTTATGGACTTCATTTCGTTATAAGGATAATGCTAATCATATAAAAAATAATTCTTCTATGCTCAATGAAAGGCAAAATACATCAAATATTAGTTTTCATCAGAGAGGAGTAAAGAAAGAAGTTAACAATATAGCTTTTCAGGGGACAAAATATATGGGTCCTAATAACATACATGAGACCCCTAACTTTTTAAAAAAAGATCATTATGATAATAAGCAGCAAAGGAAAGATTAAAAAGTAGTATTTTTATTAATTATTTTATAATAATAGTTGTATTATAAGGAATATGAATTTTTATGCATATAATATATATGTTTTTTCTATGTTTTCATTTACTATTTTAAAGTACTTGGTTTTAATATTACTTTAACTTATAATAGAATATTACTCCTTAATATCACTACTATAGGTAGTAATATTGTTTAATAATTTATAATATAATAAGGTTGATCATTTTAATTAATTAGTGATATAATAATTATTAGTAGCAGTAATCTTTCTAATTAGTATATGTAAATTTATAGGAATTTTGTTTTTGATTGTATGGGGGTTTATGAATAAAAGTTTTTCTAATTTAACAGGAAAAGTTCTTATAGCAAGTCCTTATACTATGGAAGGGCATGTTTTTTATAAATCACTAATTTATATAGTGTACCATGGCAATGAAGGTGCGGTAGGAATGATTTTTAATCATCTAATTAAAAGTACTCCTGCTAAGTCTATTTTAAGAAAGGTAAAACTTAGTGATCATATAATTGATGAATTTGATTTTAAAATTCATCTTGGTGGACCTATAGATCCAGAAAGAGGTTTTTTTTTACATACAACGAGTGAGTATAATAAAAATTTATTGTTTAAAATAAAAGGCAGTGATTTAGCTATTAGTTCTAATATACAAATACTTACTGATATTGCAAACGGAAAAGGGCCAAAAGACAATATGTTTATTATTGGTTATACTGGATGGGTAGGAGGTCAGGTAGAACTTGAATTAGAACATAATTTATGGATAGTTTGTGAAGCAGATCATAATTTAATTTTTTCAAATGATATAAAAAATAAGTGGGATACAGCATTACATAAATTAGGAATATATAATAGTCACTATAATCCTAATATAGGTCATTGTTAGTATTTTAAATTTTACATTGTTGATCACTTGCTTTAATAAGTTTTAGCTTTTAAAAGCTAATATTTAACGCATTTATAAGTAAATTGTATCACATTTTTGTTATTATATTGCGATTCTATAATTATAGAGGTTGGTTTGTAGATCTATTATTGTGCGTTAATAAATAAATCATGTTTTTTCCCTTGTAAGGATATATTAAGGTATTTCCCAGTATAACTTGCTTTACACGCTGCTACCTGCTGAGGGGTTCCTTCAACCACAATATGTCCTCCTTTATTTCCCCCTTCTGGTCCTATGTCTACTATATAATCAGCAGTTTTAATTACATCCAAATTATGTTCTATTACTAGTACAGTATTGCCTTTATTTACTAATTTATGCAACACAACCAACAATTGTTTTATGTCATCAGCATGCAAACCAGTGGTAGGTTCATCTAATATGTATAAGGTTTTTCCTGTAGAATGTTTAGCTAATTCTTTTGCTAGTTTTATTCTTTGAGCCTCTCCTCCAGATAAAGTAGTAGCTGATTGACCAATTTTAATATAGCCTAGACCTACTTCTTTTAATGTATTTAGTTTATCATATATGTTGGGAACATTTTTAAAAAATTCAACAGCATCATCAACTGTTAAATCTAAAACATCTGCTATTGTTTTTCCTTTATATTTTATTTCTAACGTTTCACGATTATACCTTTTACCATTACATATATCGCAGTTTACATATACATCTGGTAAAAAATACATCTCAATTTTTATCAACCCATCCCCTTGGCAAGATTCGCATCTTCCACCTTTTACATTAAAAGAAAATCTTCCTATTTTATAACCCCTAATTCTAGATTCCGGTAAATCTACAAACCAGTCTCTGATATAGTTAAAAGCTCCTGTGTAAGTAGCTGGATTAGATCTAGGAGTACGACCAATTGCAGATTGGTTAATATCTATTATTTTATCAATATATTCTAATCCTTCAATAGATTCAAATTTTCCAGGGTATATTTTACTTTTTGGTTCGAGGTGTTTTAGTGCTGCTTTATAAAAAGTATTAATAATAAGAGAAGATTTTCCACTACCAGATACTCCAGTTACCGCAGTAAAAGTTCCTAATTTTAGATTGAAGTTAATATTACGTAGGTTATTTGAACATGCTCCTTTTAATGTTATTTTTTTTTCTTTGTGTCCTGTTCTGTTAGTGATAGGAATAGGTATATATTTTTTTCCACTTAGATATTGTCCAGTAATACTATTTTCTAATGTTTGTATTTTTTTAGGTGAACCTTGAGCTATTATCTTTCCTCCATGTACACCAGCACCTGGTCCAATATCAATAATTAAATCTGATTCTATCATTGTTTCATAGTCATGTTCTACAACTATCACTGTGTTACCTAGATCTTTTAGGTGCTTTAGTGTATGAATTAGTTTCAAATTATCTCTTTGATGTAAACCTATAGAAGGCTCATCTAGTATATATAATACACCTGATAGTCCAGATCCTATCTGAGAAGCTAATCTGATCCTTTGGCTTTCTCCTCCTGATAATGTGCTTGATTCTCTAGATAAAGTTAAATATTCTAATCCTACATTTATTAAAAATATAAGTCTTGATTTTATTTCTTTAATAATAGTTTGAGCAATTATTTTTTCTTTTTCATTCAAAATACCATCAATATGATCAAGCCATTTTAGTATTTCTACTATAGTTTTATTATTTACTTGACCTATATTTAAATTATCTATTTTTATGCATAAAGACTCTTTTTTTAATCGATATCCATTGCATACGCAGCATTTTTGTTTAGATTTAAAACTTGATAATTCTTCTTTTAGCCAATTTAAGTCAGTATTTTTTAATTTTTCTTCTAAGCTAGGGATAATACCAGCAAATGGTTGAAGAATTATTTCTTTTTTTTGATTATTATAATATTTAAATTTGATTTTTGTATCACCTGAGCCATAAAATAATATTTCTTTTATCTTTTGTGGTAAATTTTTAAACGGTGTAGTTAATTGGAAATTATAATGTTCGGCTATGGATGCGATAGTATCTGTAAAAATTTTAGAAACAGACTTTCCCCAAGGAACAATAGCTTTTTCTTGAATGCTTAGAGTGTCATCTGGGACTATTAATTTTTCATCAAAAAATCCTTCTGTTCCTATTCCCTGGCATTGAGTACATGCTCCAAATGGACTGTTAAATGAAAAAATACGTGGAGTTATTTCCTCTAAAAAAAAACCAGATTGAGGACAAGAATATTGCTCTGACAAAATAATATAATCATTATTACTATGTTTACTGTTATGATTATTAGGCAATTCGATAATTTTAATGTATGCTATTCCATTAGCTAATCGAAGGGCATCTTCTAAGCTTTCTGCTACTCTATTACCTAGGTCGTTAGATATTATGATACGGTCAATTATTACTTCTACAGTATGTTTTTTATTTTTATCTATTTTTGCAACATCATTTATATTATATAGGTTATCATCTATAATTATACGTTCATAACCATGTTTTTTAAGATAGGATATTTCTTTTCTAAATTCTCCTTTTTGTCCTCTAATAATTGGAGCTAATAAATATATTTTAGTTTTTTGTGGTAATCCATATACTATATCTACCATTTCCGATATAGATTGGCTTTTTATAGGTAATCCAGTAGTCGGGGAAAAAGCTATCCCTATCCTGGCATATAGAAGTCTGAGATAGTCATATATCTCTGTAATTGTTCCTACAGTAGATCTAGGATTTTTAGATGTCGATTTTTGGTCTATAGCAATAGCAGGTGATAAGCCTGAAATAGATTCAACATTAGGTTTATTCTGTAAATGCAGAAACTGACGAGCATATGATGATAAGCTTTCTACATACCTTCTATATCCTTCTGCATATATGGTATCAAATGCTAAGGATGACTTGCCAGATCCACTAAGTCCAGTAATTACTACAAACTTATTACGAGGAATATCTACATTGATATTTTTTAGATTATGTTCTTTTGCTCCTCTAACTTTAATCAGTTCTTGCATTTATTTTTTATACATTTATACATAATATATTGAATAGAGTTTTTAGGTTATATCGCAATTATTGATTAAACATTAAAACTAAACTCTAGTTATGTTAGGTATATTATAATAACTTAAAACTTATTATTGCAAGAGTTAATTTGAAATTAAATAAAATCAGTATTCTAGATAGATCATTTTTCTTTAATAAGATATAAAAAACTACTTGTGAAAAGTATAATATTTGATAAAGTGTAAGCTTATTTAATTATAAGTAAATTTGTTATTGCTCTATGTATTATTTATGATTTATTGTTGAAATATAGATGAGGTAATAATGAATATTTATAATAATTTCTAAGTTTAATAACTAAAATTAAGTTGAGCACGTATAATAATGGCAAGTAGTTTAAATAAAATTATTTTAATTGGTAATGTTGGTAAGGATCCAGAAATTAGAACCACAGCTGATGGTAGAGAAATAGCTAATTTTAGTATGGCTACTACTGATAGATGGAAGGAAAAATCTAGCGGTAATTTAAAAGAACGTACTGAGTGGCATAAGGTTGTTGTTTTTAATGAAAATTTAAGTAATCTAATTAAGTTATATGTTAAAAAAGGATCAAGGTTATATATAGAAGGGTCTATTCAAAACAGAAAATGGACTGATATCAATAACATTGAACGATATGTTACTGAGGTAGTGGTGCAAGGCTATAATAGTAATATCATTTTACTTGATACCAAGAAAAGCGATAGTAATTTGGTAGAGCATAATACCGAACAAGAGAAAGGCGAAGATAGTAAATTTGATCACAGTGATCTTGATGATGAAATTCCTTTTTAATAAATTTATATGACAAGGTATAATTAATATTCTTTTAAAGAATATTACATGATAACTAATGGTCTGGTTTAGTTAATAGACTATTTAGTTCTGAATATCCTCCTATGAACTTATTATTATAAAAAACGTAAGGAACAGTTATTTGTTGAGTTTGTTTTATTAATTGTAGGTGTAGATTATGATTAGAGGTTAAATTAATTAAATCATATTTTATATTTTTGCTTTTTAATAACTTTTCAGCTTTCATACAATAACTACATTTATCTTTAATGTATAGCAGTACAATAATATCTGCAGTATTTTTATTATTCAAGACATCTTCTAAAGAAATTTTATTCGATGATTTTTTTATGTTTACTAGATTAGTATTTCTTTTAAAGTAGTTATTATATATTTCTTTAACGAAAAATCCTAAAAAAAAACTAGATATTATTAAAAATAAGGGCAAAATTATTTTTCTATTTTTAATAACCTCTAAAAAGATCTTATTTTTTTGCATAAATCAGTTATTACTTATAAGAAATTGTATTGCAATAACAATATTACATATTGAAGACACAATTTCAACTTTTTTAAAAAAAAGAATCATTAAATTGTATATAATATTAGTAAAACTTGTAGTACTAGATTAAGATTATATAAGGATATATAAATCGTTTAAGGGACATATTAATGATATTTAATAAAATAACAAGATCTATTGTTAGGGATTTTATTTTAGTGTTTAATAAATATAAGAATAAGAAGAATATTTTCCTTTCTTTAGGTAATATTTTTCAAAATAAATTGTTAAAAAATATATTTTTTTACTTTTATAACAGTGAGTCTAAGAAAGATTATGTCAATAATGATCTTCAATTGAGGCAAAATTTTTTGATATCTAAAGAAAAAGGCATAACAGAAAAATCAAATGTAGAAAAAAAGAATAATATTAAGAATAATGTTATTCTTAATAATGATTTTTTTATGCGTATGACGAATAAAGTTAAATATAATGTGCTAGTAAATAGCGATGGGTTATACATTCTAATGTATAGAAATATAGTATGTTGTTCTCAGGATATTATATTATTTTATTTTAGATTAATTAATAGTAAAACGATTGTTCAGGATAATAATTCTTTAAAATCTACAAGTAATTTTATTGTAGCTAGGCATAACGCTTTAAGTAATACTAACTACTTATTTAATAAAAAAATACAGAGAAAAGATAAATCTGTTTATCAACTTAGTAATGGTAAAGAAGTTAATAATAATTTATTTAGAGATTATTGCGAAAATATTAATGAAAAAGTTAAAAAAAATACTGTAGATTGTTTAATAGCACGTGATAAAGAAATACATCGTACTATTATTATTCTTTGTCGTAGAAAAAAGAATAATGTTCTTCTTATTGGAGAATCAGGGGTTGGGAAAACTGCTATTGCAGAAGGCTTAGCAACTCGTATAGTAAAAAAACAAGTACCTATTTTTTTAAAAGATAGTATAGTTTATTCGTTGGATATTATTAGTCTTATTGCTGGGACTAAATTTCGAGGAGAGTTTGAAGAAAGGTTAAAGAAGCTGCTAGCTGTAATAAAAGGTGATCCTAATATAATTCTTTTTATTGACGAGATACATAATATAATAGGAGCAGGGGCTACAATTAATCATAATATAGATGCAAGTAATTTATTAAAGCCTGCTTTAGCCAAAGGAGAAATCAAGTGTATTGGTGCTACAACTTTTAAAGATTTTCAAACTCATTTTGAACATGATATAGCTTTGGGAAGAAGATTTCAGAAAGTTATAGTTCATGAACCTGATATAAATACAACATTAACAATAGTAAAAGGATTAAAACCATATTATGAGAATTATCATAATGTTTTATATTCCGATTCTGCTATTACAGCTGCTGTAAACTTGTCTTATCGTTATATATATTATCGCGCTTTACCAGATAAAGCTATTGATTTAATAGATGAAGCAGGTGCTAAAAAGAAGTTAGAAAGTCATAATGGTACTACTATTATATTAGAAAAAGATATAAAAGAAGTATTGTCAAGTACACTTAATATTCCAATTTTAACTTTACAATCAGAAGATATAAATGAGATCAAGTTTCTTGAAAAGAATTTACAAAATTGTATTTTAGGGCAAGAAGAAGCTATATCACATATTTGTTCTAGTATTAAATTGTCTAAATCAGGTTTAAAAAATTCTAATAAACCAATAGGATGTTATATGTTTGTTGGTTCTGTTGGAGTTGGAAAAAGTGAGTTAGCTAAACAATTAGCTAGTTTTTTAAATATGAAGTTGTTAAAATACGATATGACCTATTTTGGCAGTAGTAGTTCTATAACTAAAATTATAGGAAGCTCTCCAGGTTATGTAGGATATAATCATGGAGGGACTTTAGCTACTGAAGTTAGTAAATATCCATATTCTGTTTTATTACTGGAAAAAATAGAACAAGCTTCTAGTGATGTTTTAAATATTATATCCCAAATAATTGGCGATGGAATGTTAGAGGATAGTACAGGTAGGCTTGTTAATTTTTCACATTGTATAATTATTTTAATACCGAGTTCATATATTTATAACAATAAAATTGCGATAGGATTTAATAATGAGATTAATAAATCTAACAATTTATATTCTTTGACCTATACTAAAAAAATTAGATCTTTTAAAGAATATTTTCCTGAACAATTATTATGTAAATTAGATAATTTAATTTTTTTTAATCCTATTGACAAAGTTATAACTAAAATAGTTGTTAGGCAACTTAATGAATTAAAAAAACAACTTTTAGAAAAAAATGTCACTTTATGTGATAAACAGTCAGTTAGAAAATATCTTGAAAATTATTGCTTAAATAATAATGTTGGTGTATTAGAACTAAATAGTATTATTGATTTAGAAATAAAACAAAAAATTGCTGATGAAATACTATTTGGAAAATTAGTTAATGGAGGAATGGTTGTCCTATTTTTTTCAAAAAAAAGATCTAAATTTATTTTTAAATATATTATTTAAAATATCTAATTTTCTAACAATGATTTATAGCTTGTTCTACTAAACTTAAAAAAAATAAAAATACTTTAATTTATCGCTAAGAGCGTGTTGATATATTATTTTGTAATTATATGTTTTCTATATATTATTATGCTTAGAATATCAATAAATAATTTTATATAATTAGTAAATAAAAATTTAATGAAATATTATACTTATTAAACTTTAAATAGTTTTAATAGTATTTTTCGTTTATTCATAGATAGTTTTGGTAATATGGTTGATACAGATATAAACAATAAAATTGAAGAACAGTATGAATTTTCTGTCACTGAGATTTCTGCTAAAATTCATGGGCTATTAGAAGATTACTTTAACATAGTAAAAATTAAAGGAGAAATTTCTAACTTTAAAATTTCTAGTTCTGGTCACGGTTATTTTGATCTAAAGGATAGTAGAGCTGTTATTTCTGCAGTTTTTTGGCGTAATGCTTTAAAAAGAGTCAAATTTGCATTATCAGAAGGTTTAGAGGTTGTGGTAACAGGTAGGATTACTGCTTATTCAGGGCAATCTAAATATCAGGTTTCTGTTTTTTCAATTAATCTTAGTGGATATGGAAGTTTTCTTAAGATTTTGCAAGAACGTAAGGAAAAATTAACAAAAGAGGGTTTGTTTTTAACAGAACATAAGAAAAAAATACCTTTTTTTCCTAAAAGAATAGGGGTTATTACATCATTAACTGGATCAGTTATTAAAGATATAATACACCGTGTTTCTAATCGTTGTCCTGTACATTTAATAATATGGCCTGTTTCTGTACAAGGAAAAACTGCTGCTGATGAAATTACTAATGCAATTAATGGCTTTAATAGGATTAGTAGTAATATTAAACCTGATTTATTGATAGTAGCAAGAGGAGGAGGGTCTATTGAAGATCTATGGTCTTTTAATGAAGAAAAAGTAGTAAGAGCTGTTTATAATTCAGATATAGCTTTGATTTCTGCTGTTGGTCATGAAACTGATTATACATTAATTGATTTGGTAGCTGATTTAAGAGCTCCTACTCCAACAGCTGCTGCTGAATTTTCTGTTCCCGTGCTTGGTGATATAAAGAATAAATTAAATGCATTGTTTAATAATTGTGACCTTAGAACAAAAGAAACTTTATTATTTAAGTCTAAAACTATAAAAAATTATTGTAGAATTTATTATTTCCCTATAAGGCTAATAACTCATAATATACAACATATCGATGATGTTGGTTTTAGATTATTACAGTCTATAGAGAATTTTATAGAAAAAATACAAAAATCTTTGAAGTATTTTTCATATACTAGATTTAATCCAGTAAGGCAAGTAGATTATCAAATCCATAAATTAGAAAATGTTTTTAATAACCTTGTTAATAATAAAAAACTATTATTTAGTCAACTAGAGCATAAATTAGATACTAATGTAGTATTATTATCAAGTTTAGATTATAAGAATGTTTTAAGAAGAGGTTATGCAATGGTTCAAGATTTGAATGGTAAATATATTTCATCTTTGGTAAATAGTAGATATAAAAAATATTTACGAGTTAAATTTTATGATGGAAATATTGTGGTTAATACTAAAGAAATAAAACTAACTAAAGAATAGCAAATCCTTAATTATAAAAAAGCCTTTTGATTTGAAGGTCTTCTAACCTTTGGATTCTTCTATTAATTGGGCATTTTTTATTAATATTTGATGTAAATCTTTTTGCTGTATAACCTTCTTTATTTTTGATTTTGCTGTTTGTTTCAAATTCTATATGCTGAGAATTAATCTAATGTCTAAACTAAATAAAAAATTTAAAATAAAAAAGATAATAACAAATATAAATATTCATTTTAAACAACGTAATAGAAATTTGACTAAAGGTGTTTGGCTATATTTTTTTATTGAATCAATTGTTTTACTGATTTTATTATAAAATTCTTTTTAACTAACAAGTTGTTACCTTTTAAATTATTAATTTCTAAATAAATAAAATTTCACTTTAAAGTTGTATTTTTATACGAACACATATCATACCTACTAGTTTTTTACAATTACCATAAAAAATTAATTATTTTATAGTGACATAGAGTTAGTTGTTGTTCAATAAAGAAAATATTATCTTTACTGAAAAGATTAGTATATTTAAAAAATATATATAATTATTATGACATATATTATAGTATATAGTATAACAAATAACTAACGATAATGTTAACTAATTGTAAAGATTTGATACTATATATTTAGAGAGTAAATATTAATTATGTCTGATGATAATCCATTTATTAAAATCATAAATAATGAACTTAAAGCTAAAAAACTATATGAAGATAGTAGGTTGATTGCTATCGAAGATATTAACCCGATAGCTCCTATTCATATATTAGTTATTACTAAAGCATTATATACAAATTACGATGACTTTATTGATAATGCCTCAGATCATGATGTAGTGCATTATTTTAGAACAATTACTTATATTGCAAGGAGGCAAGGTGCAAAAAGTTATAGATTAATATGTAATCAAGGAAGTCAATCTGGTCAAACTATTTTTCATTTTCATAGTCATATTATAAGTGGGATAAAACAAACAAGTTTAATTAATAAAAATTTATAGCAGATGAGTAAAAAAAATGTAGTAGCTGTTATAGGAGCTACTGGTAATGTTGGTAGTGAGATACTAAACTATCTCTTTGTTCGAAATTTTCCTATAAAAGAAGTTTTGGCAGCAGCTTCATCTGAATCGGTAGGAAAAAAGGTAAGTTTTGGAAATAAAACAATACCAGTACAAAAAATAGAAGATTTAAATTTTAATAAAATTGATATAGCTTTTTTTTGTACTAATTCTATAGTATCAGGGAAATATATTAAACAGATAAGAGATAAAGGCGTTATTATTATAGATAAATCCTCTTATTTTAGATTATGTGATGATGTCCCATTAATTGTCCCTGAAGTTAATTCTATTATTTTAAAGGAAATGCAATCAAAAATTATAGCAAATCCTAATTGTTGTACTATACCATTAGCAATGGTACTAAAGCCTTTAGATAATGTAGCAAAAATTAAAAGAGTAGTTATCTCAACATACCAGTCAGTTTCAGGGGCGGGTAAGGAAGCTATGGATGAGTTATATTATCAAACAAAAGCAAAATATGTTTTTGGCCAAATACAGACTAAGGTCTTTAGTAAACCTATTGCTTTTAATTTGTTTCCTCATATAGGAAATTTTAATGATGATGGCTCAACTGAAGAAGAGACTAAAATAGGATTAGAATTAAAAAAAATAATGGGGTCATATCTTTCTGCAAGTGTAACTTGTGTGCGTGTTCCAGTTTTTGTAACTCATTCTATGTCAGTAAATATCGAGTTTACTACCGATATTAATGCAACTGAAGTTGAAGAAATTTTATCAGAAGCAGATGGAATTATTACTTATAATTATCTTAATTATTTACAATATGCTACTCCTTTAGATGCTGTTGAAAAAGATGAAGTATTTGTTTCTCGTATTAGAAATGATTTATCTCAAAAAAATAGTATAAATTTATGGATTACTGCAGATAATTTAAGAAAAGGAGCGGCTCTTAATGCAATACAAATTGCTGAATTTCTTATTAAGAATCAATGTAGTTTATTAGTAAGGTAAGTAAAAATTTTATATAAAATAATTGGTAAATGATTTATTATTTGACAATATTAAGGAATATTTTTATTATTAGATGTAAGTGGAAGAAGATATAGCTAAAGAAAAAGGAGCTAGAGTTTAATTCTTATCTTTATTGATATTATAGTTAAATATATCATATATATAGGCATAATTTAAAAATAATGCAAAAAAAAAATAATCCATTAAAAGTTGCTTTAGAAAAGTGTAAAACTGCTTTTATAATAGTTTTTTGGTTTGCTTTTACTATAAATTTGCTCTTATTAGTTACTCCTTTATATTCTCTTCAAGTATTAGATAGGGTAATAGGTAGTGGCAATCGTTATACATTGCTAATGCTATCAATAATTATTGCTGCAATATATTTTATTAGTTCATTATTACAGGTAGCTAGGTCTTTTACTTTGATTAAAGTAGGAGAATGGTTAGATAATACTTTATCGCCAACAATTTTAGGCCATTCTATTTCTGCTGCTACGATAACCAAGGGTTCTTCATCTAGTCAGTTATTGAGAGATTTTCAAACAGTAAAAACTTTTCTTACTAGTATAGGAATTAATACGTTATTTGATGCTCCTTGGAGTATAATATATATTATTATTGTTTTTAAAATTCATCCATATATAGGGTATTTTACTTTAGTTGGAGCAATAATAATAATATTTTTTGCATTATTTAATGCTGTTGCTACTAATAAGACATTGTATGAGGCTACAGAATTTTCTATTAAAAGTATGGTACAAGCAGATGTTGCTAATAGAAATTCAGAGGCAGTTGAAGCAATGGGAATGATAAAGAATATTACTAAGAATTGGGCTAAAATTAATACACAAGTGTTAAAAAAACAATCTCTAGCTAGTTATAGAAATGGAGTTATTTCAAATTTTTCTAGGTTTATTAGAAATTTAATACAAATGGGTGTTACAGGAATAGGGGCTTATGTAGTGGTAAGTACAAATTATCAAGATATGACAACTGGGGGAATGATTGCTAGTTCAATTATTGTAGGACGAGCTTTAGCTCCTTTTGATAATTCTATTGTTATGTGGAAAACTATTAGTGGAGCATTAAAATCATATAAGAATGTTAATGAGTCATTTAGTAAATATAGTCTACGAGAACAAGCTATGCCTATACCAGGAGTTAGAGGTGTTCTTAGTGTAGAGAATATATATTATGCAAAACCATCATCAGTAATAGGAGGGGTGCCAAATTATATTTTAAAAGGGGTATCATTTAATGCTCAACCTGGGGATATTATAGCAATAATTGGTCATAGTGCTGCTGGTAAATCTACGCTTGCTAAGTTAATAGTAGGAGTATGGGAAGTATTTTCTGGTAGTATTAAGCTTGATGGTGGGGATGTGTATAAATGGAATAGAGAGGATTTTGGTAAGAAAATAGGTTATCTTCCTCAAGGAATAGAATTATTTAGTGGAACTGTTAAAGATAATATTGCAAGGATGGATGAAGAGGCAGATCCTGTAGATATTATTGAAGCTGCTAAGACAGCTGGAGCTCATGAATTTATTTTAGGTTTAACTGATGGTTATGATACTGATATTGGGATAAATGGAGTATTGTTATCAGGTGGACAAAAACAGCGAATTGCTTTAGCTAGAGCATTTTATAAAAAACCAAAATTGTTAGTATTAGATGAACCAAATGCTAATTTAGATGAAAAAGGCGAGGAAGCTCTTGCAAATGCTTTAAGGATATCAAAAAAAAATAATATTACTGTAATTGTTATTTCTCATCGGCCTTCTATTTTATCAGAAGTAGATAAGATTATTGTATTAAGTGGAGGAACAATAGTAAAATTAGGAACAAAAGAAGAGATAAAATCTATAAATATTAATGCAGTAAATACAGGATTTTTAGCATTAAATAATAAGTAAAGATTATGAGTGAATACAAGGATAATGATAAAAGTCCGCTATCTTCTGAGGAAATAAAGCAGATACAACAAGTAATTGCTCTTAAGAAACAATTAACTCAATTTAAAAAGGAAAGAAAAGCAGAAAAAACACTAAGTAAAATAACCCTTAAGTCAGGGTTAATGTGGGTAGTGAAATTATTAACTAGGTTAGTAAAAATAGTTGACTATTGTGTTTATTTTATAATTTTTCGAAATGATAAGAGTGGAAATATCTTAATTAAAGAAGCTAAAGCTCCAATATTATTTGGAGTTTATGTGATTTTAATATTTGTTGTGGTAGGGTTGTTTTGGGCTTCAACTGCTCCTTTAGATAGTGCTGCTGTGGCAAGTGGAGTAGTGATTAGTAAAAATAAGAAACAAGAAATTAATCATCCAGAAGGAGGAGTAATAAAAGAGATTTTTGTTAATCAAGGAGATTTTGTCAAAGAGGGGAGTAAATTATTAGAATTTCAATCAGTGAGAATTAAGGCCGATTATGATAGTACGTTAAATCAATATAGAATTTTTTTAGCTACTGAGGCTAGATTGATGACAGAAATAAGTGGTGATTCTAAGGTTATATATCCTGAGTTTCTAGTCAATGATTGTCATTTGACAAACGTTGAAAAGATAATACAATCACAAAATGATTTGTTTTTATCAAAAAAAAGTTATATTCAAGCAGAAAAACAATCATTTAAACAAAAAATAAATCAAGAAAGGAATTCTATTAAAGGTTATGAAGCTAAAATAAGGTCTTTAAATAAAAAACTGAGTTCAGTAGAAGAAAGAGTAGTAGCTACAAGTTCATTAAAAGATAAGGGTTATGCACATCAAGCGGCTTTATTAGAAATAGAGTCTCAGGCAATTGCACTTAAAAGTGAAATCGATATCGCCAATATAGAAATTGCAAGAATGAAGCAGGAAATTATTATCACTGAGATA
Organism: uncultured Rickettsiaceae bacterium; assembly: GCA_964468495.1. Lineage (GTDB taxonomy): Bacteria > Pseudomonadota > Alphaproteobacteria > Rickettsiales > Rickettsiaceae > CAYXTI01. The sequence goes on along the minus strand of CAYXTI010000026.1, from coordinate 71,372 downwards.
GCATTAATGAATGTAGATTATAAAAATACGGTTGCTGTACTTAATGAATTAAAGGATGTACAACTGCATTTAGCACAGGTTAGAGAAAGATATTATGCGTTACAAGATTATTTAGAGAGAGTAGTAGTTTTATCACCAATAACAGGAATAGTTAATAATATTAATTATTATACAGTAGGAAGCACTATTCCTGCTCAACAACAAATTATGGTTATATCGCCTGTAGATGATAAATTATTAGTAGAAGCTAAAATTGAACCAAAAAATATAGATTCTATACGCCTTGGATTAACTTGTAAATTAAAGTTTAGTGCATTTAAATCACGTACTTCACCATTATTTATTGGAAAAGTAGTATCTTTATCACCAGACATAGTGATTGATCAAAAAAATTATGTAGATCCTAGATATGCAAATGGTTATTATTTAGCAACTATAGAGCTTGATAATAATCATAAAAACAAAATGGCTAAGTCAAAAAATATTCAGATACAAACAGGTATGCAGGCTGAGATACAAATAGTTACTGGAACTAGAACTTTGTTACGTTATTTATTAGATCCAGTGTATGATGCAATGTTTAAAGGGTTTAAAGAGAAATGATCTATATATAGTTAACATTGCTTTAGTTAGAAATGAACTTTAGTCTTGACTATGAAAATAGCAAAGTATAGAATTCATTGATTAAAAATAATTTGGGGGATGTAGCTCAGGGGTAGAGCATTTGCTTTGCAAGCAAACTGTCGGGGGTTCGATTCCCTTCATCTCCACCAAAGTTAGTTTTAAAGTAGAATATAAAAGATATTTTGCTATATATTAGGAATATAATCTGGTGGTATATATATTATCTTTTTATTTTATAAAATTTAGAATTTATTGTTTGAAGTCTAAATCTTTAGATAGAATAGAGTTAATATAGCGTAAAATAACATTAGGCAATATATTAATTATTTTTACTAATAAATATAGTGGTAAAGGGAAGGCAATAATCATTTTATTTTTTTCAACATTTTTTATGATTTTATATGCAGCTAAGCCTACAGGAATAATAAATGGCATAAAAAACTTGTTAGCCATAGTCATAGGGGTATAAATGTAGCCAGGAATAACTATAGAAACATGTACGTTAAATTGCTTAAAGTAATGATGTATAGCTTCTCCAAATACTTTAATAGCTGCTTTGCTTGCACAATATGAGGGGGATTTAGAGATACCTAATATACCTGCTATAGAACTAATTAATACAATTTTTCCAGATCTTTGGTGAATAAATTTAGGAAATAAAGGTGATATAGTATTAATAACTCCATAAAAGTTAATAGAAAATATCTTATAAATTTTGGTTATATTTTCTTTTCCTCCTAAGGAAGCAGAAGAAACACCAGCACATGCGTATACAATATCAATTGTAAATTTATTAGATATTTTTTTTAAATTTAATGCCATTAAATCACGATCTTCTACGTTTATTTTCACAATGTAGACTAAAGCTCCGAATTGTCTACATTGTTTTGCTACTTGTGTTAACCGTATCTTAGATCTACCAAATAAAAATAGTCTTACTGATTTGCCATTTTGATATGCATATTTTTTAGCAATCTCAGATCCTAATCCACTTGATCCGCCAGTAATAATTATTGTTTTTTTTATCATTATAATTAGTGTTTTTATATGCTTATTATTATCAAGTATAATACTAGAGTATATTATATGTTGTATGTGATAGCAGCTAATAATAGGCTTAAAATTTTGTTAATTATATATTTTTAGAATGGCATATGTTAGTGCTATATAAGGAGATTTTTATTGTTTAGAGTTTAGTGTATTAGTATTTTTATAGCAAATTAATAATTATTACTATATAAGATTATAGAAACCTATATAAAAAAATAATAGTAAATATTTTTAAAAAAGAAAATTAGTAGAGAAAGACAAATTTAATATATAAATATGTATATATATTTATTATAATACATTAGATTTTTATTGGTATTATTTAAGAGCAAGACAATAGAAGTTAATATCTTAATTATTTTGTGTAGTATAGAAAGAGAAGAGGTATTGAAAATTTGAGAAAACATAATCCTAATGTTATGGGAGCATTTTTAGGCACTATAGTAGAGTATTATGATTACAGTTTATACGGGTTCTCTGCAGGAGTATTAGCTAGTAAATTTTTTATTAGTTCTAGTGAAAATAAGAGTTTATTGTATGTATTTGCGATATATGCTATTGCATATACTGCAAAACCATTAGGTTCTTTAGTCTTTGGTAGATATGGCGATTTGTATGGAAGAAAAAATGTACTTAAATTAACTATGTTAGGCATAGTTATTCCTACTTTTACAATAGGATTGCTTCCTGACTATAATACATTTGGTTCTTTTAGTGCATATGCATTGATGTTATGTAGGTTTATACAAGGGTTTTTTATAGGAGGAGAATATGATGGAGCAGCAATTTATACTATCGAGCATTTAGGAAAAAAATATCATTATACTGCATCAGCATTAACTCGTATGAGTGGATCCTTAGGTTTATTATTAGGTATTTTTATTACTAATTTTTTTAATTCTTCGCTTTTTTTAAACCAATGGTCATGGAGAGTACCTTTTTTTTTATCGTTACCTTTTGCTCTTATTTCAGTTTATTATAGAAAATATTTAATAGAAACTCCTGATTTTAAAAAAACTATTAATAATAAAGTAGAATCATATAATACTACTATTGTTTTTATACAAAAAAGATGGCGTGCTATACTAATAATAATACTATTATCTGGTAGTTTTGGAGTAAGTTATCAGATTAGTGTTATTTTAATGAAATATTATTTACCTATGGTTATTGATATTAGACCAAAAATTATTACTAGTTTTTCTATTGTTTTAGTTCTTGTTTTTACTATTGCTATACCTGTATCAGGATTGTTAACAGATAAATTCGGAATTTTATTTATTAATAATTGTAGTCTTATAGGTTCATTAATCTCTACAATAGGCTTTATTGTTGCAATAAAATATACAGTAATAAATTTGTTATTAATTTCAAGTTTATTATTAGTGATTTTTGTAGCTCCTTTTAATGCTATATCCCATGGTGTTGTAGTAAAATTGTTTAGTATTAAAGAAAGATACAGAGGAATAGCTCTAGGTCATGCTATAGGATCAATGTTAATATCAGGTTCTGCTAACTATATCAGTTTATTAATGATGAGAAAATTACAAATTAAGTGCTTTCCTATTCTTTATCTTAGTTTTTTTGTTATAATATCCTATATTATAATTAGGGGGATAAATAAAAAAATATCAAAAAATTAAATAAAATTTTTTGAGCAAGATAGGTTAAAAACAAAAGTGATAAAAGCTTGGTCTATCTTCTTATTTTCATATGTTAGTATGTTTAGTATAAACTTATATAACACAATATTAGTGTTTTTTATAAAAATAATTTTACTTTATTATAGAAGTTGTTGTTTTTTATATTTTAAATAATAATATACAGAATTATAGTAGTCTGAGGGATATGTGTTATTTTGTTATATGAAGGTATTAAACCTAATTATTATAGTTATTGTTTTTTTAAGTTCTTGTCTTTTTTCATCTTTTGCTGCTGAACCAGAAGAATTGACAACATTAAAATGTACAGATGATCAAACAAATTGTCGTTTTAAAGTTGGATATTTTTTTTTTGATCCTTATCAATATTATAATAAACAACGTACCAAGCTCACAGGTATAGATGTAGAGATAATAGATGCAATTACAAATAGGCTTGGTATTAGTATAGATTATGAATATATTCCCTGGGATCAATATCATCAAGATATCATGGATGGAAAGTATGATATCTTATTAGGTGTAAGTTATACAAAATTTCGTAGTCAAATAGCATATTTTTCAAGTCCTTATCGAATTGAAGAAAATGTTTTATTTGTTAGAAAAAAAACAAAAGAGAATTTAAAATTTAATAAAATTGAGGATTTTATCTCTTATGTTAGGTTAAAAGATTTTCGATTAGGAGTAGTAAAAGGTTTTGTGTATGCTGATACTCAATTAAATTTTTTTATTTATAACTATATGAATAAAGATATTATTTCTTATAAGGATAGTATTGAAAGCTCTATTGATGCTTTAATTAGAGGAGAAGTAGATGGAGTGGTCGTAGATCGAGTAGCTGGGATATCTTCTATTTTAAAAATAGAAGGAGCAAGTTTATTAACTAAAATGGTTCCTTTAAATATAAAAAAGCCTGTGCATTTTATGTTTTGTCCTAAGACTGTTCCAGAATCGGTAGTAGAGGATTTTAATAGAGTAATTGAAGAATTTATATTGAGTAAAGAATATAAAAAAATAATAAAGAATTACTTTTATCCAGTATTTCTTATGCAAATATTAGAGTCTTATAGTTTTTATTTGTTTATGTTAATAGGAGTAATAGCTTTTTCTATTTCTGCAATTGTTATTGCTGTACTAGAAAAATCCCCATTATTAGTAGCAGTTGTATATGCTATTATTGCAATATTATTTGGTTGGATAATAAAAACTATTATACTTAATTATAAGGAGGTAGGTATTTTTGTTTTCCCTATTGATATTTATGTATCATTATTAGTTATAATAATAGGCTTTATTATATTAAGAAGTGTAGGTTATTATAATCAGTATTTATTTCAAGATAGTAAAAAGATAGAACATGTTTGTAGACATATTATATTTTTATCTGATGCTTTAGGATCAGCATTTTTTTCTGTAGTAGGAGTTTTTTTTGTAATTGTACTTAGACTTGAACCATTAGAGTTTACAGGACCATTAATGGCATTTTTTGTAGCAAATGGAGGGTTGATAATAAGAGATACTATTAGAGGGGATGGGTTAAGGATGCTATCGTTTAATAGATTAAGTTATTATGAATCTTCTTTATTATGGGGAATTATTTTTAGTATTTATCTTGATCAAAAATCATTAAATCCATCTTCTATAAATATAGAAGGATTTGCAACTTTAATGGTTATAGGTAATATAGTGACTATTTGTTTGTTTTCATATTTTAATATTTCTAATATTAAATTTATTAAGAGATAATTTAATAATATCTTTTTGATAAAGTCTGTTTTTAAATATTATCAATTATGCAGTTTTATTTTATAGCAGATTCGATTTTTGCAACTTCAACTTCTAATCTTAGTTTAATTTCATTGAATAGTTCTAGATATTTTTTCTCCTGTATGCAGGAAGAGGAATAATTATTGAGTATATATTTTAAATTTTCTAAGAGATTAGTAGTAATCCTATTTGAAAGTATAGCTAATTGTAAGGTTTTAAGTAAATTAAATGTTTTGAAAGCAAAGCTATTAACATAATCTCTATCGTGATTATAATATAAAGATAATAATTCATTATTATCATCTTTTTTAGTAGATGGTATTGTTTTGTTTATACTCTGACTAATTATTTGATTATCAAAATCAAAATTTGATTTTTTTTTCGATAATGAAGATTTTTTCTTAGAGATAGAGGTTAAATTACGTTGAACAGAGCTTATTATAATCATCATTATAAGAACTTTTAATCTATATAAAGTACTAATAATATTATTAATATTTACTTATTTAAGTAATTTCATTATAATCCAATAGAATTGTTTGTAAATAGTTAAGTTAAAAGTTAATGGTATTTTATCTAGTTAAATAATAATATGTTTGAGACGTTAACATCTGGGTTAAAAAAGATTTTTGATAAAATTAGTGGTCATGGAGTTATAACTGAATCACAAATAGATTTAGTTATAAGTGATATTAAAGCGAGTTTATTAGAAGCAGATGTAGCATTACCGGTGGTTAATAGTTTTATATTAAATTTTAAAGAAAAGGCAAAAGGTCAAGCAATTATTAAATCAGTATCGCCAGTACAAATGATAATAAAGCTCCTATATGATGAATTAGTGTATTTATTATCTCAGGATATAGCCGATACGGACATTAATTTAAAAGGGAAATGTCCAGTAAATTTACTTATGGTTGGATTGCAAGGAAGTGGTAAAACTACTGCTGCAGCAAAGTTAGCATTAAAACTCTCATCAGAGAAAAGAAAAGTTTTGCTTGTATCGCTAGATACATACAGACCTGCTGCTCAAGAGCAGTTAAAAATATTATCAGAATCAATTTTTGTAGATTGCTTATCTATTGTAGAAAATGAAAAACCTATAGAAATTACAAAGAGGGCAATAAAGGAATCTAACATTAGGGGGTATGATGTTGTTATTTTTGATACAGCTGGCCGTTTGCAGATAGATGAAGCAATGTTAGAAGAACTAGTAATAATTAAGAAATTAATTGATCCTCTGGAAACTTTATTGTTATTAGATGCAATGACAGGGCAAGATGCTATTCACATAGCAAGTAGCTTTGATAAGAAAATAAATATCACTGGAGTAATATTATCAAGAATAGATGGCGATGCAAGGGGTGGATGCGCATTAAGTGTAAAATATATGACTGGAAAACCTATTAAGTTTTTTAGTTCAGGCGAAAAATTAGAGGATTTTGATCAGTTCAATGCAAAAAGTATAGCTTCAAGGATTCTTGATAAGGATGATATATTATTATTTGTTCAAAAGGCTGCAACTATTATTAATCAAAAAGAGGTAGAACAAACAGCTAAGAAAATACAAAAAGGTTTGTTTGATTTAAATGATTATATTGAGCAGTTAAGAACTATTAAAAAATTTGGAGGATTTTCTAGCGTATTAAATATACTTCCTAGTATAAAAAAACTTACTTCAAGCAAAGGAGTTTTACCAAATTCCGATAAGTTACTAGCAGTACAAGAATCAATAGTTCTATCAATGACTAAAAAAGAACGTAGATATCCTGATATACTTAATGCTTCAAGAAAAAAAAGAATTGCTAATGGTTCAGGAACAACAGTGAATCAGGTAAATAATTTATTAAAGCAGTTTAAGCAAGTAAACGTAATGATGAAGAAAGTAACAAGTATGGATCAGAAGTCTTTGATGAGGAGTAGTATAGGAAAATTTTTATCTTAAAAAAACTATAATTTATTTATTAATAAATTGATATTTTTAAGCATATAAAGATATTATTATCATTAACTATATAGTGGTTAAGATAATTGAATTTTTATTAATTATAAAAACAGATTAGGTTATGGAAAAAACAAAAAATAATAAAACAAAAATTGCTTCAAAGAATAATCCAGAAGGGAGAGGACAGCGAGCTGAACATTTATATGAAGGTAAGAAAATTAGGCCTGTGAAGTTTATCTCAGGATCAAGTTCAATCTTAGCAGCTGAATATGAGGATTCAGGAGAAATTGTAGTAGATGGAAATGGAATAGTTCTTTCATGGAATAAAGTTAATAACATATAAGAGGAGGGTTGTGTGATATGGATGTATCTACGTCTCTTTTAGAGTTGCTATGTTGCCCTGTTACTGGAGAAAAATTAGTATATGATAAGAATGAAGGAGTTCTTATTAGTAAAAAAGCCAAGTTGTCGTATCCTATAATTGATGGAATTCCTATGTTGCTAGAATCAGAGGCAAAGAAAATAGAGTAAAATATTAAGGAAAGGGGTACTTATAACTAACTAAATATAGTTATATAATTTGTATTATTGAAATTTATTATATAATAAGGCTTTATGTTAATTATATTTATTATAAAATAGAGGAGTTTTATTATATAAGTATTTCATTGAATAAGATTAAATTAAAATGTCAGTAAATATTTTAACAGGAGATAGGCCTAGTGGTAGATTACATTTAGGTCATTACGTTGGCTCGCTTAAAAATAGAGTAATTTTACAAGATAGTTACAAACAATTTATAATGGTAGCTGATCTACAGGCATTAACTGATAATTATGAGAATCCTAAAAAGGTTACTAGTAATATTTATGAAGTAGTAAAAGATTATTTAAGTGTTGGTATTGATCCAAGTAAAAGTACTATTTTTATACAATCACAAATACCAGAGATCAGTGAGTTAACTATATATTATCTTAATTTGGTAAATTTTGGTAGGTTAGTACGTAATCCTACACTAAAGGAAGAGATAAAGTTAAAAGGTTTATCAAATAATATGCCTTTAGGTTTTGTATGTTATCCAATTAATCAGGCTGCAGATATTACAATTTTTAAAGCAAGTTTAGTTCCTGTAGGTAATGATCAAATTCCAATGATAGAACAAACTAATGAAATAGTTAGGCGTTTTAATAAGATATATAATACTAATTGTTTAAAAGAATGTGCTGCTTATTTATCTAATTCTCCTCGGTTAGTAGGCATTGACGGGAAACACAAAGCTAGTAAGTCCCTAGAAAATGCAATATTTTTATCTTCTTCTCCTGAGCAATTAAAGCAAAAGATATTTCAAATGTATACAGATCCTAATCATATTAAGGTATCTGATCCAGGCAGAGTTAAAGGTAATGTAGTGTTTCATTATCTTGATGCTTTTTATTTAGATAAAGAAGAATTATTAAGTTTAAAGAAACATTATCAGCGTGGTGGGTTAGGTGATGTAACAATAAAAGATATACTTTATCAAACTTTATCTAAGCTTTTAGATCCTATTCGTCAGAGTAGAATGTCATTTAGTAATAATTATGTTAGAGATATTATATTGTCTGGATCATTAGAAGCACGTAAAGTTGCAGCTCATACTATGGAAATGGTAAGAAACGCTATAGGTGTTAATTATTTTTGATAGTATATTTGATTTTATTTATTTTCTATGTATAATTAAAATTTAGTTTTGCTTATATATAATGTTTACTATTTATGTATGGTAATTTTAGATCTTATTATATTTTTTAACATATTATGAAGCGTACATTTCAACCAAGTAAATTAGTTAGAAAGAGAAGGCATGGTTTTAGGTCAAGAATGGCAACTGTTGGTGGAAGAAATATTTTAAGGAATAGAAGAGCAAAAGGAAGGAAAAAGTTATCAGCATAGTGTTCTTGAGTGGTAATATATTCTTTAAAAAATCATAATGAATTTGATTTAGTAAGTAAGAGTTCTATAAGACTTAATTCAGTTTTTTTCACTATCTTGTATAGTAGTAATTTTTTATCTATAAGAGCAAGTAGAGGTAGTAGAGATTACCCCTTTGTTGGGATTAAGGTTAGTAGATATTTTTCTAAAAAAGCTGTTATACGTAATAAAGTTAAAAGACAAATTAGGCATATAATGCGTAATTTAGTAAATAAGCAAGTTATTTATACTAAAAATACTGCATTTATTATTATTCCTAAACAGCAATGTATTTCTGCAAAATTTTTACAAATGGAAGATGATCTCAATAATATCTTACTTAGCTATAAGTTGTCTAATGGCAAGTTATAATGAGAAAAAACTAAAAAGTTTTTTTATAATCTTGATTTGAAGTTGTAAATTTAAACTTATTTATACTGTAGACTTATAAGAAATTTCTTTTTTAAGATTTTATATATATATATAAAATGGTCATTATCTAAAAATTTTCTTAATTAGTTTTTGATGATATTATATTTTCACCTGTTATTACTTTCATAGATGAATTCTTATAGTAATTGTTATTTGATGAGTATCTTCCTCCTATAACATGTGCTAAAAAACTTTCTGCTGCATAGTAAAAAGCTAATCTATTTTCTATCTTAATAAATCCATGCCCTTCATCAGGATATAATAAATACACCACTGGTAAAGATTTGTCTTTTAAAATAGAGACTATTTGCTCAGATTCATGTTTTTTAACTCTTGGATCATTTGCCCCATGAGCAATCAATAATGGTTTTGTTATGTTATTAGTATAAGTTATAGGTGATCTATCTATCAATAATTGTTTTTTTTCTTCTTTGCTAATAAATGCTATTCCCAACATTTTTTCTATTAATGATTGCATAGGTTTCCAATATGGTGGGATAGATTGAAAAAAAGTGTTAAGATTAGATATTCCGACAATATCAATTCCTGCAGCATATAAGTCTGGAGTTTTAGTTAGTCCTACTAAAGTAGCATAACCACCATAGCTTCCACCATATATTACAACTTTATCTTTAGTAGTTATTTTTTCTTGTATTGCCCATTTTACTCCTTCTTCTAAGTCATCTTGCATTTTTCTTCCCCATTCACCATAACCTGCACTAAGGAAATTTTTTCCAAAACCACTAGATCCTCGATAATTTACACTCAATACTGCATATCCTCTATTTGCTAACCACTGATGCTCAGGACTATATCTATAATAATTTCTACTTTGAGGTCCGCCATGAACAACTAGTACTAGTGGTATAGGTTTTGTTAAATATCCACCTTTATCAAGCCACTTAGGTAAAGTTAAATAACTTACTAAATTTAAACCATCACGAGATTTAATTATTATAGGATACATCTTTGCTAAGAGATTATTTTGTAGTTTATTATTTGATGAAAATAAATATTTTATTTTTTTACTCTTTCTATCAAACAGATAAAATTTACCAACAGAATTAGCAGAATAAAGCGATACTATCCATTTTTGATCATTATTAGATCTAGAACTTATTATTACTTCTAATTTTGGATCAATTTTTTCTAAAATCTTGATATCAGCTTCTACTTCTTTATTATATGTTTTATATTTTCTTTTGAGATATTCCCAATATAGTACATCAATTTCTTTTTCTACTGGATCAAATATATAATTGCTTATATCAACTTTTTTATCATTAGCAATTATTGTTGTATCTAAGGTAGATAAATTAGTTTTAGTTAATGTAGAAGTATTGTTTATTGTTCCATCAATCATATAGAGATATTGACCGTTTGCTGTAATATGCAAAGGATTGGTTGTTTCTAAATTATCAATATCTATAGTACGAAAATACTTATATTCCAAGATGTTTTGTTTGTTAGTAAATAAAAACAATTTACTTTCTCCATTAGAGTAGATTTTTTGTCCTATTCTAATATTATAATCATCATCTGCAATAAATTTAGTAAATTTATCATTATTTTTGTATACTAACTCTTTTTGTCCTGTAATAAAGTTTATACGGTATATATCAAAATATTCTGGAATTCTATCATTTAATAGTACTAGTATTTCTTCTTTATACTTATTACTTTTACTGTGTAAAATATTTGCCTTAACATTATCTTTTGGTGTTAATAGCTTTTTATTAGAGTTATGGATATTTATAGAATAGAGTCTATAGTTTTCATCACCTTGATTGTCTTCTTTATATATGATAAAGTCATCATTTGCCCAGAAATAACTCAACACGTCCCCGGATGCTTTATTTTTCGCTATTAATACCTTAGCTGTTAACATAGGGCCTTCTGAACTTGTAACCCAGATATTTCTGATTCCATTTTTATACGCGATGAAAGCAATGTACTTTCCATTTGGACTAGTTGAGACAGCACTTTTTTGACCTTTATCTCCAAACAATATATCTAGTGGGATTAAGTTATCTTTTTTATTTTTGCTTAACATTATTACTTTATTAAATAGCATATAGTATATAAGGAATAATATCAAAACTCCTATTAGCAGCGATATTATCCATTTTAAAATTTTATCCATAGTTAATAAATAAAGGAGTTATAATTTTTTTTAGTAATCATATTTATTATTTATACATATCATTACAAGTTTTACTATATAATAGTGCTTTTTTAAGTCAAGATCATATCTACTATTATCGTATGTATATTTGTTATTGTTTTATTTGTGCATGTAATTGATATTATTCTTTTTTTATATAAAGATGATATATTTTTAAAGTGATTATAAATTTGATTATGAAAAGCTATATTTTTTTCTTTGTACTTATTTGTTTTAGTTGTTTTTAAAATTCTAGGAAAGACGATATTAGTAGGAAGATCGATAAAAAAGTAGTATCAGGTATAATCCCAGCAGTATCATATTCATGTACATTAACCTTAGGCTTGATTATGTCTTCAACTTCGTTACTATAACTAATTTTCATTAATTTTTTATGTAAATCATATATTTCATAATATAGTGAAATCAGATTACCCTCATTAATAGCAATATTGTTGAATCAAGAAAATCTATCATAAATTACCTATAATCCATCTAAGGGAGCAGGAATAATTACTTTATTAATATGTTTTCATAACGTGTGCTGGAATAGCTCTGATGAAAGCAAAAAATTTTTAATTATATTTGCTTCTAAAGTTCCCCCACTTTTTTTGTATATTATATAGATTTTATATTTCTAGATAATAAATACTGATAGAGTAATTTACTTGAGGTAGTTTTTCTACTTCCTAATATTCTTTCAAAAGTAATGAATCGGGGTTTTGTATGATCTATCATTATAAAAATCCTGCAAGTAATTTATACTATCCATTTCCTGTAGTCTAGATATAGTTCTTTGGAATTCTTGATTCATTTTTTCATGTTTATATATATCACTAGGATGTTTAGTAAGTGTAACAAATAATAATACCTTATAAAAGTAAGCACTATCTATAAACTGTATAAGTCTAATTACTAAGTTTATTTCATCAGCTTTTAGCTCAGGAACATCCTCTAATACTATTATGCTATAGACCTTACATATTGCAACATAATCAACATAGCTAAATTCACTTATACATAATTCTGTAAAAGTAGTTAATAATGTGTCTTTATATACTTTTTTAAAACATATATTTCGACCTAATATTTTGATATTACTAGGTTGAATCTTGTTATTATTACATAGTGTTTTAATAATTTTTTTTATATTTTTTTTTGATTGTTTATTAATAGGGAATATAATACGTTTATTATAGATATTGCTGTTGATTTTTTTATAACGGTAATCTTTGTCTGAGTTTAGTGATAATACCAGAAAATTACTTTTTATTATATTAATAAAAGGGAATATTAATTCTCGATTCAATCCATCTTTATATATATTATCTGGACTAATGTTACTAGTAAAGAAGAGAAAAACATTATTTTTTATTAGATAATCTACTAATTTCTGTATAATCATGGCATCTGATATGTCCTTTATTTCTAATTCATCTATGCATAATACTCTTATTGTCTTTGATATAGATATTGCTAATTTTTTGATTAATTTATAGTGATGGTTGATAGATTTAATTTTTTGAATCATGATATGTAATTCATTCATAAAACTATGATAATGGACCATTTTTTTGTTAACATTAATTTTTTTATAGAATAATTCCATTAACATTGTTTTTCCACTTCCAACTGTACCATAAAGGTATATACCATTAGGGTAAGTATTTTTTTTAAAAATTTTTTTTAGTTTTGTAACCCAAGATATAGGTTGTATAGTTTTACTAATTTCTTCTAATTGTTTTAATAACCTATTTTGGTTATCATCTAATTTTTTTATTAATGAAATATTTTTTTTACCTAACATAATGATATATTTTATTGGTAGTATGTTATTTAAGATTAATATCTATTAATTAATGATCTTTTGATCTATTTTTAAATAAGCAGCTATTGCTAGGAATAAAGCAATGTTTTTTGATGGAGGTACTATATTTGATAATGTTTTATATAGTTTAGGAGCTTTATCATTACTGTATTTTATGTATATTTGTGCAATTTCAAAACTTGGGTTTGTATTAAATGCCAATAGTAATATTTTTATACCTTTATTTGAAGTATCATTTATTTTTACAAATAAATTTAATGAATCTAGGTGAGAATGATAGATATTTAATGCTAATTCTAGATAATGATTTGCTTTATCTTTATCTTCTTTATCAACAAAAAAAGATGCTGCTTGAAAATAATATGTAGCAAATTCATTCTTATGATCATCTAATAACTTATTATCAGTTCTTTGTAGTTTTGTTATTATAAAAAGCATTTTATGCCATTTGTGAAGAGCAGCATATATCTTAATTAGTAACAGTAAAGTTTCTGTATCTGTATTATCTTGAGCAAATGCTTGTTCAATATATTTTTCAGCGCTTTCATACATTAGATAACTACTATATGTTATAGCAAGTTGTTTTAATGCGTAGTTTCGTATTAACTTAGTATCTAATAGTTTCATTAAATAATGTAATTTGTTATCAAAATTAGATTCTGTTAATGAATAAATAAGGTTTTTAAATGAAGGATTAATATTGTATGTAGTATTAGTTAATAATTTTTTACTAAATTCTATCGCTTGAGTTCGATTTCCAATTAGTAATTCTATATATGTTTTTAATATATTTTTATTTAAATTGCTTAGCGATTTTTGGTGTAAATATTTTTTAATACTAAATGGTAAATATAGGATATAAAATGCTAACTTGAATATTAAAGATAAAGCTAATTGTATTATTAAAAGAATTAATATTAAGATACTCAAATGTAACTGAGTTTTATAATTAAGCACTGAAAAAGTTACTAATGGATCATATGTAGTTATATATATCGATGCTAAGTATAAGCTAAAGATAAGTGTACATATAAATATAAAACGGAGCATAACCATTATTATTTTAATAAATGTAGTAGTTATTTTATAAATTGTTTTTTTATTTCATAAGAATAAATATAATTTATTAATTGATCAATGTTGTTATATAACAGAGATTTCATTTGGTTATATTCTAAGGTAATTGGATTGTAAGTTATAGTAATAAATTTACCTATGGTTTTTGATCCAAAAGGAATAATATTTTTTGGTTTATTATTTAATTCTATTAAATAATTAAATTTGAATAGAATATCAATGATATCATTAATATTAGAAGGAAATTCTAATTTCGATATTATTTTTAATTCTTGGCTGTAAGGCTGTTCTTTTGCTAATTTAACTAATAAATTACTTGTTGCAAATAGATAATTTTTATAATCTTTAAAATTAACTGTTCCTTTGTTTTTTAATGCTTTTTCTTTTTTATTATCATTTTCTGGTAGCGATTTAGTTAAATTATTTTCTTTTATAAACTCGAAATTTTTAGAATATAGAATATTATTATTATAAATTTTACTATATGGGCATAAATTTTTTATTATTTCATCTGGTAATTTTTTTTTATGATTATTAGATAATTCCCTTCCATAATTTTGTGTTAGTTCTAGTTCAGTAATATCTATTGTTTTTTCTTTATGCTGTGTTGTTTTCTCTTGGTAATCATATAGATACTGGTCTAATGCTAGTAATACAATAACACCTGTTATTATTAATAACAAAAATATTAACATTAGTTTATTTTTTTTCTTACCATCGTTATCCTTATAATTATTATTTCTTTGATTATCATTTATTTTATTTTTTTTTAGCATATTTTTACATTTGATTTTTAATAATTTTTATTTATTAATCAGTAATTTTTATCTAAATATTTTATTATTTCATCAGTATTATTGAATATAATAGTGTTTTTGCAATATGTACTAATTATGCTGTTATAGACTTTATTACTGATAGTTAATATTGTACTACTTTTTATGTAATATAATAATTTGTTCCTTAAAATGAGTGTTATAAAAGTTTTTGAGCTATTTAATGAGTATAATAAGATATAATCTATCCCTTCTTTAATTTGAATTATTTCTTCTATTGTTAGATTATCTTTATACATTACTTTATAAAAAATATATCTACTAATTGTTATTGGCATTTTCACTGTAATATAGTTGCTGGATAAATATACCCCTACAATATTACTTTGTGATTCAATATAGTGTTTTAATTCTAATGCATTATTTGCTATAAATTTTACTAAGTATCTTTTTTTTAATAAGATTTGAGCAGATTTATTCCCAACAACTAAAACAGTATAATTATTATTATTTACCTTTAATAAATTTGCTGCATATTTGCTAGTAATAATTATATTTTCTACATGTTGTAATATAGAATAGTCAAAATCTATATTTATATATTTGATAATATTTAAATTAATACATTTATACCCTTTCACAGATAAGATATTTGACAATAAAATGTTATCTATACATGATCGGGCTAATAATATAACTTTCACTTTTTGTTATAACCTTTTTAAGTTTTTTATGCTCTAAAGTGATTGTTTTTTAATTTTTTATTTATTTAATTTTAATATTTAGCTAAAAAGGAAGCATAATTCTAAGTGTTTATAAATAAATAACAGGATTTATGCTATCCTCCTTAAGGATTTAGAGTGTTTAACATATTCAAACACTCCTAATTTCATTTAACTTTTATAATTTAAAAGTAAACTCTATTAATGTAAGTTATGCAGGAGAATTTTTTTCTTAGAGTTAGTATAAAAATTTCCCTGATGAACTTATATTAATGTTTTTAGAATACTAATCTTTGTATTAATACTTAATAAGTTCTATTTATTTAAGGCATTGTTGTTACTAATTTTTGCAATACTTAAATTTTCTATAACTGCAGGTCTGGTAATAAATAGGACCTTTTAATATATTACATAGATAGATTAATAGTATATTTAATTAGCTTCCTATTTATAATATAGCACATTATTAATTATTTACTATCATTAATTTAATTGATTTTTTATAAATAAGTTTGTAAAAATCAATATTAAAAAATAATGGTATCATTATACAATAAAAAATAAAATAAATAAAATAGTGAATAAAATTAGTATTATTTAAAGCTTAAGTTTGGCAATTGGGACAAAAAAAAGTAGATCTATTAATTTGTTTTAACTTTTTTATTGTATAATTACAATTATTACATTTTTGATTTTGTCTATCATATACTTTTAGTTGTTGAGAAAAATAACCTAGTTTTCCATTGACGTTAATAAAATCTTTGATAGAAGTTCCTCCTAGTTTAATTGCTTCTGATAATATAATTTTTATAGCTTTTACTAGCTGCGTAGTTTTATCAAAAGTTACTTTATAGCCATCAATAGTAGGATTTAATTTTGATAAAAATAAGCTTTCACATGCATAAATATTACCTATTCCTACCACAATTTTATTATCCATTATACAATTTTTGATTGCTGTTTTTTTCTTTTGTAAACATTGATATAAATACTTATTATTAAAGTTGGATGAGAGAGGTTCTACTCCTTTTTTTAAAAGTTTGTGTTGATTTAGTTCTGACGTATTACAACTTATTAATGCTCCGAATCTTCTAGGATCATTAAATACTAATTTATATGTATTATCTAAAATAATAATAATGTGATCATGTTTTATAGGAATATAATTCATAGCTTGAAGAGTTAATATTCCGCTCATTCCTAAATGAAAAATAAGTGATTGATTATTATCAAGATTAATAATTAAATATTTTGCAGATCTTTGTACGCTAATAATATTAGATTTAATTATTTGTGTTTCTAAATTATTACTTATTTTGTATCTTAAGTTTCTATTATAAATTACTATATTACTAATATTTTTTTGTAATATATATTGTTTAAGATAAATTTTTATTGTTTCTATTTCTGGTAGTTCTGGCATATAAGTGATTAAAATTTTTAATAATTTAAAATAGTTATTATTATATAAAAAAACAATCTTTTCCTATAATATGTTTTTTGTATAGAATATTATTAAATAATGATTACAGTGGATTAATTTTAAATATGAAAAAAAAAAATAAGAAAACATTAGTAAATGAAATTTTTACTAATGTATCTAATAAGTATGATTACATGAATGATATTATGAGTTTTGGTATGCATAGAATCTGGAAATATAAAATATGTCGTATGATACCTAATTTAAATTCAAAAATCATTGATGTTGCAGGAGGAACAGGTGATATAGCTATAATAATGAACAAATATTCTAGTTATACTAACTATACTCCATCTATTACGATTTGCGATATTAATCACTCAATGCTTAGAATATGTCAAGAAAAAATAATAAATAATAATTTATTTAATAATATTAATATTGTTTTAGCAGATGCAGAGCAGCTTCCATTTGCTGATAATAGTTTTGATTATTATATTATTGCATTTGGGATTAGAAACTTTTCATCGATAAAAAAAGGCTTAGCTGAAGCTTATAGGGTATTAAAACCAACTGGAAAATTTTTATGTCTTGAGTTTTCTAAGGTTGGTGATGAATATAGTTTAGTTAAGTCTATATATAGTTTTTATTTAGATTATTTTATCCCAAAATTAGGCCAGTTAGTAGCTAGTAATAAGTCAGCTTACGATTATTTAGCAGAAAGTATAAAACTTTTCTTAAACCAGGAAGATATGAAGACACTAATTCAGTCTATAGGATTCAAAAACGTTGGGTACCAAAATTTAACTTTTGGGGTGGCAGCAAATTATTATGGTTATAAAAATTAATATTAAATAATTATGTGGCGCATCCTAAAGGATTCGAACCTATGACCTACGGATTAGAAATCCGTTGCTCTATCCACTGAGCTAAGGATGCGTGTTATTATTTTTTATACATTTTTATATCAGGGAATTAATGATTGCACAAGTATATTATTTATTTATAAAAATTTTGCTAAGCAAACTAATCTACTAAATTAAGTAGCATTTAATATTTTAATGATACTATGTTTTTTTAGTCTTATAGATAAAATTTTTTTGTGTATAGGATTATAAATAACTGTTAAAGATAATAAATACACATTAGTATGATGGTGTTATAAAAATTATTACTTAATAATAGCTTATATTATTTAGCTTTTTTATAATATAAATTATAATTTTATTTT
The DNA here is from genome assembly GCA_964468495.1 of uncultured Rickettsiaceae bacterium. Lineage (GTDB taxonomy): Bacteria > Pseudomonadota > Alphaproteobacteria > Rickettsiales > Rickettsiaceae > CAYXTI01. The sequence continues at coordinate 52,725 of CAYXTI010000026.1, read as the reverse complement.
TACTTATATTTTTTGTTATGTTGTATTTTTTTAAAATATTATCTTTAATATTCATATTAAATTGTCAGGCTTTAGCTGTTGTACATAAGGCTGATAGTTTAGAAGAAATAGAAAAAATTATTGCACCGCTATTATCGGAAGCGGATAATAAAAACACCTTGTTTGTTTTTTCTTTAGAAAATTTTATTTTACAATATAATCATCCAGCTATTTTAGAGACAAATAATGAGTTATATGAAACATTATTAACCAATTTACTTGAGGACATAGGTAAAAATAAAATAAGTTATTTATTACCGTTGATGTTAACTCAGTATAATAGTGTATTTTTGCCAGATCAGAATATAGCTAAGTTAATTACAATTATTCAAAATCATTCTTTTCCTGTAATGGTTATAACAGATAATTTAACAGGTAGTTTTAATAATATTCCTTATCTTGAGGTGTGGACATATCTTTATTTAGCAAAGATTGGTATAGATCTTAAGTTAGGTAATTTTGCTGATACTCAATTGCTTATAGATGATGATTCATATCATTTTGCAGGGACATATCCTTCTTTTTATAGAGGAGTACTTAGTAGTAATGGTTCTGATATGTTTTTGGAAAATGGTGTTTCTTTACTATTGCCTTTTCTTTTAGAAAAAAAATTAAATTGGATTCCTACTAATATAGTAGTGATGGATAATAACAGTTATTTTTTAACAAAAATGTCAGAGCAATTATTAGCAATAAATAATAATATTAATTTCATTGGTATATCATATAAGCAATTAAACGATGATCTTAAAGATACGACTATTTCATCACAGGAATACATGTCTTTTTGGACAGAAATAATCCAAAAACTAAAGAATGTAAAACGAAAAGAAGAATCGATACAAGAGGAAATAAAGCAAGAAGATCGTATGTTAGAAGAATTAGAGTAATATTATCGTATATAAGAAGCAATAATATTATCTCAATTATTTTATTGTAATCATATATAAAGCGATAGTTATATCAATTTTAGGAGATTATGTTTTATTAAGGTTATAGATATTTTTATTAATTGAAGAACTATGCGTATTATAATAAGTGGTTTACATATATTAATATGTAGTTGTCTATTTTTCAAAAATTCTTTTGCCGATATTATATCAATTAATTCAGTCAATTCTTCTACTATAGATAAAATGCTAAATGAAATTGATAAAGATACTATGGTTTTTATAGAAATTGATAATACTTTAACTATACCTACAGCAAAAATGTTTAGGCCATATTCTAGATCAGATAATCAGTTTATTAATAGCTTAATTAAGCTATCATATAAATTTTCTTATTATAAAGATGTAGTGCGTGCTTGGTATATTAATAGAGATATAGAGTTAATGGAACTAGAGTGGATAAATTTTATTACTAATATAAAAAATAAAGGCGCTGTTGTCTACGGGATATGCTCATTACCAAAGTTTGTAGTAGATCTTTTACCTAGACGTTATTTAGAATTACGAAGGTTAGGAATAGAGCTTACTACCAAGGTCAATGACCAACAAACTTTAGAGATATTAGATTATAAAAAAGGAGGTACTTTATTTTATATGGGGATATTATTAAGAGGAAATCATATTTTAGCTAATGCTATAGCATATTTTTTAAACGAGGTAAATATTAAACCAAAAAATATAATAGTTATTAGTCATGCAAAATATGATTTAAAAAAAGTTGATAGGTTATGCGAAAAATTGAATATTAATAATCATAATATTCATTACATCAAGTTATATCAAGAACAAGTTTTTGCTGACCCAAAAGTAGTTTCTTTACAAAAGAAACTGCTGCTAGAAAAAGCTATTTGGCTTGAGGATCATGAAGCAATAGAAGTACTTAACAATAGAATGAAGTGAATATAATTAATATAATATTGAATTGTTATAGATTTTATTTTATACTAGTGGCTTTTAAAGCACTTGATAGGATTGTTAAATAACTTTACGTTTGATCTCCTGGTATAATAGTATATAGCTATAGGTTACTTCAGTCTCTATGTAGGTAGGCAATAGCTGATAAGAGGTAGAGGGTCTTATTTACTTATTTTGCTAAATTTAAGTAGTAATATGTAAGTTGATTAGGGTCATATAAATAAAAAAAATGTTATAACACTAATAGTTGATAAGAGTAAGCAAATGGATAATGTAATACCACTAAAAGCAGAGATGCGCTACGAGTTAGGAACAAGGGCAGCAAGGTCTCTACGTAGAAATAATAAGGTTCCTGCTATAATTTATGGGAATAAAAGTAAAGCTATTGCTATTTCCGTAGAAGAAAAAACTATTACTAAGTTTTATAGAAAGCCACATTTTATTACTCAAGTTATCAAGTGTTCTATAGAGGAAAAGTCATATATGGTTCTTCCAAAAATGGTTGAATTACATCCTATTACTGATAGAGTATCCCATGTTGATTTTATTCTTTTAGATAAAAAGTACCAGAAAATAGATGTTCCTATTGTTTATACTAATAGAGAAAATAGTATGAGTTTAAAAAGAGGAGGAAACCTTAATATTATAAAAAGAAAGCTTAAAATATGTTGTCCAATTGAAAATTTACCTAGTGCATTAGAAGTGGATGTGAGTGCAATTAATATTAAAAAACCTATTAAAGCTTTACAAGTAATTTTACCTTCAGGAGCAAAATTACTAGAAAAAGCAAATACAGTTATTGTCTCTGTAATTGGTCAAAAAGGTAAAGAGGAGATAGAAGAGTCAACAGTAGAAAATGCAAAAGATCAACAAACAGCAAAAAAATAATCATGTTTCAATAGTAACTTATCTTGTTGTGGGGTTGGGTAATGATAATGTTCGTTATAAATATACTAGGCATAATGTAGGTTTTTGTGCTGTTGATTTTTTGGCAGAGTTTAATAATTTATCTTGGAGATATGATAAAAAATTTAGTGCTTATATTACATCTTACTACTTAGAGCTCAATGCTAATCAGAAGGAAAAAATAAAAATATTATTATGTAAACCTGCTACTTTTATGAATATATCAGGTGTAGCGGTTGCAGCAATTGTAGATTATTATAATCTACAAGTAAGTAAGGTAATAGTAATACAAGATGATATTGAAACAGAGCTTGCTCACATTAAATGTAAAATTGGAGGAGGCAGCAGAGGGCATAATGGAATTAGATCTATCACTCAGTATATTGGGGCTAATTTTATTAGAGTTATGATAGGAATAGGAAGACCTAATAATGATGTAGCAGTTGCTGATTTTGTACTTGCTAATTTTAGTTCTTATGAAAAAGATATTTTAACTAATAGGTTAAAAGTATTGAAAGATAATTTTCATTTTTTACTAAGAGGAGATAGTAAAATTTTAGATTTTAAATTAGCTGTTTGTTTAAATAATGTTTAAAGCATTTTTATTTACAAATAAGTTAATATATTATTAATTGGAGATCAGGGTTGTTATTAAATGAGGATAGTGAATTTTATTATAGTATTTATAATAATAGCTATTAGTTAATATTACTTAAGCAAAATTAAATAAGAGATTGTTATGGCTTTAAAATGTGGAATTATAGGATTACCTAATGTAGGAAAATCTACATTATTTAATGCTTTAAATAAACATTCAGCAGTTGCAGCAGAAAACTATCCTTTTTGTACTATTAATCCAAATATTGGTATAGTATCAGTTCCTGATAGTAGATTAGAAAAATTAGCTAAAATAGCACAATCTAATAAGGTTATTAATACCACTATTCAGTTTGTAGATATAGCTGGATTAGTAAAAGGAGCAAGTAAAGGGGAAGGTTTAGGAAGCAAATTTTTAGCAAATATAAGGGAGGTTGATGCATTAATACATGTAGTTAGGTGTTTTGAGGATAATGATATTATTCATGTCTATAATCATATAGACCCTATTAAGGATATTGAAATAATTGAAACAGAATTGATGTTAGCTGATTTAGATTTTATTAATAAACGTATTAGTAATTTATTACAAAAAACAAAGGTAAAGGATAAAACCATAAATAGTCAGATAGATTTTTTAGAACAATGTCGTGACTTGTTACAATCAGGTATATCAGTACGAACTATAGTTGAAAAAAAGTATAATAGTAAGGACTTAGAATCTTTACAATTGCTAACATCTAAACCTGTACTATATGTATGTAATGTATTAGAGCAAGATATAAAACAAGGAAATGATTATTCTAAAAAGGTGGTACAAAAAGCTAGTTTAGATAATGCTACAGTAATAGCAGTTTGTTCTAAATTTGAGTCAGAGATTTCTTCATTATCAGAGGATGAAAAATATAGTTTTTTAAATTTGATGGGAATTAAAGAGCCTGGGCTTAATCGTATTATTAAGGTTTGTTATAGTTTACTTAAGTTAGAATCTTTTTTTACTGTAGGACCTAAAGAATCTAGAGCATGGACTTTTAAAAAAGGAATATGTGCTCGTGAAGCAGCTGGAATTATTCATTCTGACTTTAAGAAAGGATTTATTAAAGCTGAGGTTATTTCTTATAGTGATTATATTAGCTTAGGAAGTGAGGTTAATGTAAAATCTATGGGTAAAATGAGAATAGAAGGCAAGGAATATGTTTTACAAGATGGAGATATCATTAATTTTAGGTTTAATGTTTGAAATTATTTTTATTCTTAATTAAGAATGTTCTTAGTTATATAAGAATGAAATATTGTTTATATATTGATTTAGTATCTTTTTATTAAGTAGCTTGAATAGTATCATTTATAGTATTTTTACCTAGATGTTTTTGATATTATTTTTTTATATATACCATATATTGATACTGATAACCACATTATTTCTATGATAAAGGATGATAAATTCCAATGAAAGTAAAGTGAAAAAATTAGCATTATAGATCCTAGACAATTAGCTAGTAAAAAAAGGTTGGATCTTGCAGTAACATAACCTGCTTGTAGAAAAAAATAAACTATTATAACTAATGTAGCACCAATAAGACCAACTATATTAGAGATAAAATATATATCGATATTAACAGGAATGATATTATACATAAGCTTTACACTGTATAGTTTTTTACTGCATTATATTGTTATTAATTTTAGTTGTTATCTAACTTAAATCTAATTTTAAAGATAAATAAAAAATTTATTTTTTATAAGTCATGGGAATCTAATAATATTAGATATTTATAGCTAAAATATTTAATCTTTAATCTTTGCATTACCATCATTACAAATAATTTTAATTTTTTTAATTGTTCTAGGAGTAGCATCTATAATTTCTGTTTTTATTTGAGGGCAAATTGTAATTATTTCATTTTTAGGTGGGACAGCACCATATTTAGATATAATTATTCCTCCTATAGTATCGCAGTTTATATATTGGTCCTTTAGTTTTATTGATAGTATATTTTCAAGTTCTTCTACTTGTAATCGAGCATTCGCTATGATTATCCCCTTTTTTATAATTTTATAATTATTATTTTGCATAGATTCATCATGTTCGTCGTCAATACGTCCTACAATTTTTTCAATAATATCTTCAATAGTTACTATACCATCGGTACCACCATATTCATCAACTACTACAGCAATATGAGTACGTTGTTGACGCATTAGTTTAAGTAAATCTATTAATTTCATAGAATCGTGGGTGATGATGTGTTTTCTTATTAAAGTATTAATATCATAGTTATCATTATTTATTATTGTTTTAAGTATATCTTTTACATGTATAAATCCAATAATTTTATCCAGAGTTGTTTTATATACTAAGATTCGAGAATGAGATTGTGCAACAATTGATTTATATAATTTACTAGCACTAATATCGTATTTTACTGCTATGATATTTGATCTAGGGACCATTATGTTATTTACTGTTTTATTAAAGAAAGAAAAGAAGTTGATTGCCATTTCTTTTTCTTCATGATTATCAGTAGTTAAAGAAGAGGTTAGGTTTATATTTTTATTTGCTCTTCTAAGGATAGAATAATAGTTTTTTATTATAAATGATTTTACAAAAGAAAAAGTCTTAATCATATTTAGGAAGATCAAATATTTTATAATTTACTTTTTTTATCATTAAGATGTAGATGTAATTATTTATTAATAAGGAGAAGGTATATTAAGATTCTGGAGAATCTTAATTTCCATAGTTTGCATTATCTCTGCATCCTTATCCTCTAAGTGATTATATCCAAGCAAGTGTAATATACCATGAACTAGGAGATGTTTAAAATGATTTATAAAAGAAATAGAGTTTTTATTAGATTCTGTATAAATTTTTTGGTAAGAGAATGCTATATCACCAAGAAATATATAATCTTTATTTATAGGTAAAGCAAGCATATGCTTTGAGTATATCTCTATATTTGGGAATGATAATACATTAGTATCTTCTTCTTTTTGTCTAAATTTTTTATTTAGAAATTTTATATTATTACAATTTGTAAGTAGTATAGATAGCTCTATATTTTGTATTTGAGAAAAAATTTTATGCTTTATAATAATTTTTTTAGTTATTAGTTTTATTAGTTTTTTATTAATTTTAGAATGATTACTCCATTTTTTATAGTCTTGAGCTATTTCTATTACTAAGTTCATAAAAAATTAAAATGTGTTATATTGTTTTTTGTTATAGAATGAATATAATTAAATTAATATTATAGCATTGGTTATGGCTGATTTTGAAAATCAAGATTCAAGTAGCAAAACAGAGCAACCCTCTAGAAAAAAGATAGATGATAGCCTAAAAAAGGGGCATGTTGCAGTATCAAAAGAAATAACAAACTTTTTATTATTTTTATTAATTACTATATCCATGATATGGGTAATCCCTGTTATCATTAAAAATATTGCTGTAAGTTTAAAATTCTTTATTGTAAATGCTGGAAGCATTATAGTCAATAATAATAGCATAAATGTTTTATTGGTTTATATAACACAGAAAACTTTACTTTACACTGGGATTTTATTTATTATTATTTTTTTTACTATTATCTTTTCTATATATTTCCAACATGGGGAGTTAATTTTTACTACTGAACAAATAACATTCGATTTTGCTAAACTTTCTATAATAGCGGGCTTTAAACGGTTATTATCAATAAAAAATTTAGTTGAATTTATTAAAAATATAATAAAAGTAAGCATAATTGCTTTTTTTATTTATGTTGTAATACGATCTGATATAGGCGATCTTACATTATATCAAGAGTTTTCTGTATATGCCATATTAATAAAGTTAAAAATGGCTGTTTGTAAAATATTAGGATTGATAACTGTAATTATGGCTGTCATAGGAATTATAGATTATGGTTATCAAAAATATACTTTTTTGCAACAGATGAAGATGACTAGACAGGAAGTACAAGAAGAGAATAAACAAACTGAAGGTAACCCAGAAATTAAGAGAAAAATAAAATCCTTAAGGCAACAACAATCACATAGAATTATTACTGATATCATACCTAAATCAACGGTAGTTATTACTAATCCTACACACTATGCAGTTGTTTTACAATATGAGGTAGGAGTAAATTCAGCTCCTGTATGTGTATATAAAGGGCTTGATTTTTTAGCACAAAAAATTAAGAAAATTGCTAAAGAGTATAATGTTCCTATAGTAGAGAATCCTTCTTTAGCTCAAGTTTTATATAAAAATTTAAAAATTGATCAAGAAATTCCTGTTGAATATTATGGTGAAGTTTCAAAAATTATTGCTTATGTCATGTCGTTAAATAATAAAAATAGGAAGTTTTAATTATCTCTTTTTATTCTCAATAAGTTAAGAGTTTTTATAGTGTTGAAATAAAAGCAATAGCTTTAATGTTTAGATAAGTTATGCTATTATGCCTTGATTACTATATAAATTCATGCATTTTATTATTTTGTCTCTATAGAGTAGATACAAAATTTTTTGTTTAGTATAAACTAAAAGTGTTTTTATCAAAAATTGAAATATTATAACTCTAGTGGAAAAATTATCTTTTCAAGAAATAATTTTTAAACTTCAATTGTATTGGCAAAATTATGGCTGTGCTATTTTGCAATCTTATGATTTAGAAATGGGAGCAGGAACTTTTCATCCTGCAACAATATTTCCTGCTTTAGGATCAAAAAATTGGAATGTTGCATATGTTCAGATATCTAGAAGGCCTACTGATAGCAGAAATGGAGAACATCCAAATCGATTGCAACATTATTATCAATTTCAGGTAATTTTAAAACCATCACCAGATAATATACAGGAGTTATATTTAAAAAGTATAGAGTATTTAGGGATTAATCCCAAAGATCAAGATATTAGGTTTGTTGAAGATGATTGGGAATCTCCAACTCTTGGCGCTGCTGGATTAGGGTGGGAAATAGTTTGTAATGGGATGGAAATATCTCAATTTACTTATATGCAGCAAATAGCTGGGATTTATTGTAGACCAGTAGTTGGTGAATTGACTTATGGATTAGAACGATTAGCTTTATATATTCAGGAAGTAGATGAAATAAAAAATATTTGTTGGAATAGTCAGCAAAATAAAAATAAGTTGTTATATGGAGATATAGATTTTATAGCTGAGCAACAGTTTTCTAAATTTAATTTAGAATATGCTAATGTAAAAATTATAATAAAACATTTTAATGATATAGAACAGCAATGTAATGAACTTATAGTAAAAGATTTACCTATTCCTGCTTACGATTATTGTATTAAAGCTAGTCATTTATTTAATATATTAGATTCAAGAAATGTAATTAGTGTAACAGAGCGAGCAGCATATATTGCTAGGATTAGAAAAATGATAAAATTGGTTTGCGAAAAATGGCTAGATATAACCAAATCAAAGTAGAAAAAGTATTTATAGTTAGGGCATAGATGAGTCAATTATTAATAGAATTACTAAGTGAAGAGATTCCAGCTAAAATACAAAAAAAAGCTGAAATATCATATAAAAATATTTTTAATAACTACTTTTATAGCAAAAATATAAGATTTAGTAGTCTTTTAGTCTATGTAGGTCCTCGTAGGTTAGTAATTTATGCCAATGAGGTTGTAGATATTATACCTTCTAGATTAATTGAAATAAAAGGTCCTTCTATAGATTCAGAAAAAAAAGTAATAGAATCTTTTTGTTATTCATATAATGTAACTGTTAAAAATTTAATAATAAAGGTTATTAAAAATAAACAGTTTTATTTTTTACAAAAGAAAATTTTAGAACAAAATACATTTAAAATACTCAAGAGTACTTTAGCTCAGCCAATTTCTGAATATGTATGGCCAAAATCAATGAGATGGAAAAATTATGATATAAAGTGGGTACGTCCATTAAGAAATATTATGTGTCTTTTTAATAATCAAGTTATCCCTTTTGAATATGGTCATTTGACAGCGAATAATTATAGTTTTGGTCATAAGATAATGTATCCTACTAAAATTATAGTAAGTAGTTTTAAGCATTATAAAAAGATATTAGAGGATAGATATGTTATAATAGATAGACATGAGCGTGAGCAGTATATTAATTTAAAAATAAGGCAAGCTGCTAATCAATTGAATCTAATGTTAAAAAATGATCAGGAATTATTACAAGAGGTTGCCGGGTTAGTAGAATATCCTGTAATATTAGTAGGAAAAATTGATTCAAGGTTTTTATCTATCCCACATGAAGTAATAATAGCGGTAATGAGAGATAAACAAAAATATTTTTGTCTTTGTAATAAAGATAGTAGTTTAGCTCCATTTTTTATTTTTATTACTAATATTGTTGTTGATGATTATTCTCGTATTATTAAAGATAATGAAAAAGTATTATCAGCTAGATTAGCAGATGCTTTATATTTTTTTAATGCAGATATAAAAATACCATTAAAAAATTATTTACCATTATTGGATAAAGTAATTTTTCATGATAAATTAGGTTCAATGAAAGATAAAGTAGAAAGATTAGCTAAAATATGTGCAGGCTTTTTTTATGATAAACAAGCGGCAGAAGCAGCATTATTATGTAAAAGTGATATTATATCTTATATCGTTAATGAGTTTCCTTCAACTCAAGGTATTATGGGGGCTTATTATGCAAAGATAGCAAATGAAAGTAACAATATTTCTTTAGCTATTCGAGATCATTATAAACCAAAAGGACCAAATGACATTATTCCAATAGGTCCTGCTGCTATTTTAGCTATAGCAGATAAAATCGATAGTTTATCTGGGCTTATAATGATTAAAGAAACTATTACTAGCTCAAAAGATCCTTATGCAATGCGTAGGCAGTCGTTAGGAATTATCCGTATTATCATTGAAAATAAAATTAATATTAATATTGTTGATTTAGTAAAATATGCATGTAATCTTTTTAGTAACAAAATGATCGTATTAGTTGATGAAGTAGAGCAAGTTGTTAATTTTATAGAAGAAAGATTGAAGTATTATTTTAGATCTTACTATAAGTTGAATTTAGTTAATTCAGTAGTAGATTTAAAACGTGATTCTAATTTATTATCTATTAATCTAAAGTTAAGTGCTTTAAAAGCCTTTATAGAAAGCATTGCAGGAAAAAAATTACTTTTATTATACAAACGGATTACTAATATTTTTGTTAATAGAAGGGTTAAAGGTAATCTCAATATAAATTTGTTTAGTTCTCAATATGAACATAATTTATTTAATAATATTAGTATTGTTGAATATAAGATTGACGATTTATTATCTAACAATGATTACATACAAGTTTTATCATTATTAGCAGAGTTACAAGATCCTATTGATAAATTGTTTAATAATGTTATGTTAATAGTTAATGACTCTTTAGTTACTAACAACCGATTATTATTAGTAAATAAGGTAAGAGAATTATGTAATAAAATCGTAAAATTTGATTTTTTATAGTTTATAATATTTTTATATTAAATAAGTTAAATAAAATAAACTTTATCTATTTCTAATATTAAAAGGCTATTAAAGATAAGTAAGTTATGGACAAAATGAAAAGAGCTGATATTTTATCTTGTTGCATTGTGATATGATTCAGCTAGATAAAGCAGTGAGCTTAATAAAATCAGGTTCAGTAGTAGCTTTTCCTACTGAAACAGTTTATGGTTTAGGAGCAAATGCTTATAATGAATTAGCATGTCAGAAAATATTTAAACTTAAAGGGAGACCCGCAAATAACCCCTTGATAGTTCATGTTGCAAGCATAGAGCAAGCAAAAGAAATAGTAGAGTTTAATGAATATGCTGATAAATTATCAAAATTATGGCCAGGACCTATAACTTTAGTATTGCTTGCAAAAAAAAGTAATTTATTAGCACCATGTGTAACTGCTAATTTAAAAACTGTAGCAATTAGAATACCAGCCAACAGTGTTGCCCTAGATTTAATTGCTCATAGTAATTGTCCTATAGCAGCTCCTAGTGCTAATAGGTCAGGAAAATTAAGTGTAACTAATGCTGCACAGATATTAACAGAATTTAATAATGAGATTCCTATTATCCAATCATTGGATTGTTGCCAATATGGAATTGAGTCTTCAATAGTAGATATATCTTCTACTATTCCTAGCATTTTACGTTTGGGTTTTATTTCTCCAGAGGAAATTGAACATGTGTTAGGAACTACTTTAGAAAAAGCTAGTTCTTTATCAGTAATTAAGGCGCCAGGAATGATGTTTAAGCACTATGCTCCTACAACAAAGCTAAGATTAAATGCTATATCTTTAGAAGATAGAGAAATTGGACTTAATTTTTCTAGCAGTATGCTATATAGAGAAGGAAGTATGAATCTTAGCTCTAAGGGAAATCTAATTGAAGCAGCTCAAAATTTATTTAATTATTTATATATTTTAGATCATTATGCTATGTTATATGATATAAATACAATTGCTGTAGCACCTATTCCTAAAGAAGGAGTAGGGTTAGCTATTAATGATCGGTTATATAGGGCTAGTTTTTAAAGAAGATGTTATGATAAAAAAAGATGCTATTTAATAAAATACATAGAATATTAAAATAATTGTTTATGAATATTTGTTTTTTTATATTATTTTTTTTAGTTTGGATAGGGTTAGCTTTTAATAGTCTTATAGATATGTCAATAGTATTTTTTTTTATAGGACCTGTTTTCAGTTATTATTTCGTTTATAAGTTAAATTTGTTACCTAAAAAAAATTATTTTAATATAAAATTTTTTGCTTATTGTTTGTGGTTATATAAAGAGATGTTATTATCTGCTTTAAAAGTAATAAGGCTGTCTTTACAAAAAAATATCTCTATAATACCTGTTATTGAGGATATAGAATTTTCACAAGATAGTAATGCTGCTATAATTATATACGCTAATTCTATAACACTTACACCTGGAACTGTTACTTTGAGTAATAAAGGGAATGTGATGACTGTACATGCTCTTGATGTATATTTTATGAAGGATCTAAAAGAATCTATATTAGATAAAAAAGTAAAAATGATTATGAAGAAAGAAAATGCTTAATATTTGTCTTATTATTTGTTTAGTTATTATAGTTTGCTTAGTATTTGTACTCTTCTTTATAGAAGAAGAATTATTTAATAAAATATTATTAACTAATGTAATTACTAGTATTTCTTCTTTATTTATTTGTTTTTTAAGTTGTTTTAAAGTTAATAGCTCTTATATAGATATTGCTATTATATATTTTTTGCTGAGTTTTATTTCTGTCTGTGGATATGCCAGGTATTTATCTTATGCTAATGAAAATGTTAATAAAAAATAAAGTGATAATATGTATAATATTAATGTTGCAATCTTAGGGTGTGGTATTACTGGGATGATGACAGCATTGTCTTTAGCTTTTTATGGTATCAAAAGTACAATATTTGAAGTAAAGGATACTCAACAGAGTTTATTTTTTGTTGACCAAAGGCCATTAGCTCTTACTTATACAACTATAGAAATATGTAAAAAGATTAAGATTTGGAATGATGTTCAGAAAGTGTCTGGAGCAATAAAAGATATATATGTTGTAGATAACAGCTCCTGCGAAGATATGATACATTTTTCTTCTGAGTTTTTAGAGGGTAATGATTATATTGGTTATTTAACTTATAACAGAGAATTTAAAAAAATTGTTTTTTCTTATGTACAAGATAATCCGTTAATTACTATAGTAGATAAAGTATTATATCATGATATACATAATAATAGTGATAATAGTGAGATTATACTATCAAATAATGATAAATATAGATGTGAATTAATAATAATTTGTGATGGAAGCCAATCTATTGCTAAACGGAAATTTTTTTCAAATTTACTAGAAAAAAATTATAATCAGCATGCTTTATTATTTACTATAACCCATGATAGGAGCCATAAAGGGACAGCAGTAAAAAATTTTTTACCAAGTGGACCATTTGCTATTCTTCCTATGCAACCAGAACATTGTTCGTTTATTGTTTGGAGTATAAAAGATTGTTTTGTTAATAGTGTTATGAATTTACCTCAGGAGGAATTTAATTTTTTTGTTCAAAGAAATTGTGGGGCATCATTAGGATTAATAAAGGTTAATGAAAAAGTTACATCTATACCTTTATATGCTTGTATTACAAAGCAATATTATAATAATAGATTGGTATTAGTAGCTGATTCAGCTTATACTATTCACCCTCTTGCAGGACAAGGTTTAAATCAAGGTATTAAAGATATAGAGTCGTTATCATATATGATTAATAAATTTGGAATTGGGGTTGAAGCTTTTCAAGCTTACCAAGATGCCAGACAACAAGATAATATTGATATGTTTATGATTACTGATACATTAAATACAATTTTTTCCAATCATTCTCTATCATTAAAGCTTATTAGAAATATAGGTTTTAAGTTTCTTTCTTACTCAAAATCTATAACTACTAAAATACAAGAATATGCTATGGGCAAAAGGTTTTATTAAAAATATTGCTAATAATCTATTTGAATATATATTTCCTTATAGTTGTATTTGTTGTTCTGATTTAGTTGTTGGAAATAATGCTATTTGTGTTAAATGTATACAAAAATTTGACTTTATTTCTAAACCTTATTGCTTTGTTTGTGGCACTCGTTTTGCCTTTTATATACAAGATAGGGCTGTTTGTGCTAGATGCATACAAAATCCTCCTAGTTATGATAAAGCTAGAAGTTTATTATATTTTAATTATTATTCTAAAAAACTATTATATCTGTTTAAATATTATGATAAAACTATCTGTGCTAGATTCTTTGCAAAATTACTTATACAAAGATATAAAGATGATTTAGATAATCTTGATTTTGTTGTACCTGTCCCTATGCATAGAATAAAAAGATTATATAGATACTATAATCCATCAGAGTTGTTAGCAAAAGAAATAGCTATTTTAATAAATAAAAAGCTTATTCCTGATTTATTAATTAAAGTAAAATGGACTAAATCACAAACAGGTTTATCAAAGGCAAAGCGTATCAATAATTTAAAAGGCAGTATTCACTATAATAATAAGTATAATATTAAAAACAAATCTATATTATTAATAGATGATGTCCATACAACTGGGACTACTAGTAATATTTGTAGTATGATTTTAAAAAAAGCATCTGCTTATAAAGTTAATTTGTTAACTATTTCTAGAACTTAATCAACTAGCAAAACTTGATTTTTTTTGCAGCAAAAAAATTAATAAAATAGAAGGAATAGAAACTTACATTTCTATACTATCGTAATAAGGAAATGTAATGGTTACTACTGTTCCCTTTTTTATTTCACTTTTTAAAAAAAATGTTCCTCCCATAAGCTCAATAAGCTTTTTTGTTAATGGTAATCCTAAACCAGTTCCTGCATGTTTTTTACTTAGTTTGCTATCTACTTGGCCAAATAATGATAAAGCTTTTGGTATATCTTGCTCTTTCATTCCAATTCCAGTATCGGATGTAATGATATTAACTAATTTATTCTTTTTATCTCTTTGAAGAGTAACAGTAACTGATCCATTCGATAAAGTAAATTTTACTGCATTTGATAATATATTTAATAGAGCTTGTTTTAATCTTTTAGGATCAGCTTGGATTATAACATGTTCTTTAGGTATATCCATTATTAATTTAATAGAAGCTTGATCAGCTTTTGTTTGTACAAAGCGCATACTAGATAGTATTAGCTTATTTAAATCAATTTCTATATTATTTACAGTTAGCTTATCAGCACTAGCTTTAGAGAAGTCTAAAATATCATTTATTACACTTAGTAAGTGCTTGCCAGAATTATTAATATCTGTAATATAACTTTTATATTGCTTATTCAAAGAGGAACATTTATTATCAGCCATTATTATATCAGAAAAACCAATTATAGCATTGAGAGGTGTTCTTAGTTCATGACTCATATTAGCTAAAAAGTCGGTTTTAGCTAAGTTTTCTGTTTCTACTTTTGATTTTTCTGTCTCTAGTAGTTTATTTGTTTCTATTTGTTTGTCTATAATATCTTGTACATAATTTGTATTATATATAATCATTATAAAAAATAATAAAAAGATTATTAAGAAAATAACATATATTTTTTTTTCAACACTTGTAATGTAATTCCATTGGTTAGTGATATCAGTAATTATATATATTACTGAATCAATGCGAGCATCATTTTGGTCAGATCTTATTATTGGGATATAACTGCTAATGAAAGATTTTTCTTGATAATTATTATTGTTATCTATTATTATTGCTCTAGGAACAAGTATATGACTGGTTTTTCCAAAAAATGATTTATTATCATTATCAAAAATATTATCATACATATATTTTTTTAGAAATAATTTGTCTAAACTCATCATTATTCGTTGATAATAGGATTTGCTAGAGTAGGGGTATATTTTATGCCAAATAGGATAATTTTTGTTAGATATTACTTTATTCTTGTTTTTATCGTAGATTTCTACATAGTCATTTAATGCACCTAAAAATTGATTTATTTTTTTTATCAAATCTATGCTATCTTGATCTAAAGACAATAAATTATTTTTTTTTTATTTTATTTATTATTGTTGGATGATTATCTATAATGCTGCTATATATATCTGCTACTTGAGTATGATGAGCAACAGTTTGTTTTAGTATTACTTTTTCAATTAAAAGATATCTATATAGTAAGATGTTTGTAGCAATAGTTAAAAATAATGCTAAGAATGATATCCTAGTAATATATTTATTCTGTATCATATAGTTTAGTGTTATTCGTTATGTAGTATTAATTCCTATGTTACAAAGCTATATTTATATAAAATCTCTTAAAATAAAAACACTATTTTTTATTTAGCAATTTATATTAATTGTAACATAAGCTGATAATAAAAAATACTAGCGTTATCTTTATATATATAATTTAAACTATAGTTATTTTTAATAAATTTAATCTAATTAGTTTAAAAGTTGTTTATATTAATTTTTTATTATTTCAAATAATGCTTTGATGTTTAACAGATTACTTAAGAATGTTATTTACTATAGTTGATATAATATTTTTTTTCTTTAATACGAGCTGCCTTTCCACTTAAATTTCTTAAATAAAAAAGCTTTGATCTTCTTACTATTCCTTTTTTTATTACTTCTATCTTTTGTACTATTGGAGAATAAATCATAAAGCGTCTTTCAACCCCCTCTCCAAAAGAGATTTTTCGAACTAAACAGGAAGACATAACACCTTTATTATGTTTTGCAATTACAACTCCCTCAAATATTTGTATTCTTTCAGTTACTCCATCTATTACTCTAACACTTACCTTTATAGTATCACCAGATCTAAAAAGAGGTATTTGTTTATTTTTTGACAGTAGATCTATATGTTCTTGTTCGAATTGCTTTATTAAATTTTTCATTATCATGCCTTTTATTATAGCTCTTCAAAGACTTAAATTTTGTATGCTAAACTTAATTAGTTGGTTGCTATTTTAGATAACAATACCCTCAAACCTTTTTTATAAAAAGAGCATTAACATAGCTTAAATATATATACTAACATATCATTGAAGACAAGAGTTTTTTATTTAAATATGATTATTTATAGATAGAATACTGCTAATAATTTTTTCTAAATCTCCATCTAGTATATCTTTGGTATTAGATGTTTCATAACCACTTCTTATATCTTTCACTATTTGATATGGTTGAAGGACATAAGATCTAATATGGTTACCCCATGCTATATCGGTTTTTATTAAATGTTTTTTATCAATTTTTTCATTTTTCTTTTGTATTTCTAATTTGAAAATACGAGATTTAAGCATTTTTAGAGCTTCTGCTTTATTACGGTGTTGAGATCTATCATTTTGGCATTGTACTACTATATTAGTAGGTAGATGAGTAATTCGTACAGCTGAATCAGTAGTGTTAACATGTTGACCTCCTGCTCCTGATGATTTATATGTATCAATTCGTAAGTCTTTATTTTCTATATTAACTGTAATATTTTGGTCAATCTCTGGGTACACCCAACATGAAGCAAAACTAGTCATACGTTTCTTTGATGCATTAAAAGGAGAAATTCTAACTAGCCTATGTACTCCAGATTCATTTTTTATCCAGCCATAAGCTTTATCTCCATTAATTTTTAAACAACATGATTTGATTCCTGTTTCCTCTCCAGCAATAATATTCATTATTTTACTTGTAAAGCTCATACGTTCAGCGAATCTTAGATACATACGCAGCATCATTGAAACCCAATCTTGGCTTTCTGTCCCTCCAGCACCTGCATGCAGCTCTAAAAAGCAATTAGATTGGTCCTCTGGTTCAGAAAAAAAACATTCAGTAATAAATTTTTCTGCATATATTTGAATTTTTCTTAACTCTTCTATACTATCTTGTAAAAGTTTATGGTCATTATCTTTTTCAGCCAACTGTCCTATATATAAGTTTTCTTCTAAGGCTTTATTAATATAATTAAATGATTGTAAAGTTTTTTCTAAAGAATTTTTTGCTTGTAAAATGAGCTTAGTTTTATTATTTTTATGCCGCCATAAATTGTTATCATTTAATTTCTCATCTAGATCGTATATCTTTTGTTTTATGTTTTGTGGGTTAAAGAAACCTCCTAAGTAGGAGAATAATTTTATTAATTTTATCTTGTAGATTTATTAGTTCTGCGCTCATAAAATATAATTTTACTATTAATAGTAATTACTTATATATATAATATATCAGGTAAACACTGTAGTTGGAATGATAAATTATCTTATGTTATCTTTTTTATAGATTTTTATAAACAACAATTTTTATTTTTTAGAGATGACAAAATTTATTCGTAATTTTGCAATAATTGCTCATATTGATCATGGAAAATCTACTTTAGCTGATAGACTTATAGAATATTGTGGGGGACTGCAGAAGAGAGAAATAGGTCAACAAGTTTTAGATTCAATGGTTATTGAGAAAGAGCGAGGGATAACTATTAAAGCTCAAACAGTACGATTAGAATATAAAGCAAAGAATGGGAATTACTATTTACTTAATTTAATAGATACTCCTGGACATGTTGATTTTGCTTATGAGGTTAGTAGATCATTAGCTTCATGTGAAGGCTCTATCTTAGTAGTGGATGCAACTCAAGGAGTAGAAGCTCAGACTTTAGCTAATGTATATCAAGCACTTGATCATGATCATGAGATAATTACTGCAATTAATAAAGTTGATTTATCAGCCGCTAATCCTACTTTTGTTAAAAAACAAATAGAGGAAGTAATTGGTATTGATACTAGTAATGCTATTTTAACTTCTGCTAAAACTGGTCTAGGTATTATTGATTTACTTGAGGCTATTGTACATAAGCTCCCAGAACCAGGTAATAAATTTTTTGATAAAAATAGACCTGATCTTTTAAAAGCTTTATTAATTGATAGTTGGTATGATAAGTATCTTGGGGTTGTTATCTTAACTAGAATATTTCAAGGAAAAATAACTAAAGGACAAAGAATTAAAATGTTATCTACTAATGCTAGTTATAACATTGAAAATTTAGGTTATTTTACCCCTAAAAAAGTAGTATGTGAAGCGTTAGAAAAAGATAGTATAGGATTTTTTACAGCTGCAATTAAGAAGGTTACAGATTGTAAAGTAGGTGATACAATTACTAATGATACTAAAACTGGTGTAGAACCGTTGCCTGGATTTAAGGTTAATTTACCTGTAGTTTTTTGTGGTCTTTATCCAGAGGATGCATCTCGTTTTGAGGATTTAAAAAGTGCTTTAGCGAAGTTACAGTTAAATGATTCTAGCTTATTATTTGAAACTGAAAATTCTATTGCTCTTGGTTTTGGTTTTAGATGTGGTTTTTTAGGTTTATTGCATATTGAAATTGTACAAGAAAGACTAGAGCGAGAATTTAATCTTGATCTAATTATTACTTCTCCTAGTGTTGTTTATAAAGCTATTACTACTAATAACAATACAGAAATTATAGTGCGTAATACATCAGATTTTTCTTTCCAAAACATTAAGTATATCCTTGAACCTTGGGTAAAAGCAACAATACTAGTACCTGAATCATCTTTAGGATCAGTAATTGATTTATGTAATGATAAGAGAGGGGTACAAGTAGAAATGAAATACTCTACAAGTAGAATAATGCTAATATATAATATACCTTTGAATGAAATAGTTTTTGATTTTTATGATAAATTAAAAAGTTTAAGTAAAGGGTATGCTAGTTTTGACTGGGAAATGGATTATTATAAAGTAAGTGATTTAGTAAAGCTTTTTATTCTTGTTAATGGAATGGTTATAGATGCTTTATCTAATATTGTTCATAGGTCTAAAGCAGAAATTAGAGGAAGAGAGTTATGTAGTAGGCTTAAAGATTTAATTCCTAGGCAACTTTTTCAGATTGCAATTCAAGCTTCAATTAATGGAAGAATTATTGCTAGAGAGAATATAAAAGCTATTCGTAAGGATGTATTAGCTAAATGTTATGGTGGAGATATTACTAGAAAGCGTAAATTGCTAGAAAAACAGAAAGCTGGTAAAAAGAAAATGCGTAATGTAGGAGCAGTTGAAATACCTAAATCAGCTTTTATTAATGCCTTAAGAATACAAAAATAACCTAATATTGATAAAGATTTTAAGGTTATCAGATAGTACATTTTGTTTTTTTATGTGCTATTTTATTAATTAAGGTGATTAACATTATTTAATAATAATTATAAGTAAAAGGAAAAAATTTATTCACCTTGTGCAAGAGAATAACCAGGTTTGTTATTAAAATGAAATAAATTTTCAACTTTTATAAAATTAATTTTATTTTCTATAAACTTCTCTAATAGATTAGTAATATCTTTATAAGTAATTGATTTTTGTTCGTTAGTTATAAATCTGCAACACCAATGATCAGATATTATATCATTTATTATTTGTTTATTAGGCCATAATTTTAATCCTTTTGAAGAAATAGTTTGTAATTTTAATATGCTTTCTGGGATATTTTTTATTTTAGAGACTATCTCTTCTACATGAGTAACATTAATATTAATAAAGATATCTACTCCAACTAGCTTTTTTTTAGCATCTAACTTAATAGAGTATATTTCTTGGTTGTTAATAACTTGGTTTAATACTGAGTTATTTGCTATTTCTAGGTATGTTGGTTTTTGACCAAGTCTAGCAACAACTTCTTTACTAAATTCCTTAGTACCTACTATCTTAGTTGTATGTTTAGGACTATATATATCTTCAGTGTGTATACCATCTTCTATTGTTTTCTTCCAAGCATTTTCTACAATATTTGCTGCTTTTCCTTGGCCTATGTGAGTCAGCATCATTATTGCTGCATTTAATAAACCTGAAGGATTAGCCTTATTTTGACCAGCTATATTTGGTGCAGATCCATGTACAGCTTCAAACATTGCAAATTTTGTTCCTATATTGACTGACCCAGCAAGCCCTACTGATCCTGATATTGCTGCTGTAACATCAGAAATAATATCCCCAAATAAGTTAGAAGTTACTATCACATCAAAATATTCTGGTTCTGTAGCAAGTTTAGCAGTGCCAATATCTACTATGTAATGTTCATTATTAATTTGAGGATATTCTTCTGCAATTTGCTTAAATACTTCATGAAATAAACCATCAGTAAACTTCATGATATTATCTTTACTAAAGCAAGTAACTTTTTTACGTTTATAAGCTGTCGCATATTCAAATGCATACCTTACTATTTTTTGACAGCCCGTACGAGTGATTAGTTTTATAGATTCCCTTACGTTATGAGTATGACGATATTCTATTCCTGTATATAAATCTTCTTCATTTTCTCTAATAATTACTACATTTAGGTTTTTATATTTGCTACTAATAAAGGGGTAATATGATATTGAAGGGCGAACATTAGCGTATAAACCTAACATTTTTCGTAAAGTAACATTAATACTTTTATACCCACCTCCTTGAGGAGTAGTGATAGGAGCTTTTAACAATATATTACTTTTCTCTATAACTCTTAAACTATCTTCTGATAATCCTGATATATAATTTTTATTATATAAACTTTCTCCTATTTCAATGGTTTCTATTATAATTTTTGCTTCTGCATTTTTTAATATCAATAATACAGCTTGCATAATCTCTGGCCCAATGCCATCACCATATGCAATTGTAATTGGAGTTGTTTCTATCATAGATTAGGTTCATTTTGATTTACTTTAAGTATATAATATTAATTACATTGATATATATCAATAATAATATGTTATTTATTATTATATTTTATTAAACTATTGTAGTAACCTTGTTTTTTAGCATATTGCTATAGTAAGTGTTTAAAATAGTAACACTATATATCCAAATAACACAAAAAATTAAAAACATTATAAATAAAAAACATACTATATCTTCATGACTAGCCATTGGAAAAATAGTAAAAGTTATGCATTGGATAATTGCTCCAATTGATTTTCCTAATTTACTCCCTATTACTTCTACTGCTGCTTTACCTTTTGTTTTCATTTCTTTGTTTAGAGGAATATAAACCATTTCCTTTGTAGCATCAAATAGAGAGTATTTTACTCCTTTGGTTAGAATATTTAGTATTCCACCTGCATATACTACTATTGTTAGAAAATTGGTATTATGAGATAAAGGTGAGATAATATTTGATGTTTCAATAAAAGTAAGAATAAAAAAAATTACCCCAAAAATTAGAACAACTAATGGTGTAATTATTGCTCCTTTAATCCACTTACAGTGAGCTGTTATTATATTTCCTAATAACGCAAATATTAGTGTAGAGATGCCTGTATAATATAATATCTTTCCTTGATAGGCACTAAAATCTTCAAATGCAGGAAATAAGGCTTTTGTTCTAGAAAACCATAATCCTTCTATTAAGTTAATAGTACCACTATAACAAATCATTAATAAACAGATTGACATTAAATATTTTGATTTAAATAGTATTTTTATATTTTGTTGTAAAGGTGTTTTTATAAGTTTTTGATGACTATTATTAGTGTTTTTCATTATTAGTATATTTTTCTTTTCTATATACCTATGCAGCATTAAGCACATTATTCCAAACAATAATACTGCTAATATTATTAGCTTAATAACTATTTCTGTACTATTGTTAAGTGTACTAAATAACAACGATTTTAATTTATAGTTGTTTACTAAGCAAGTAATTATACTTCCAGATATTAGTAAATTACTTTGTCCAAATACTCCTAATATTACATAAAATCTTTTTGCTTGATTATTTGTATTAATTTTATTTGCTAATTGCCAAAAAAATATAGTAAATATTATTATTGACCATAATTCGCCCATTATATAAAATAGTACATAGCACCATTTTCCCCATATAATTATAAACCATTTTAAATAAGGTAGTGTTACTACATAATGCTCTACTAATTTTTCATTAGGGTGTAATATTTCGCTATGAGGATATAATACAAAAGCAAATAACATAAAAAATAATAAGAAAAAAGTTACAATAATTCTAAAAACTTGTTCATTTGTAAATAGGTTGCTAAGATACCCATATACTAAAATAAACATTACGCCTATTGGCATCTCAAACCATAGCTTGATATAGCTTATTACTTGTGGTCCTATTAAATTTATTATTAAAGTATCTTTTATATTACGGATGAGATTTTGATTTAGTAATATTAAAAACATTAACCCAGCTAGAGAGAAAAACTTATTTAGTTCATATGATTTAATTGGAAATATAATAAGAAATATTTTACTTAGTTTTCTAAACATAAGTTAACTGATAATTTTATTAGTGATACTTACTTAGATTTTCTAGTATTAATATTTCATAAATAATTATAGTAATATATATTCTTATTTATACTGTAATTAAGAATATATTTATATACTTAGTTAAATGTAATTATTCAAAATAATTTTTGTACTTAATGCTGTTAGGAATTGCCTGTTAATTACTACAACCCTAGGCTAATGACTGATGATAGTATTATAATAAGTATAAATTGTCAATACAATATGGTATTTGATAATAACTTAATCAATCATTAATAGTTAGATAGATAATAGTAGTATATTAAATAATATATAGCCTAGCACTAGGCGCTGTAAACCCTGGCCGTTCAGGGCGGTGATATAAGGCTTAGTTATTGTGAGGGTAGTTTTTGATTTTCAATATATTTTTTTAAAATTTCAATAGTAGCTCCTCCTACAGACCCAGCAAAATAATTTCTGCTCTATATTACAGAATTATTCTTTCTATTATATTGTCTTTTTAAATATAGAAAATTTTTTCTGAGCATTCTACTAGAAATAGCTTTTAATTGATTAACAAGAATAGATATAGATATTTTGGGTGGATATAGTACTAATAAATGCATAATAAATGCATATGATCTTTTTCTCCGTTAAATTCTATTAACTCTGCATTTAAAGTTTTACAGATATCATACAATGTATTTTTTATAAAAAGAATATGTTCTTTTGTAAAAAATTTCCTGCTATATTTTGGTAGTAAATACAAGATTTTTGTAAAAGGCCTTTATTAACTTAAAGAGGAAACAAAAATTATTATCAAGAAAAGTCAAAGGAAGTAAAAATAGCGAGAAAGCAAGAATTTTGGTAGCGAAGTGCCATGAAAAAATCTTTAATACAAGAAATGATTTTTAACATAAGTTATCTAAGCAAATAATAGACGAAAACCAAGCTATTATAATAGAGACATTGAAAGTCAAAAATATGATAAAAAACAGGAAGTTATCAAAACATATAGGAGACGTAGCATGGTATAGTTTTGTAGATAAACTTATATACAAAGCAAGTGATACTGGTAAGCGGCTATTGAAGATAAATAAATTTTTTGCAAGTTCAAAAACATGTTCTGCATGTAAAAATAAGAACGAGGAATTGAGTTTAAAAGAACGAGAATGGATCTGTAAAGAATGTGGTGCTGAGCATAATAGAGATATAAATGCTGCATATAACATAAAACAAGAAGGGATTATAAATCTCAAGGCGGAAGGGCTGTCCATCTCTGCTAATTGAAGCTGTATAAGACTTTCAAAAGAAAGCTGTTGCTATTGATATTAGAAGCTCCATGCTTTGGGGCGCGGAGAGCAGTTACCAGCAAGATTATTATATTATTTTAATATGGAATAAATGCTTCATTATATACACAAGTAATTTTTGAGCCACTTCTAAGAGTATATTTTTGAAAAACTTGTTCTATGATTATAAGATTTTTATGGTGTGGGTCTAATCTATAATTCACTATTGATTCTAGTAGGTTTTCATCTACTGAGAAAATAGCAGGAATTGTTTTATTTTTATTTCTAAATTGCATGTAAGTAAACTCTCCATCGTCATAAATTTTTATTGGAGCTATTTCTTCACTTCCACTGATCATATAATTAAAGTTTAGATTTTCTGGAGCTGAGGTATCTGGTAATACATTATGATTATTAGTTATCTTTATATTATTTTCTTGTTCTAGTTCTGGGTATAAAAATTTAACATTAAAAGCCATTCCAGGGTCTCTAATATTAGTAGCTTCTTCAGCATAAAGTTCAAAATAGTATGTTCTTTTATTAGTAATTAATGTCATATTTGTAGTAGCATTTGATTCTATTGGTTTAAGGAATATCCTATGACCATTAGGGACAATTTGCCAAGAAGTAGTATCTCCTATCGAAATATTTATTATTTCTTCATCTAAAGCAAATTCTATGCTTGCTTGATAATTATAATAACCAGTAAATTTAAAAATATCATTTGGATTATATACCATTACTCTTATTCTACTGTCTATAGCTGTAGGTTGAGATTCTTGCACAGCAAAACTAATATTATTGTTTTTTAATAGCAAAAATATTGCTAAAAATATTTTTATATTGTTCATGTGTTGTTTAAATTATTAGTTATCATTTTTATTTGATAATTTGTCACTGAAAAATGAAAGACAGATTTATTAAGCAGATTTAGAGTAATATTATCTAGTTCATATTGAAGTTTTGCTTCCCAAGTGATATCTTCTATTACTTCTTTTGTGTTTTTAGTTGCAATTGTTTTGAATTCTACTATTGCTTCTAAATCATTTAAAAAAGTTACTTTTAATATATAAACTTTACGAATTGACTTATCTAAATATTTTGCTATTGGCGATAAACCACTTTCTATACTCATAAAATTAGTAAAATCTCTAAATACTATGCGACTAGAATTATTCTGCAAATAAGCATATTGTTGTTTTAAATTATTATAATTATAGCTTTCATATGCTATAACAAAATTTTTAATAAAAATATTAGCTATTCCTTTATTTAAAGAGTTATCAATTGGATATATTTTTGTAATTTGAGAAGATCTTTTAGCAATATTATTTGACTCCATAACATATCTTATTTGTTTAGTAGTCGGGAATATTGAGGCTATAGTTATTAATAATATCATTAATACAAAAATTATTATAATCAATAAAATAATAAGACATGATCTATGAAAAAAAGGAGATAAGTGTTTTTCTTGATACCATTTTAGAGCATCAGAGAAATAATTGTCAATCCTAGTTGTGTTGGTTATAGTGTTATCTTGTTTCATAAACCAATTGTTAAGAGTAGTATTTTTTACTGTGAAAAAATTATTAATTACAATTGTTATAATATTAACAACTAAATATAGATTATAATTTATTTATGCAGAAAAAAATTCTTTTTTGATAAAAGATATAACTAATTACTTTAGTTTGTGGTAGTTTAGTCATATCCTTTATTTAGAGTATAAAAATTATTGTAGGGTATAATATAATCTATTTTTATCAACTACCTAATTGAATAATGCTTGGTAGTTTTAATTTTAAGATGTTATAAAATAAAGAAATTAGTGTGTTTATTTAGAACTTTTAGTCAATTCTATATTAAATTATATTTAATATAAATTAATGACTATTAGCCTAATATTTATAGTAAAAATACTTAATTAGTAAGTGAATGAGGATTTAGATATATTGAATATGTATTTGTAGTTGATATTTATACAATTTTAGACAGATATTTATAATTTATCTAATGGTTTAACACTTATTTTTAGTATTTGAAATGCTTTATAACCATTTGGAGTATTTACTTCAACTATATTTCCAATAGTTTTTCCTATTAAGGCTTTTGCTATTGGAGAATTAATAGAGATTCTTTTTTTTGTTATATCCGCTTCATAAGCTCCTACTATATGATAGGTAAAATTTTCTCCTGTATCTTCATTAAGCAGGCTTACACTTGATCCAAATTTTACACTTTCGTTTGTTAATTTAGAAATATCAATTACTTCTGCTCTAGATAATTTGTTTTCTAGGTCTACTATTTTATTTTCAATTAGGCTTTGTTTTTCTTTTGCAGCATGGTATTCAGCATTTTCAGATAAATCTCCAAACTCCCTAGCAGTTGCAATTGCATCAATTATTGCTGGTCTTTCAACATACTTAAGATGATTAATTTCTTGATGTAATTTTTTAATCCCACTTGAGGTGATAGGAAACTTAGTCATTATAGAATCAAGATTTTATTTAATAATTACTTTTAATATATAGCCTTGTATCAATATTATTTTGTAGTATATTTATACTTATATATTTTGTCAAACTAGTCTTAATAGTTATATTATTTTTTATTTTTATCGATATTTTTATTAGATATAAGCATTTATGTTTAAAAAATTCATAATGACAGCTGAAAATAGAATAATTTTTAGCAAGTTAGTATTTATTATTTTTCCTTTTTGTTTTTTACTAACTCAGAAAATAATAATGGCTACCTTATTATTTTCTACACTTTTATTAGTGTTTTATTTTGATAAAGGCAGGATATCAAAAAATTATAATGTTATTAAGTTATATTTTTCTCGGATATTTGATTATATTTCTTTTTCTAAGACAGATACTATAAGTAATAGTAATATAAAATGTTATTTTAGTCCAACACAATATATGTTAATATCATTTATTATTACCTGCTTATTTTTTACTAAAATGGTAGTAATCACTGCGTGGTTAATATTGATTATTGCAAATTGTTTTGCAGAGTTATTTGAGTTACGTTTTAATAAATTATTGTTTTATGGAAAACCTATATCTTATGCTATAGTATTTTTTTTTACTACAATAATAATTAGCATTATTACTTATGTGTTTATAGGATATCAGACTAATTTTTTTATTATTGTAATTAGCTCATTTATTACTACAATAATATCCTTTTTCTCACAAGACATAAAGATAGATAAAAATTTTTCTATACCGATAGTATGCTCTATTATACTAACATTAGGTGCTTATGTTCTAAGTTAACCAACATTGGTTGATTTTGCTAAGTTTTATGATTTTTGCAACATTGAAATAAAATTATAATTAATTATATGATGTCGATGTATACTGAATTTTATAAGCATATTAGAGAAAAAGCACCTATTGCTGATATAATAAAAAAAAGAATCAAATTAACTCAAAAAGGATCTGAGTACATAGCGTTGTGCCCTTTACATAACGAAAAGACCCCTTCTTTTACTGTCAATGATAGGAAAAAATTCTTTTATTGTTTTGGGTGTCATGCTTATGGCGATGTTATTAAGTTTATATCTTTAATCGATATGATTAGTTATAAAGATGCAGCTATAGCTATTGCTAAAGATTATGGGTTAGATTTACCAAAAATATTTATAAAACAAAGATATACTGAATTTGATAAAATATATGAGATATTAGAGTTAGCAGCTAATTTCTTTTATCAACAAAAGAATATTGAAGTAGAAAATTATTTGAAAAATAGAAATATTACAGCAGAGATTAAGGAAAAACAATTAATTGGATATGCATCTAATGATGGTACTTTAGTTAAATTTTTCTCCTCTAAGTCTATTGCTAAATTTTGGTTATTAAAAGCAGGTTTATTATCCATTAATTCAAAGGGCAAGGAGTATGAATTATTTAGTAATCGTATTATTATCCCTATCCGAGATTTATATCAAAGAGTAGTAGGCTTTGGAGCAAGGGCAATAGATGGGAATAAGGCTAAATATCTTAATTCTCCTGAGACCATTGTGTTTAAAAAGGGCAGTGTTTTGTATGGTGAAAATTTGGCTTTAAGTACTGTATCTAAAGAAAATAGTGTAATAGTAGTTGAAGGTTATTTTGATGTTATATCTTTAAATCAAATAGGTTTTACTAATGTAGTAGCTAGTTTAGGGACATCAATTACAAAACAGCATCTAGAGAAACTATGGCACTATTACCCAGAAATAATAATATGTTTAGATGGAGATTTAGCTGGATATAAATCAATGATTAGGTTGCTTAATATGGCTTTGTCTTATGTTACTTCTAATAAAACTATATCATTTATACAAATACCTAATAAACTTGATCCAGATCAATTGATAAGATTATTAGGGTTCAAGGGATTTAAAAAATTACTTGATCATAGAATGAAATTATCTGAAAAAATTTGGCAAATTGAATATCAAGGAAAAGAGTTTTTAACTGCAGAGTCAAAAACTATATTAGAGCGATCATTAGAAAATTATTGTAAACAAATAAATGATAAGTTATTAGCTTCAAATTTTTTACGTTATTTTAAAAATCAAATGTGGGTTTATTTGCATAAAAGGAAAAATACTTCAATTGTTATTGAACCTGTTGTAGTTAATAATTCTTATTCTGAAATAGAAATGATAGAGTATGCTTTATTATCTTTTATGGTTAGATATCCAATAATTTCTACATCATTTGCAATTAAAAGCTTTTTTTTAAAGGTAGATTTTAGTCATAAAATTTTAAATGAATTTCGTGATTGGTTTTATGATCAAGCTAATGATAATACAAAATTAACTTTTGATCAAATTGGCTTGTTAGTAAAAAATACTAGATTTTATAACCAGTTTCTTGTACTATTAGAATCACGGAGTTTGCATTTAAATCAAAACTTTATAGACGATAACAATGAAGAAGGTTTATTGTTAGCGTTTGAGTGGGTACAAAAAAAATATTATTTAACTAAACTAAAACAAGAATGTTCTGTTTTGCTTTATATGAATACAGAAAAATCATATATTAAAGCAGAATTATATTTGGTTGAAATAAAAAAGACTGTACAGGAATTAAGTAAGTTAAATGATCTTTTTATAAAGTGATATGCACATAACTTAAATCATAAATAATATATGAGCGCAACAAGTATTAATGGTAATAATGATAATAAACAAAGAAATATAAATAATAAAAATAATGGTGAAAGTATTGATAAGTTGTTAGCTGAAAAAAGAGCCGGAGATTTTATAAGTTATAATCAAATAAATCATGCTATTGGAAATGGTAAAAATGTATCAGTAGAAGATTTAGAAAAAGCAATTTCGAAGTTTAGTGATGCTAGTATTAATATTATTGATGTTGATGATGAAGATATAAAATTTGATGTAAATGTAAGTGAAGAGGTAACTGTTAGTACTAATTCTACTGCTGTAGAGACAGAAGAAGATTACTCTTCATCCGCAGATAATTTAGCAACTATTGATGACCCAGTCAGGCTATATTTAAGAGATATGGGAGGAGTGGAATTATTATCAAGAGAAAATGAAATTGAAATAGCAAAAAGAATTGATTCGGGAAAGGGGTTAATGCTGTCAGCTTTGTGTGAGAGTACACCAGCTATTAAAAAATTTATAAAATTATATGAAGATTTAGTAAATGAAAAGATTGCATTAAGGGAGTTAATAGATTTGGATGCTAGTAATTTAGATGTTAATACAATAATTGATGAAAATAGAAGTAGCACTAATGATGATTTATCAGAGATGTCAGATGAAGTAGGTTCTTCTTTATCTGTGGCTGCTATTGAGGCAGAATTATTACCTACTATTACAGCTAAAATGGAGAATATAGCTAATTTATGTGAAAAGTTATTATCTGAAACCACAAATTATTATATGAGTATAAAGGATGGTAATAATAGCTTATTATTAGGTAATAATAAAAAATATCAAAAATTATTATCTCAATTGATTAATGAAGTATCAGCAATTCATTTTCACCCTAAACGTATAGAAGAAATGCTTAGTTATATTTATAGGATCAATAAAAATTTAGTTGGTAAAGAAACTGATTTTATAAAATTAGCTGAAAATTATAACATTAAAAGAAGTAGTTTTTTACAAGAGTATATAGGAGGAGTAATTGATGAAAAATGGAAAGAGAAATGTTTAAATAAAGGAGAAATTGAATGGAAAAAATTTATTCAAGAGCAAAGTCATGCTATTGATTTAATGTATGATTATATCAAAACAATAGAAAAAGAACATTCTTTACCTGTATCTGAATTTAAAAGGATTGTTAATGCTATACAAAAAGGAGAAAGACAAACAGGTAGAGCAAAAAAAGAAATGATAGAAGCTAATTTAAGGTTAGTAATTTCTATAGCAAAAAAATATGCTAATAGAGGATTGCAGTTTCTTGATTTAATTCAGGAAGGGAATATAGGATTAATGAAGGCTGTAGATAAATTTGAATATATAAGAGGATTTAAGTTTTCTACTTATGCTACTTGGTGGATTAGACAGGCAATTACTAGATCAATAGCAGATCAAGCTAGAACTATTCGTATACCAGTTCATATGATTGAAACTATTAATAAGATTATTAGAACATCTCGTCAAATGCTGAATGAACTAGGATATGAGCCTACTCCAGCTGAAATAGCAGCAAGATTATCTATTCCGGTGGAAAAAATAAGAAAAGTAATGAAGATAGCAAAGGAACCGATTAGTTTAGAGAACCCTATTGGGGATGAAGAAAATAGTTATTTAGGAGATTTTATAGAAGATAAAAATGTATTATTACCTAGTGAAGCAGCTATTCAGTCTAATTTACGAGAAGCAACAACTCGTATTTTATCTAGCCTTACCCCTAGGGAAGAACGGGTACTTAGAATGCGGTTTGGAATAGGAATGAACTCAGATCATACCCTTGAGGAGGTAGGTCAACAGTTTCAGGTTACTAGAGAAAGAATAAGGCAGATTGAGGCTAAGGCTTTAAGAAAGTTAAAGCATCCTACTAGGTCAAAAAATATTAGAAGTTTTCTAAGTTCTAAAAATCAAGGGAATTTTACAGAATAGTAGACATTATATCTATAAATAAGTTATATCCATTATTTAAGTGATTTCTTTGATTTATAAAAATTAATAATAATGTCTTTTTTTATATAAAAAAGAGTCTATCAATTTAGGTGATGTTTAATGATTTTATTTGTTTATATATATAAAATGCCTTTATTGGAATATAATTATTAGCTATTGCTTTGCTGATGAAATAGTTATATAATTCACATTAAGATTAGGTGGAATTAGTTAAGAAGTTGTTTTATTTTAAGTTATATTTATATATTTTTAGATGACTAAGCAAGTTCAGGTTTTAGTTCAAAAACAGTCTCTTAATTTAACTGCCAGTATGCGTAAAAGTCTATCAATATTACAAATGTCTAGCATTGAGCTTCAGAAAGTGGCTTTAGATGAACTAGAAAAAAATCCTTTTGTAGAAGATAGTAATGTGTTAGTAGGAGAAGAAGAGAGTACTAATAAATCTTTATATGATAAGGGTAGGGTAATAGGTTCATACTCTAATTATTCAAGTTCTAAGTCTAATGATTATAATTTTTTATTGAATATTTCAACTAAGAAGAACTTAAAGGATTATATAATGGAGCAAATTAATCTTGTCTTTAATGATAATAAATTAAAATTAATTGCTTTTTATTTATTGGATTCCTTACAAAGTAATGGCTATTTAAATATTGATTTAAGTGAAGTAGCTAAAAATTTAAAATGTCCAAAGCACATAGTAGAAAAAGTGTTAAAAAAACTGCATAATTTTGAGCCTTCAGGAGTATTTGCTCGTTCTTTAGTAGAATGCTTATTGATTCAACTAAAAGAAAAGAATCTTATTAATAAAAGTTTTATTAAATTAGTTAATAATATGGATTTAATAGCTAATGGAGAAATAGCTAAGCTTATAAAATTATGTAATGTAGATAAAGATTACTTAATGTTTATGATAAAACAAGTAAGATTATTAAATCCAAAACCAGGTAATAATTTTATTTTTGAAGAAACTAGTTATAAGATACCAGACGTAATTTTAACCTTAGACAAGGATAAGACAATAATACTAGAAATTAACTCAGATGCTATCCCTAGGCTGAGAGTAAATGAAGATTATTATACAAAAGTGCAAAGGGAACTTGTTTGTGAAGCAGATAAAAAATTTACAAAAGGTGAAATTGAAGCTGCTAAAAATATAGTAAATAGTATAACAAATAGAGCAAATACTATTTTAAAAGTAGCAACGGCTATTGTTCAAGAACAAATTCATTTTTTTACTGGGGGAATAATGAATTTAAAGCCATTAACATTAAATAAAATAGCTGCTATTACAGGGTTTAACGAAAGCACTATTAGTAGGTCTACTTCTGCAAAATATATATCAACACCTCTTGGTATTTATGAGTTAAAGTATTTTTTTTCTTCTGGATTAACAAGTTGTAGGTGCAATGAGACTAGTATTTCAAGCACAAAAGCAAGAGAATTAATAAAACAGATTATTTTTAATGAAAATCCAAATCGAGTTTTCTCAGATGAAGAAGTTTCACTAGAATTAAGTAAGTTTAATATTAGTATTGCTAGAAGAACTGTAGCTAAGTATCGTCAATCTATGGGAATAGATGTCTCATCTATTAGAAAAAAAAGGTATAAGATGGAAAACATTTATGTTTAAATTTAAATAATCTTTATTTAATAACTCTAATCATTAGTTATATTTGTAATAATTAGATTATAAATATTTATTGTGTAATCTGCTGTATTAGCATATACTAGAGTAGAATATTAAATGTTAATTATATCATTAAAGAATTTTAATAAAAAGAAGAATATAGATTTATTATGGCTAGAGTTACTGTTGAAGATTGTATAGAAAAGGTAGAAAATAGATTTGAACTTGTCTCAGTTGCTGTGCAGCGTACTAAGGATATTTCATCTGGAGCCCCAGTTACTATTAATAGAGATAATGATAAAAATACTGTAATTGCATTGCGTGAGATAGCAGGAGGAAGTATTGATGTTGCAGCATTAAGGGAGTCATTAATTTCAAGTTTAAGGGTACGTAATAAGTTTTTTGATAAAATTCAGGATGAGAATTTGCATGCTGAGATACAAGATCTTGCTTCTACAAGGTCTAGTGATGTAGAGGAGAATATTAATATTTTTGATCAAACATTAGATTCTAGTTTAGATTCATCTGTCGATGATATTGATGATGATATTATAATTGATAATTAATATTAGTTTTAGCAAGGCATAGTAAATTAAAGATTCTTTAACTTATAACCGTTTAAAGCTTGAGTTTTAATCGTATAAAAAGTTGCTGATTAAATCTTTTGATAAAATTTTTATAAGAGATAGTTCTATTTTTAGAACTTGTTTGTTTATTGAATTTAGGATAGTACTTTATAGCTAGATTATTATATATTAGTAATATATATTTTTTAGGGTTTAAATAAGTTATGAATAAAGTGGTTAATTATTCATTATAATAATATAACATAGATTATATAATCTATTACAAACAGATTAAGTTATTATAGTGGTGGAGAAAGACTTATTGCAAAACTAAGTATTTTTTTTTAAAATAATGCTATTAAAGTAAAATAATATAAAAGCATTGCAAGTATAACTTTCAATATAGATTAATTTCATTAGATTAAAATAAGAAATCATAAAAATCTTATGATACACATTATAAAAAAACTTACAAAATATGGAAATATAGTTTTAGCATTTTCTATAGTAAGTATTTTAATGGTATTATTATTTCCAATACCTACAGCTTTACTTGATTTTTTATTAGCTTTTTCAATAGCTGTTGCTTTTACTATATTGGTAACTACTTTATTTATTATAAGACCTCTTGAGTTAAGTGTTTTTCCTACATTATTGTTAGTGACAACATTATTACGTTTATCCTTAAATATTGCTTCTACTAGACTTATTCTGTCTGATGGACATAAGGGCTCTAGTGCAGCTGGTTATGTCATTGAGGCGTTTGGAGGTTTTGTGATGCAAGGAAATGTAGTAATAGGGTTAATTGTATTTTTGATACTAACTTTAATTAATTTTATTGTAATTACAAAAGGATCTGGTCGTATAGCAGAAGTTGCAGCAAGATTTAGTTTAGACGCTATGCCAGGAAAACAAATGGCAATAGATGCAGATCTAGCTTCAGGGTTAATAAGCGAGGGGGAGGCTAAGAGTCGTAGGAAAAATATTGAGCATGAAAGTACTTTCTATGGAGCCATGGATGGAGCAAATAAATTTGTTAGAGGAGATGCAATAGCAGGGTTAATAATAACCTTTATTAATTTGATAGGTGGAATGATAGTTGGGATTGTTCAAAAAAATTTATCATTTCAAGTAGCAGTAAAAACATATGCTATGCTTACTATTGGAGATGGTTTAGTTACTCAAATTCCTTCATTAATTATTTCTTTATCAGCGGGATTATTAGTAACAAAAGCAGGAAGTAATGTTTCTGCTGATCAGATGATCTTTGGCCAATTAAGTAAGTATCCTTATGCATTAATTATTACTTCTATAGTTACCTTTATGATGTCATTACTACCTGGTCTTCCATTTATACCTTTTGCTTTAATTTCTAGTTGTACAGGTTGTATAGGTTATGTAATTAATTCTTTGCAGGGCCAAAAAAATAAAGATCAAAATGGGAGTTTACTAGAAAAAGATACTAATATAGATACTAAATTGACTGATGCTGCACCAGTAGCTAACTCAAAACAATTAAAAAAACCAACAGATTTACTCAATATAGATGTCATTAGATTAGAAATAGGATATGAGTTAATACCCTTACTTAATAGTGGGTTACAAGATCAATTAAAAAATTTACGTAAACAGATAGCAGAGGAATATGGTTTTGTTATTCCTACTATTAAAATACAAGATAATTTACAATTAGCACCTGATTATTATGTAATTAAAATTAAGGAGATAGAATCAGGCCATGGTATAGTAAGACCTCATAAATTAATGGTTATTAATCCTGATAATCAATCTTCTATAGATATACCAGGAGATAATACTGTAGAACCAGCTTTTGGGTTGAATGCAAAATGGATCGATCAAGATTATAAACAAGAAGCATTATATCATAATTATACTGTTATAGATTCTAGTACTGTAATTATTACTCATATTACAGAAATTATTAAAGATAATATGGTAGATCTTCTATCATATAGTGAAACTAAAAAATTATTAGATGCTATTGAAGAGTATCATCCAGATTTAGTAAAAAATACAGTTCCTGAAATAGTATCAATTGCTTTTTTTCAAAAAGTCCTTCAGAGGTTATTATCAGAAATGATATCAATTAGGGATTTAACAACTATTTTAGAATCAGTAGCATATTCTATCAAATCTAATAAGAATTTAACTGCTACTATAGAAGATGTACGACTACAATTATCAAGACAAATTTGTGTTAGTAATACTAATAAAGAAGGAGTGCTACCTTTGATTACACTATCGCCTGAATGGGAAAAATTATTTATTACAAGTTTAGTAGATGATGGTATGGGAGATAAGCAAATTTCTATTCAACCCTCAGTATTACAGGATTTTATTATAAAGATCAAATCTACTTTTGATATTCAAAATAAACAAGGAAATAATCCTGTACTTATTACTAGTTCTTATACTAGGCCTTACATAAGGTCTATTATAGCAAAGTTTAGACCTTCCACTAATGTTATATCCCAAAATGAACTATATTATAAAACACAAACAATTACTCTTGCTTCAATCTCTATGAAGTAAAACGCTATTTTAAAATAGTGTATATTGAATATTAATAAAAATTTTTATTGGATATAATAAAAATTTTTATATTTAATATTGATTATTCTTTTATCATCGATATTTTTACTATTAATAATACAGTTTAGTAATTATTAAAGATGGTAAGCAATTAAAATGAATCTATTATATAATTTAATTTTTATTAATATCTTATAGTTTTTATTTCTAAAATAGAAAAACTAAGACATAGGTAATAATATTTTATTATTAAGTAGTTTTATTTTTAATTGGAGTATTTTTATTAAAAATAATATTAAGAATAGAGGTTATTATTGAATGAAGAATGAACAGCTATTGATTGAATCTATAATGTTAGGTAATATAAATAAAGTAAAAGATTTAATAAGAAAAGGAGCTAATGTAAATTATGCTAATGAAGAAGGGTACACTGTATTAATGTATGCTACTTGGCAAATGCATTATAGTATAGTTAAATTTTTAATAGATAATAATTCTAATATAAATATTCAAAGTAAAGATGGTAGTACAGCTTTAAGTATAGCAATAGCTAAATCTAACTTTAAAATTACTAAGATTTTACTTGATTATGGAGCAAATATAGAAACAAGAAATAGAGAAGGTATATCTGCTGTAATGATAGCCGGATTTTTAGGGCATATAAAATTATTACGCTTAATAGTAAAGCGATATAATGCAAATATAAATAGTTTAAGTAACAATGGGTGGAGTGCATTAATGTGGTCTCTAGATACAGAAAATTTAGATGTAATAAAGTTTTTTGTAGAAAATAACGCAAATGTTAATATTCAGGATAATGATGGATATACGGCGTTAATGTATGCTGTAGATATAGGAAATCTAGAAATCGTGAGATATTTGGTTCAACATAATGCAAACATAGCTATAAAAGATAATAGTGGTAAAACAGTAATAATTATAGCTACTATTTTAGGAAGATTAGATATTCTAAAATACTTTCTAGAGCATAGTCTAAAACTAGAAAAAAATTATATAGAAAAATGTGTAAATAATATATTTAATTTAGATTATAATATTGAAAACTATTCTTTTATAAAATATCACATGAATATACAAGATAATAATGGGTGCACTGCATTAATTTATGCTGTACATTCAGGTGATTTAGAAAGAGTAAAATACTTAGTGCAGTATAATGCTAGCTTAAATATTAGAGATGCACAAACAAAAACAGCTTTGATGTATGCTGTAGAATCTGGGAATACAAAAATTATCAATTATTTATTAGAAAACAGTACTGATATGAATATTAGAAGCTTAATTAATTAACAGTATTTTTTGTAAATCATAATCAAATATTTTTTATTTATAAACTTTTTTACTTATTAGCAATCAAGACCTTTTTTTTATTAGTAGATTTAATTTTTTCTCTGGTCTTTATAATTTTTATGGCCTCATTAATAGTAATTGAAAATAAGTCTTGGTCCTTAGGAATTGAAGTACATAAATTATTATGTTTTAAATATGGTCCGTATCTACCGATAGCAAGTATAATATCTGTATTAGTGCTAGTATCTTTTCCTAAAGAAAAAGGCATTTTAAGTAAATTCAAAGCTGTAAGTAAATTTATAGTTTTTGGATTTATGCTTTTTGGAATAGTAATACGCTTAGCTTTTTTTACCTTATTTTTTGTACTAATAGTATCCTCTCCTTTTTGGACGTACCACCCATACATTCCTTTTTTAAGCCAAATTTGATTATTTTCTTCATCATTACCAAGAAGTATATCTTTTTCATAAGGTTCTACATCATTATTAGGCTCTTTATTAAAAATGTTATCTTGTTTAAAAGTACAATCAGGATAATTATTACATGCTAAAAATACTCCAAACTTGCTTATTTTTAATTTTAATACTCCTTCTTTACATTTTGAACAATTTTTACTACTTATGTAGTCATTTTGAGATTTATTATTATTAAATAAATAATCATTTAATTGTTCTTCTATATATTGAATTACTTCTGTAATTGTTTTATTTTGTACATCATTAATATTTGTTGAAAATCCTATCCAAAAATCATTTAATAAACTAATCCATTTCATCTTTCCTAGCGCAATTTTATCTAGATCTTCTTCTAAAGTGGCTGTAAAATTATATTCTATATATTTCTTAAAAAATCCTGTTAAGAATAATGTTAATAACCTACCTAAATTACTTGGAAAAAAACGATTAGTATTATTTATTACATATTTTCGATCTTGTAATACTGAGATAATTGTAGCATAAGTAGATGGTCTTCCTATTCCTAATTCTTCAAGTTTTTTGACTAAACTTGCCTCTGAATATCTTGCTGGAGGCTCAGTAAAATGCTGTAACGTATTTATATTTTTAATTTTTACTTGTTCTGATTCAAATAGGTATGCTAATTCTTTGGATTGGGTTTGCTCATTTTTTATTTTACTATAGTTTTCTTTATTAGCTTTATTAAATCCATCAAAAAATACTGTTGATCCATGTGCTTTTGCTATAAATAGTTTGTCTTCTGAACTAAAGGTAGCTTCTATTATATTGATAATAGCACTTTCCATTTGACTCATTATTGTACGTCTCCATATTAGTTCATATAGTTTTTGTTGATCTGCATCAATTTTATTAATTAATTCCTCTGGTAATAAATTAATATTAGTAGGTCTTATAGCTTCATGAGCTTCTTGTGCATTTTTTACTTGTTTTTTATATTTCTTAGGGTTTTTAGGAAGATATTTTTCACCATAAATAGTTTTTATTGCAGACCTAATACTACTTATCGCCTCTTCAGATAGAGATACTCCATCCGTTCGCATATAGGTAATTAATCCTATAGTAGTATCATCAATATTGAGACCTTCATAAAGTTTTTGTGCTATTATCATTGTTTTTTTTGTTGAAAATCCAAGTTTTTTATAGGCTTCTTGTTGTAATGAAGAAGTAATAAATGGTGCAAATGGATTCTTTTTTTGTTTTTTCTTTTCTATTTTTATTACAGAAAAGTTTTTCCCTTCAATTTGTTTTTTAATTTTATTTGCTAATTCTTGATTAGGTATTGAGAATTTTGTTAATTTCTTACCATTTTCAGTAGTTAATTTTGATATAAATTTTTCATTTTTACTATTTAACATATCTAGATTTATATCCCAATATTCTTGGCTTATAAATTTTTCTATTTCTTCTTCTCGATCACAAATTAGCCTTAACGCCACTGATTGTACTCGTCCGGCTGATCTACATTTTGGAATTTTTCTCCATAATACTGGAGATAATGTGAATCCTACTAAGTAATCTAATGCTCTTCTTGCTTGTTGAGCATTAACTAAATCTTCATTTATTGATCTTGGTTTTTTTATAGCTTCTAAAATAGCTTTTTGTGTGATTTCATTAAAGGTAATACGTTTAAAATTATCCTTTATTATTTTTTTTTCTTTTAGAACTTCAATAATATGCCAAGCAATTGATTCTCCTTCTCTATCTGGGTCTGTAGCTAGATATATTTCTGATGCTTTTTTAGCATAATTAGTAATGATATTAATATGTTTTTCTGTTTTTGTAGAAATAACATATTTCATTAAAAAATTTTTCTCGGGGATAACAGATCCATTTTTTGAAGGTAAATCCCTTACATGACCAAAAGATGCTAAAACTTTAAAATCATTCCCCAAATATTTATTTATTGTTTTTGCTTTTGCTGGAGATTCTACAATAACTAGTTTCATATAATTATTAATTTAAATACCTTATAATTTAACATATTAATGCTATTTTATTACCAGGATATCTAGTAATTTTTCCAGCTAATTCAAGCTCTATACATATGGTAAGTACTATTGGCATAGGTAATTTAGACTCTATTGCTAGCATTTCATATGTTATTGATGAAGCTGATAATAAATTGATGATCTTTTGTCTTTCTTGTGAAGTTATAGTTAAATTTTTATTTAATGTAAAATTTTTATCGTTATTATCTAGTTCAGTAAGTGGTTGATTATTTTTATTGTATACATCTAATTGCGTAATAATATCATTAGCTGATTCAAGCAAATATGCTCCATCTTTAATGAGCTTATTTGTTCCCATGCATCTTGGATCCATAGGAAAGCCAGGAACTGCAAATAGTTCTCTATTATGGTCAATAGCATATTGTGCTGTAATTAATGACCCTGAATGTATACTGGCTTCTATTATTATAGTTGCTAACGATATTCCTGATATAATACGGTTCCTTTGAGGAAAATTATAGCTATATGGTTTAGAATAAATAGGTAATTCTGATATAATTAAGCCTTTTTTTGCAATATCTGAAAATAATTTACTATTTTCCGGAGGATAAACATTACCTATACCTCCAGCAATAACTGCTATAGTATTTTCTATAGATGTTGTATGAGTTACTGTATCTATTCCCCTTGCTAGACCTGCTACTGTATTATAGCCTGCTTTTATTAAATCCTGTACTAATTTTTTAGTAAATAATTGAGCATTAAGAGAACTATTTCTTGCTCCAACTATTGCTACAGTTTTAGAGTTTTTTAATAATTCTATATTTCCTGAATATGAAAGTACCGGAGGAGGATCAAATATTTGTAGTAATAATTTTGGATAATTGCTATCTTTATAAGTAATTAAATAGGCGTTATTTTTTGATAATAATTCTATTTCTTTAATAGCATCATTCTTAGAACATATTTTAATTGCTTTTTCTTTTCCTCCTCTAATTGAAAAA
The DNA here is from genome assembly GCA_964468495.1 of uncultured Rickettsiaceae bacterium. Classification (GTDB taxonomy): domain Bacteria; phylum Pseudomonadota; class Alphaproteobacteria; order Rickettsiales; family Rickettsiaceae; genus CAYXTI01. The sequence goes on along the minus strand of CAYXTI010000026.1, from coordinate 11,601 downwards.
TCAGCTATATTTTCTAGAGCTAAAGATGCATTACCAAATAACTTTATTAACGACATAAATGTTTTTGGTCCGATATTTTCACTTCTTATTAACCTTAAAATATCAATTGTCTCTTTTGAATATGATATTTTTTTGTTGTTTATAGAAAATAAATTATTTGTCATCTTCAATAACAATAATAAGGGTTAATATTATTAAATAACATAATTTTGGTAAGGACATAGTCTCTTTTAACAATATTTGTAGTATATTATTTTTCAGTTTTATACTTAATAATACAGAATATTATTATATATTTTAGGATTATTTCTTTTTTATTTAAAACTATCAATGACCGTGCTTTATTACATAATAAACTTAATTATTGGTAATAATTATAACCTATACTATTTTAGTTATACTAACTTATTTTTCTTATTCAAGATTATTTATTAGAATAATTAGTATTTTTACTTTCTATAATAAATTTAAACCAATAACTTACTTAATTTGTTTATAGAAAGCAACTACTTGAGTAACATTTTCTTAATTTGCTAATTACTTTAACTATATTCTTTTGATCTGTAGTGGTTTATATAACTTAACGTACTAGAAAAATCTAATTTTCTATAACTTAAAGATTCTGCAATATGTATTTTTGATACCAACTCAGAATTATCTAGGTCAGCAATTGTTCTGCCAACTTTTAATATTTTATTATAAGCCCTCATCGATAATTTAAATTTTTGGGCAGCTTCATTAAGTATATTCATACCTTCCTCAGAAGCTATTGCATAATTAGTAATTAATTTTCCTTCTAATTGATTATTTGAGTTAATATTATTATAACCTTCATACCTTTTGATTTGAATATTTCTTGCCTTAATTACTCTTTCTTTTACTTTTTCAGATGATTCTTCATTGTTTATATAGTCTAATTTATAGTGATTATAATGGCTTTCATTATTAACTTCTACATGTAAGTCAAATCTATCTAATATAGGACCAGAAATTTTTGATTGATAAATTGATGCGCATGCTGGGGCTTTTGTACATACTCTATGATTATCATTCAGATAACCGCATTTGCATGGGTTCATTGCTGCAATTAATTGAAATTGAGCTGGATATTTTATATGATTACTTGCTCTTGCAATTAAAATTTCTCCAGTCTCCATTGGTTGGCGTAAAGACTCTATAACATTATTATTAAATTCTGGGAGTTCGTCTAAAAATAAAATACCATTATGAGCTAAAGAAATTTCCCCTGGAGTGATTTTTCTTCCTACACCACCTCCAACCATGGCTGCAGTAGAACAAGAGTGGTGAGGAGATCTAAATGGTCTTTTTCTAGTTAAGGCACCATTTTTTAGTTTACCTGATATACTAGATATAACACTGCATTCTAAGATCTCTTGCGATGATAAAGGGGGCATTATACCTATTAGTCTTTGAGCTAACATTGATTTGCCAGTTCCAGGCGGACCTGACATTAATAGATTATGGTTTCCTGCTGCAGCTATTTCTAGAGCTCTTTTTGCAATTTTTTGTCCTTTAATGTCTACTAAATCTAGATATGATGGGATTTCATCTTCTATTTTAGCTGAAGGATAGGATATGATTTGTGTTCCTTTGAAGTGATTAATAAGCTCTAATAAGTTACTAGCTGCAATTATTTTTTTATTTCCAGACCATGAGGCTTCTGCACCATTGTCTTTGGAGCAAATTATTCCTTTATCTCGATTTACTGCAGCCATAGCAGCAGGTAATATTCCATTAACAGGTAATATACTGCCATCTAAGGATAATTCTCCTAAAATTAAGTAATTTCTAATTTCATCATTTAATATTTTTGTGCTAGCTAATATACCAGCAGCTATTGCTAAATCAAAATGACTTCCTTCTTTTATTAGATGTGCTGGAGCTAAGTTTATTACTATTCTTTTTACTGGTAATGCTAACCCTATTGCTGATAATGCTGATCTAACTCTTTCTTTAGACTCAGATATAGTTTTATCTGCTAGTCCTACGATCACAAAATTAGGAATACCTGATATTAACTGGACTTCAACATTAACATCTACTGCGTCAATACCGTTCAATGCTATACTTGCAACTTTAATTACCATTAGCAATTAATATATCATTTGATTTTTTAGAATTACTGAATTATATACAATTCACTTGTTCAATAAAATATATTATATTTATATTCTTAGTAAGAATTGTTGATAGTACAATAATATATTGGATTAAAAAAGCATTATAGTATTTTTTTATAATTATAACAATATGACTGTTTATTATAGCTGTTATTTTATTAGAATTTATTTTTATTTAAAATACATCATCCAGTTATAAGATAAATTTAGCTAAGTCAATATTTTTAATTAATGATTCTAGTTGCTTTGTAACAAAATTACTATCTATTGTAATTTTACTATTTTTATTATCTCCTGCTTTAAAACTTATATCTTCTAGTAGATTTTCTAAAATAGTATGTAATCTTCTTGCTCCAATATTTTCAACTTCATTGTTAATGTTAGTTGCATATTCTGCTATTGATTCTATAGCGTCTTGAGTAAACTCTAGACTTACTCCTTCAGTAGCAAGTAAAGCTACATATTGTTTTATTAAACTTCCTTCAGGTTCAGTTAATATCTTAATTAAATCTTCTTTAGTAAGAGCAATCATTTCTACTCTAATAGGTAGTCTACCTTGTAATTCTGGTAATAAATCTGAGGGCTTAGATATATGAAAAGCTCCAGAAGCAACAAATAAAATGTGATCAGTTTTTATAATCCCATATTTTGTAACAACATTAGTCCCTTCTATAATAGGTAATAAATCTCTTTGCACTCCTTCTCTACTTACTTCTCCTGATCTTACTTCGGAATTAGATGTAATTTTATCGATCTCATCTATAAATACTATTCCATCATTTTCAACTGCAGCAATAGACTGTGCGATAACTTGTTCATGGTCTATCATTTTTTCTGACTCCTCTGATGTAATAATTTCTATAGCTTCTTTTACAGTTAATTTTTTTTGTTTTGTTTTTTTATTACCTAGAGCTTTTCCTAAAATATCGCTAATATTCAGTATTCCCATAGCTGCACCAGGCATCCCAGGAATTTCAAAACTATTACTATTTTTTATGTCGCTATCATTAACAGCAATCTCTATTTCTGTGTTATCTAACTCTCCTTTAATAATTTTATTTCTAAACTTATCAGTGGTTTCTTTAGTAGAAAATTTTCCTACTACAGCTTCAACTACTCTTTCTATAGCTTGTAATTTTGCCTTTGATTCAATTTCTTTTTTTGCTTTTACTTTTCTATAAGTAACAGCTATTTCCATCAGGTCTCTAACTATTGACTCAACATCTCTTCCAACATAACCTACTTCAGTAAATTTTGTTGCTTCAATTTTTATAAAGGGAGCTTCTGCTAATTTTGCTAATCTTCTGGCTATTTCTGTTTTCCCTACTCCTGTAGATCCTATCATAAGAATGTTCTTAGGTACAATCTCGCTGCGCATAGGTTCTAGCACTTTTGCCCGACGATATCTGTTTCTTAAAGCTACAGCAACAGCTTTTTTTGCCTTTGTTTGTCCTACAATAAACCTATCTAATTCAGCAACAATTTCAGTGGGTGTAAGGCCCATATCATGTGTCTTTTTCATATAACTTTTTCCGTAATAATATTGTGGTTAGAATATACACAAATATCTGCAGCAATATTCATTGATTTTATTGCTATTTGTTCAGAAGATAAGTTTGTTTTTATAGATAGTAATGCTTTTGCAGCTGATAAAGCGTATAATCCTCCAGATCCTATTGCAGCAATATTATCTTCAGGTTCTATAACATCGCCGCTTCCGGTTAATATAAACATGTTATTCTTATCTGCTACTATCATCATTGCTTCTAGTTTACGCAAATACTTATCAGTACGCCAATCTTTTGCTAAGGCTACAGCGCTTCTCATAAGGTTATTTGAATGTTTTTCAAGTTTACTTTCCAAACGATCAAATAAAGTTAAAGCATCGGAAGTAGATCCTGCAAATCCTGCTACTATTTTATTATTCAATAAAGTTCTTAGTTTTTTTGCTGTAGATTTTAAAATACTATTACCTAAAGATACTTGACCATCAGCAGCAATTATTACTTCTGAGCCTTTTTTTAAGCATAAAATTGTAGTGCTTCTAACTTTGTTCTCTTTATAACCATTATTTGTCATAAAATTTAGTAAAATTTTTAATCAATTATTAAATGTTTAATAATGTTTTATAAAAACTATATAACCATATTAAGTAATAAAATCAACTTGTTATTGATAATTTTACTTATAGCATTTATAATGCTAGGATTATGTAATCTTTAGTATTATAAATATATTTTATTTAGTAATTTGCTATATAAATATTACTATTTTGATAGCGCTTAGGGTAGTTTTCAGGTACTATATTATTTATGTAAATTGTAATATACTACTTACACTAAATAAAGTATATATATAGCATAACACAATAAAATACAATATTATTATTAATATATGAATATTTATTCAATTTACCAGGTGGCAAATAAGGAAGATAATAACCCGATTATAATAAAACAAGGTTTTTCTTTTTTTGCATTTCTTTTTAATTTTGTATGGGCATTATATCATCGAATATGGGCTTTAGCTATAATAGCTATATTAATAGAAATAGTATGTAGTATGTATTCAAATTTGATGACTTTTATTCTGAGTACATCGATGATGTTTATTTTTGCTTTTTTTTCTGCTGATATACGAGAATATTATGCTGAAAAAAAAGGTTATATATTGAAGGATATTATTGTTGCCAATAACGAAGATGAAGCTGAAGTAAAATATGCATTACGTACTAAATGGCAATAATACAGATATATTATAATATTTATAGCAGAGTTCTTACTGCAGCTGGTGCTTTTGTTATTTATATGAATATTCAATAATCTCTATAAATAAATTATTTTATTAATTTATTTATAGAATCAATTAATGCCACCCATCATATCGATACACTGAAAGGTTATTGTATTTATGCAAATAGTAAACGTTATTGTACCTGTTTCCGGGTTATTATTTCCTTTAAGCTATATTGCTCCAAAAGATAAGAATATTAATATTGGAGATATAGTATTAGTTCCATTTAGGAATAAAGAGATAACTTCTATAGTATGGGAAATTAATGTTTCTCCTTTAAATAATATAAAATTAAAATTTATATCGAATAAAATACAGTTTTCTGCAAGTGTTAAATATCAATTATTAGATTTCATAAAACGTAGTAGTAATTATTATCTTGTTTCTTTAAGCACTATAGCAAAGTTAGTGTTGCCAGTCGAATTGAATCATCCTCCTATTATTTCTATGCAACAAACTATTCCAAAAAATGTTAAATTAGCTGTGCTTTCAAGTGATCAAAAACTATGTTTAAATAATTTTCTAAAAGCAACTAAACCTGTTGTGATAAAAGGCGCTACTGGTTCTGGAAAAACAGAAATATATTTTCATGCTGTGTTTGAACAAATAAAGCTAGGAAAACAAGCGTTAATTATGTTACCAGAAATTGCATTAAGCAATCAAATTATTACTAAGTTTAAAGAAAGATTTACTGTTTTTCCTGTTATATGGAATTCTACAATAAGTAAAGCTCAAAAAAAACGTATTTTAAGAGGTATTATCAGCGGAGAAATACAAATAATCATAGGAACAAGAAGTAGTTTATTTTTACCATATAAAAGTCTAGGGATAATAGTTATTGATGAAGAACATGATAATTCTTATAAACAAAATGAAGGAGTATTATATCATGCAAGAGATATGGCGGTTTTAAGAAGTAATATTGAACAGTGTAAATGTCTTTTATTATCTGCTACTCCTTCAATTGAGACAATTTATAATGTTAATCTTAATAAATATCATTTAATTACCCTTAAAAATAGATTTTTTAATTCTATTTTGCCTACCATTGAGATGGTTGATATGAGAAAAGAAAAACCTAAGAGTGATTGTTTATTATCAACAAAATTAATACAGGCAATTAATTATACATTATCTAAAAAACAACAAGTATTATTATTTTTGAATAGAAGAGGGTTTGCTCCATTAATATTATGTAAATCATGTGGATTTAGTTTCCAATGTAAATGGTGTTCATCTTTTATGGTAGTACATAAGTTGTTACAAAGATTAAAATGCCATTATTGTGGGTATGTCACAAATATTCCTGTAATGTGCATCTACTGTAAAAGTAAAGATTCTCTTATTTTTTATGGTCCTGGCATTGAACGTGTTGCAGAACAAGTAACTGCTCTTTTTCCTAATAAAAAAATTAGTCTTATCAGTGGAGATAATTCAAAAAAAGTAGATAGTATAAAAAAATTACTTATGAAGATGGAAAAAGGGGAAATTAATATTTTAATTGGAACACAAATTATTACTAAAGGTTATCATTTTCCAAAATTGACTTTAGTTGGGGTAATAGATGCTGATATAGGCTTTACAGCTGGTGATTTAAGAACAAGCGAAAAAATGTATCAGCTATTACATCAGGTAGGCGGAAGAGCAGGAAGAGAACATGATCAGGGCTTAGTTTTATTACAAACTCATAACCCTAATAATAAAGTTTTATTATCAATTAAAGAAGGCAGTGATGCACAATTTATAGCGGCTGAGATTAATAGTAGAAAATTAGCTCAGATGCCGCCTTTTACAAGAATGGCAGCTATTACTTTTTCAGGCAAAGATAAAGAAAAAGTATTTGAAATAGCTAATAGTTTTGTAACTAATATTCCTAAAACTAGAGTGAAAATTTTAGGTCCTGCAGAACCTATAATTTTTAGATTAGCAGCAAGATATCGTTATCGAGTATTATTAATATCTGATAAATTATTTAATTTACAACAATTTATTAAGACATCAATTGAATCAATAAGAATTCCTAGTTTTATTCATATAAAAAATGATATAGATCCATATAATTTTTATTAGTGATGGTATTTATATTTATTAGTTTATCATTATTAAGGCTTTAATATACATTATTCAACTTTTGGTTTTATTATTGTAGTATATTTAGTTTATAGGTGGTGATATAACTAATAAAAAATAAAAAAACAGTTAAAGAATAATAAAAAGATATAAAATAGACTAGAAAAATACAAAAAAATCAAGTAACTTATATAAATCTATAGTTACTAAGAAATAGATTTATTAACTAAAATTTATTAAATAAAGATAGGTATAATATGATTATGTTTAATTTAGATTTAATGATATTAGGTTTGTTTTTACTAGGAACATTATTAGTAGGGTTAGTTGCTGGAAGAAAGAATAGAAATATAATAGATTTTGCTGTTGGTAATAGAAATTTTTCTACTTTTACTTCTATCTGTAACTGTAATTGCAACTTGGATTGGAGGAGATAGTTTATCAGTTTATTTATCTGAAACTTATATTAAGGGGCCTATTTTTATGTTAATGGGTTGTAGTTCTGGGATATCATTTTTAATAATAGCATATGTATTTGCTCCTCGTTTTACTGAATTTTTAGGTAAGTTATCAATAGCCGATGCAATGTATAGTTTGTTTGGTAACCATGTAAGAATTATTACAGTAATACTAAGTTTAATGTCAATGATTATAATAATCTCAATACAATTTAAGGTGCTTGCAGAGATATTAGGGAGTTTTGTTAATTTACCTAAGGATAAAATTATGTTTTTAAGTGTAGCTATAATAACAGCATACTCTAGTATTGGAGGAGTAAGATCGGTAACATTTACAGATATAATACAGTTTTTAACATTTGGAATAGTTCTTCCTATTTTAGCATTAGTAGTAATATGGATGTCTGTTGGAGATAGTAATAAAATAATTGAAGTATTCGCCAATAAATCTTTTACTGAAAGCATTAGATCTTTTTCTAACCAAGAGGATAGTTTATGGAGTATGTTTTCATTTATTATTCTTTTTATTATCCCAAGGCTTGGAGCAGAAACATTTCAGAGATTATCAATGGCTCGTAATACACAAAAATAACTTCAAGTTGTCTTATATCATCTATCGTAATAGTATTTACAAATTTGTTAATTTCTTTAATAGCTATTTTGCTTTTAGCAAAAGATAGTAATTTAGTTGCAAGTAATTTAGTTAATTATTTAATTAGTAATTATGGATACCCAGGATTAAAAGGATTAATAATAGGAATTGTGGCAATGGTAATGTCACCAGCAGATTCGTATATAAATGCAAGTGCAATAATTGTATCACATGATCTGCTTGCTAGTTCTGGATTCATAAAAAAAGAACATCAATTAGTTTGGGCTAGAATAGGATCTATAATTATTGGAGCTATTGGCTTTTTTATTGCTACTTTATTTGATAGTATATTTAAGTTATTTATTTTTGGTCGTATTTTTTATCTTTCAGTGATAGCAACATCATTTATGATAGCGTTATTAGGTTTTCGTAGTAGTAGTAAGTCGGTGTTAATAGCTATGAGTGCGGCATTTATTACAGTAGCAATATCATATTTTGGATTTAATAGGAATGGAGCATTGGAAGGAATGATAGCAAATATAGTATTTTTATTAGGAAGTCATTATTTATTAAAACAAGAAGGAGGATGGGTGAGGACTAAAGCAAAAGATCATGTTTTTAGAGGTTTTAGTAAAGAGGTAATTAGCCAAAAAAAATATATAGGATTACTAAAGAGATTAAAGACATTTAATTTTTTCAAATTTTGTGTTGAGCAGTTGCCAAATAACTCAGATATTCCTGCATTGTATGGTGGATTCTATATGTTGTTATTATTGGCTAATATATGGGTTTTCCCTAGTGACAGAGAATATAATGTACTAGCAATGTTAATAAAGATATCATTGTTAGTAATATCAACAATATTAATACTATCTTCATTATATGTAGATAAATTAAAAAATAATAAATACATAGGATTAGTATGGTTATTATTGTTGTTATATACAGTCCCATTTGTAGGGATATTTCAAATATTATTAATGAATTTTTATTGGGTTTATGTAGTAACATTTCTAATGAGTATGATAGTGATGATGCTGATATTAAGGTGGTATGTATCTGTAGTATTGTTATTAATAGGTGGTTGGCAGCATTACTATGTAATAATGTAGTAATTGTTGAGGTAGGAGAGACTGCTATAGTGATAGAACGCTTAGTTGGTGTATTTTATACTGTATTTGTAGTACTAATATCAGCAATATTGTTTTTAAGACTAAAGCAAGATGAATTATATATCGTAAAGAAAGCACAAGATAAATTATTAGAAGAAAAAAGAGAAATAGAAAATAGTTTATCACGGTTAGAGGAAAAGTATGTTAAGTTAGAATTTGAGTTTACTAGTTTAATAAAGGGTTATAGGTTATTAGATTTAGAAAAAGCAAAACTTTTAAATAAGAGTAATGAGATAGGTAGTAAGTTTGTTAGATCGATAGAAAAAAATAAAGCGTTAGAGAAAGATTTAGAAGGATATAATAAGAAGATAATAGCAAAAGAAGAAGAAATTAATAGGCTTAAGAAAATATCAGCAAATATATTAGATGTTACAACATACAGCATATATAATCCAATGACTAAAGTACATAATACAGTAGATTTATTAAAGAATAAGATAGATGAAGGTTATCCCATAAAGGAGCTAGAGGATTTATCAGAGCATTTATATATACAAACTCATAAGTTATTTGATTTAATGTCAAATGTAGTCGATATTCCAATAATAGATGATGAAGAAATGGATATAAATAAAGATGTATTTGATTTTAGTGTTGAGATAAAGAAAAGAATAAAATATTGCGATGAAATATATTTAAGTGATATAGAAAAAAGTAAGATAACAATAACTAAAAAAATACAGAAAAGAATAATAGTGGCAGCAGATAAGTATTATATACTAAAAGTAGTAGATAATTTAATAATAATAGCAATAGCAAATAGTGATACGGCCGGAGAAATAGAAATAAGCCTAAATAGAACTAATAAGGAATTATATAAAGTATTGGTTAGTATAAGATATTGTGGAATAGAACTTAGTAATGATGAGATAGAAAATATTTATAAGATAACAAGCCAAGATTATAGTAAAGGACGTTTTAAGAAAGTAGGAAATGGCATTGGGTTAGTTTTATCTAAGAAGGGTTATAGAAGTACATAAAGGAAGCATCAGTGTTGTTAATAATAAAAATATAACAACTCTTCAGTTTATGATACCTTAAACATAGTAAAATACTATGTAATCAAGTATAAAAACAATAATAGAAATATAAATTTAAATAACCTTTTTAAAAATAGAATTACTAATTATTAATAAAATACAGCTATGGTAAAGTTAGTATAAATTAATAATATGAATGTATTTTTATAAGATCATATATTGATTTTGTTAGTTATTTAAAGAAAAATAGATTTGATTACTCTTTAAAGTAATCAAATCTATATACTATAATGGTTGTTTAATTTTTTATTTGCTAATACCTTGACTTGATTTTATGTTATTAAGGTTTGGGGTTGTAGGTGGTGGTTGTAAATTACTAAGTGTAGGAATGTTCTTAGAGATTTGTTGTTTTTGGTTAATTTTTTGTTTTTGTTCTACTCCATTATTATTTTTTATAATATGCGGAGGATGTATTTCTTTATTACGATTTTGGACTATTTTATTAGTAATAATTGCACTTGCTCCTATAGTAACTATGATTCCAGATATCGCAGCTATTCCAGCAGGAGCAAGCATTGTGGATAATATAAGAGCAGCTCCTATTACTGCTGATGCTTTTTTATGGTTACTTATATAAGTTCCAGCTTTTTTAAGAAAATTAACAATCTTGTTGTTTTTAGGTTTTGTATCTTTTTCAAATTCTTCTATTTTATTATTTACTTCTTGTTTTTCTGCATATGGCTTATTACTATTTTCTATTATTGTGTTTATTTTTTTATCATTTCTGTTATTAGTCATAATTTATAATCCATCATTATAAAGGTTTTATATTATTATTTATGGTAAGTACTTATTATTTTTTATTATATATTTACTATAACTTTTTTACTTTCTTTACCTTTGAAGTTGATTATTTTTATTATGTTTTAGTCTTCTAAGGTTTAGAGTTTTATTATCTTCTTTTTTAATAAAATTATTTGTATTTTGTCTTATTTGTTCATTAGTTTTTTTAGTAATATCTGCAACTGCTAACTTAGCTTTATGCATATTTTTAGATAGGTTTGATGCACTTTTTAGTGATTGTACTAATGCTTTCTTAGGATGTAATTTTTCTTTTATGAATAGATATATTTCTTGAAAAAAATCTTTTATTTTTGGAACTATATCCTTTAGCTTAGTTATATAGTTATTATTTGCTTTTAAAATAGTTGCTTCTCCTCTTACATAAATTTTCTCTATACTTATTATTTCATGTAGTAATTTTTTGTTTTTTTCTAACATAGGTTTAGTTAGAGGTGTTTTATCATTATTTAAGATTTCTAGCAATTCTTTAGATTGTTTTACAAATTCTATTGATTCTCCTCTCATATTATGAGATTGTTCATATAATATTTT
>CAYXTI010000025.1:0-1619 GCA_964468495.1 uncultured Rickettsiaceae bacterium | reverse complement strand
TGATACTTTTGCATTATATATTTTTATATTTTCTGCATATATGTTTCCTTTTATTGTTGTTGTTCCTGATGATAATTCAAGCTCTTTAATTAATTGATCTTTTACACCTATATTATTATAGAATATTGCTCCTGCTCCTGACACCTTTATTTTTCCCCCTTCTCCATTTATCTCTCCTACTATATCTTGTTCTTTTTCTTTTTTATTATATAATATTAATTTTACTCCTTTGCCTAATGCAATATTATCTACATTATTATCTAATATTAATTTTACTCCTTTGCCTAATATAATATTATCTACATATACATCTCCCCTTATTATACTATCTCCTTTTTTAAAACTCATCTCTTTAAGTCTTGCATATTCTTTTCCTATGCTACTTACATTAAATTCTACCACTCCTATTGTATCTACTTCTATTTTTCCCTTTGTTCCACTATCTGGTCCTATATAATTACCATATATATTCTGATTTTTTTCATCGCTTCTATTAAAGTATAATTGTGCATCTTCTTTTAAAACTGTATTTTTTACATAATAATCTTTCCTGAAAATTGCTGTGCTGTTGATGAGTTCTAGTTTTTCTAGACTATTACTTTCATTCTCCCCAATCTGTATATCAAATTCAGTACTGCTTGTTGACTCAACTGTTATTTTTCCTGAATTTTTTTGACCTCCTTCATTATTATAAATTGCAGTGCCTGATATAATGTGTGATTCATTATCCTCATTGCTATTAATAACTAACTCTGCATCTTTACTTCTAAAAATTATACCATTCATGAAACCGAACTTGATATTTCTTCTTACTATTGCCATATCATAGATGATTAAATTACCAAGGACATTAGCTATACTTGTATTACCAAAATCTACTCCTTTTGATCCCTTAACATATATATTAGCTGTCGTAATATTAGCTGTCGTAAGCGATAATAATCCATATAATGTATTAGAACCTAACCCTCTAGAGTTTATATACTGTCTTTGTTCTCCTATAAAATAAAGGTTATTATAAAAAACAATATCTCTATCTAATATTAGATTCTTATATATGTAATCCGGATCATGACTAGGAAATTCATCCTTTCCTGTTAAATCCAGATCATCGTGATGATGTTTTGCCTCTGCATTACAATAATTAAAAAATGAAATAATAATATTAGTTAAAATACATAATACAAAAATAAAGCTTAATTTTAAATATTGCTTAAATTTTATAATTTTAAGCATTATCTGTTACTTATTATAAGTTATTAAAAATATTAATCTTTTCTATTCTATTAATTTTTATGAATAGCATAATATGCATTATAATATATAATAACTTATTCATAATCAATAATAATATCAATTAAAAAATGTTATTATAGATTATTGTTAAAATGACAACATAGCTCTATCCTCAGCTAGGATAGCCCATAAGCTAGTAAAAAGGAAAAAATTTTTAAAAAAGGAGAATTAGGTCCAATAGCTCTATAAATAAATTGAACCTATAATATATATATTATGGAAAAATAATATATTTTTTATTATTAAATATCAACTTGTATTTTAACCATAACTTGATGAGTAAAATAATTTACTAACACTCCAAAATCATATCCTAGCAACAG
>CAYXTI010000024.1:0-32499 GCA_964468495.1 uncultured Rickettsiaceae bacterium | reverse complement strand
GAGTCAATAGTATATTCTTGCATTAATTTTTTTATATCAATTTTGCATTTATTATCTGCAAAATTTGCTCTACAAGTTTTGCTATATATTTTTAGCAATGATTGACCATATTTTATGGTTTCCGGGACACATTTTAAATTAAAATCTAAATCATTTTTTTGTATTGAAGCACAAAGATAATGATTAGTATTAGTAACAACTCCATTTTTTATATAAAGAATTTTAATTTGAGCCCCTGAGATAATATCAGCTTTTATAATTCCGGATTGTTCAAATACACCATGTACAGTTATTTCATTATTTGCTGAATCATTAAATAGAGCTTTTTCTATATAAAGACCTGAATAAGGATAGTATTTTATGTCTTCTATAATTATTATTTTATTACAAGAACATAGAAATTTTTGCTCTTTATTTGATAGTATTAAATGAAAACAATATATATCTTCTGGGAAAGAATTGCTTGTATCATTATTAAATTTTTTATAAAATGATTTCATTGGTATACCTCTACTAATTCTATATCTGCTAATAAGATACTTCCGTCATGCAAGTATTTATATTCAAAATTATCTTGATTAAATCTAACACATACATCAAATTCAAAACTAGCATACAAGGTTTCATCTGAAGTTAATATTTCTGCTAAATATATTTGCCCAGTTATATAATCAACATCTGCAATTATCTTTCTTAAATTATTTTTATATAACTGAACAGAATCGACGGATGGCTTAGTTATATTGCGTATAAAAGGAGTAATTGGATCCTCATATAGTTTATATAAATTAAATTGTTTTTTTTTGCCATTTCCTTTAGCAATAAACTGTCTATTAACTTGATAATCTGCATAATCCTTAAGTCTAAAAGAATATCTTCTTCCTGCTCTAGCATTAAAAAAACTTTTGAATTGATAAAATTCTTCTTTAGAGAGACGGCAATCTTTTAGTATGTATTTATGAAAAGGTTCTCTAATATCTAAAGAACGAGATTCTCTCCTAGATTTAGTTATAACACAAGAAGTTATAAATTCTGGTCTAGCTAAGATAAATATATTAATAAAATTTGGTAACAGAATATCATGAAAATTCATAAATTATTTAATTTTTTTAATAAAGCATTATAAATAATAGATGTTTTATCTACAGACAAAGTATTAGGTTGATCAAATTTTAAACTATTTGCTTTAAATGATATTACTTGAGATTTATTAAAAAAGCAGTTAGTGTTTAATAGTTTTTTTGATACCAAGTCAGCTAATCTAATAACTAAATGTTGCTGATTAGTATTGGTAAAAAAAGAAATTTCAAAAACAATTTCATAAATTATAAAATTATATTTTGATAAATTAATCACATTATTAATTTTTATTAATAATGCTGGACATTTAGCATCTTTAATAGAAGATAAATATATTTTTTTTACATTATTTTTAATATATTCTATAGAGTTAATGTTAGAATATAAATCTAACTGAAATTGATAAATAGGATCTAGTAATAACATAACATTTTTTAAGTAGTAATTTATTAAATAATTTTTAAAGCTATAATTTTTAAGTAATGATTTTTTTCATTAATATTAATAATTCGTTTTATAGTGTATAAATTGTTTTTAAATTGAATTCTCAAATCAATGTTAATATTTTTATTATATCTAGTAAAAAAAATAAAATATTCAGTAGAGATAATATTACCAAAACTTACTCCTGTACTATAGTAGTAACTACTATTATTAAGTGGTTTAACAGATGCAAAAGAATAAAATATATTAATCCATAATTCTGGTTCAGTTGCATCTTTAGCATCATTCTTTAGAAAAAAAATTTTATGCATTAATGTGTTAATATTTTTGATATTACAATACATAATTTGTTATATTTTTAATTTTCGATAAGGAAAATAAAGTTTTTTCACCAAATTGGACAATGCATTATTATGAGGATTATCATACATAAGAGAAATATGAATTAGTATGCCATTAAATATACTAACAGGAATTTCATTATTAATACCAGTTTCATAATCTATTTCTAGAGATAAATTAACTATAGAATCATCTAAATCAATATATGAATTATGAGAATTTAGATTCCAACAACAATCATTAATATCCTCTTTATTATTATTTATAGTACGCACTATTTTTATAATACGTACTACAGGACTATACTTTAAAAAAAGTCTATGATTAGACTTTTTTATTAAACATCTCATATGCCTTTTATGTAAGCTTATACCAGTAAAGATTTCTGCTTGATCGATAGCAGTTAGAAGTAAAGATGTAATAAGCTGGTCATCATAATCATCTGTAACCCGTAAATAATTTTTTACTTCATTGATAGGTAAAGGAGATAATGTTGATATTGATTTTACTTGATATAAAATATTATCTATAATCACAATTTATACTTATTAAGTTATTATAAAAAGATAAAATTAGTTAGAAGATAATTAACTAAATTTAGCAAATAAAATAGCATTATGATCTATAACATCTGCACCTACTCTTTTGGTAGCATAAAACTTTACAAAAGGTTTTTCAGTATAAGGATCACGCATAATTTGAATATTAGATCTATCAACGATTTTATATCCAGCTTTGAAATCGCCTAAAGAAATTGAACAATTATTTTTTCCAATATCAGGCATATAAGAACTACATTGCACTGGAATACCTAAAATTGTATGCTTTAAAGGGTCTGATAATGATGGTTGCCAAATAAAACGATCTAGTTTATCCTTTAATCCTTGTATAATAGATAATGTATTACGATTCATTAAAAAAGTAGCATTAGGAATAAATTTTTCTGGGAGTGAATTAATAAGTTTAAGTAGAATATCTGTGGTAATTGTGTTACCAGCATCGATATGAGGTATTTTTGAATTATTTAATAAGCCAAATGGTTTTTTATTTCCATCACCTTTTATAAAAGCCTCATGTTCGGATTGAGCAAAACTTTCTGATAATTTTTCTGCTAACCATTGTTCAATATTTATTTCAGAATCATTAATTAATCTTTGAGTAGCTTTTGGCTGAGCATATAATTCATGAACATGTATAGTTTTTTTAGTTAACTGAGGAGTCATTGTTTCTAAGCGATTTTCATCTTCTCCAACCCAGCCTGAGTAACATTGATTATTTTCAATTAATAAATCTAAAGAATTAGAAGAAATAGTATCAATAGAAGCAATTTGTCTAAAAGGGGATTTCTCTATAGTATTGGCAATAATTTTTTGTTGTAAAGAAGAAGTAATAGTAACACCAGCTGAATCTTTATCAGAACTTAATGATTTTTTAATTAAATCATTGCTAACTCCTTTTTTAATAAAATTATCAAATGCTTTATTATAATTAGATTGTTCTATTGTAGTAACGTTAGGCCTTAAATAAAAATTCTGTATTTGTGTTAATTTAGATTCTATTTCATTAATATGACTTTTAACATTTTTTTCATTATTAACCATATTAGTTATATCAGTTATTATTTTATTTATTTTATTTTCTATATTTTCCATAATATCATTATATAAAGGTTTTTAATGTGTATAGTAAATATTCGATTTTATCTAATAATTTTAGATATGAAGCAGTATAATTTAAGTTATTATTTTTATATTGATATATTTCAGCTAAGTGATTTGCAGGAAATGTTACAACACTAACTTCAATGAGATCTACATCAGTAATAAGTCTATGCCCTTTTTCAGTGTAATTAGATATTTTAGAAAAGAATCCTATACTTAAACTTTGAATAGCTTTTTGCTTAATTAGTTCAGAAGCTTCAAATCCAGCGGTAGTTTTATTATTAATTTCTGCTTCTATTTTTAAGCCATGCTTATCTTCATAAAGATTAGTGATGACACCTATAGGTTTTGACATATCATGTTGCCAAAGGAGTTTGACTTTAGAAGCAGAAGTATTTGCAAAAGCTCCTTTTACAATTATATCATTATCAGAATCTGCTACTCCAAAAACACTAGCATAACCTGTAATAATAGTATTTTGAATAGAATTAGATTTAATTATTATTTTAGAATTAATACTTTGTGTTTTCAAAATCACCTCTTAATTTGCATTAATTATTATTAGGTATAGTTATACTAAATTTTAAATAAGGCACTAATAGAGAAAATAAATATATTTACTATAAATTAAGAATATGAAATTATAAAAACCCTTAATATTAGAAATTAATAATTTAATAAATTGGTATATTGAAGAAAAGAAATATCATTTGCTAAAAATATATACTTGGTATATAAAACTTAAAATAATAGTTAATTAATTATGAAATAATTATTTCAAATAAATTAACGAAGTAAAGAGAAAAAATACTATCAACTAAAGGAATAGATTAAAGAAAAAGCTCATTTACATGGATTCTGTTTATTAATCAGAAAGAGTTAATAAATTTTTAGAATATAATTTTAACTAAACTACTATGTATAGTATATATTAATATGAATAAGAAGATAATAATTGATGCTACTTTTCCATCAGAAACAAGAGTGGTATTACTAGATAAAAATAGCCTAATAGAAGAAATAGAGTATAGTTTTGGGAATAAGGTAAGTGTTAAAAATAATATATATTTAGCAAAAATTACAAGAATAGAACCTTCTTTGCAAGCTGCATTTATAGATTATGGTAATAATAATAGTGGATTTTTACCTTTTAGTGAAATAAATCCAGATTATTTTAATATTCCATCTACGGATAAAAAAGATCGAGCTTTATGCTTAAAAAAAATTCCACCTCCAAATATTACTTCAATAGATCTTGAAGAAAAAATAACAGATAATACATTAATAAATAATTCATTTCATAAAGATGATATTTTAATTTCTGACATAGAAAAAATGGTTGATGAAAAAATTTCATCTAATTTTAATATAGAAGCTGAAGAAAATGAAATCGACCATATATTAAAAAGTGAACATAATATTAATGGAAAACTTGATACAGAAGATTCCGATAGCAAAGAGTATAAGATACAAGAAGTAATAAAAAAAGGACAAATAGTTTTAATACAAGCAACAAAAGAAGAAAGAGGAAATAAGTGTGCAACATTTACAACATATATTTCGCTTGCTGGAAAATATTGTGTACTAATGCCTAATAAACCTATGCAAAATGGGATATCAAAAAAAATATTAAATATTGATGAAAGAAAAAGGCTAAAAAAAATTATTAGTGAAATTAGCATTGGAGATAATGTAGGGAGTTCAAGTATTATTATACGTACTGCAGGAATAGGTCGTACAACTTTAGATATAAAGAAAGATTATGATTATTTAGTAAGATTATGGAATAATATAAGAGAAGCTACATTAAAATCACATGCCCCTACCTTTATTCATCAGGAAAATGGTTTAATTCTTAAAACTATAAGGGATATGTTTGATCATAGGGTACAAGAAATAATAGTACAAGGGAATGATGCATATTTAAGTTGTATACAATGCATTAAAAATATGCTACCTAACCATCAACAACAAATAAAATTAGTTAAAGAATATAAAGGCAATACACCTATTTTTACAAAATTTGCTATTGAAGATCAAATTACAAAACTTTATCAGCCTAATGTATATTTATCATCAGGAGGTTATATAGTTATCAATCCTACAGAGTCACTAATTGCAATAGATGTTAACTCAGGGAAATCAACTAGTGAAAGAAATATAGAAGAGATGGCAGTAAAAATTAATTTAGAAGCAGCACAAGAAATTGCAAAACAATCTAAGTTAAGAGAGTTATCAGGATTGATAGTCATTGATTTTATTGATATGCAAGAAATAAGGAATCGTAAAATTATTGAAAGATCATTAAAAGAGTTTTTCAGATGGGATAAAGCTAAAATACAAATATCACAAATCAGTGCATTTGGTTTATTAGAGATGTCTAGACAGAGGTTAAGGGCATCATTTTTAGAGATAAATTCAGGTATGTGTTTACATTGTAGTGGCAAAGGATTAATACGTGCTGAAGAATCTAATGCTATGTTGATATTAAGAACAATTGAAAATGAAGTATATAATACTAATTATAATTATATAAAAGTATATGCTATATCAAAAGTAACAATATACTTATTAAATAATAAGAAAGCTGAGATTTCATTAATTGAAAAGAAATATAAGATAACAATTAGTTTTTATATTGATAAAGATGCTACAGCAGATAGTTTTTCTATAGAAAAACTTAAATTACCAAATCAAAAGAAATATTTATTAAATACAATAAAACAACCAATAGTACAAAATTTTGCTGAAATATTAGAGTCTAATCAAACTAAAGAAGAAGGTAAAAAAGTAATAGGATGTGAGAAAATAGTAAAAAATAAATCTAATGGAAAGAATGAATTTATTACAAAAGGTGATAATAGAAAAAAAAATAAGAAACAAAGCAAATAAGTGTTTTTATATATAAGAAATATATAACAAATTTAGCAAATAAGTAACTAGAAAAGAATTTTTAGTTATATTACTATAAATAACTAGTTAAGTTATCTTTTATTAAGTTCAGCATATGTATATTGTATTAGTTAATAATATTTATTTTTGTTTTATATAAGTATGAAATACAATTCTTATCAATTAGTAGATTTAATGTCTAAAATTAAAAGCGGTAAAATTAAGTCTATATTATTATATGGTCCTAATTATGGTCTTATGCATATTATTATGAATAAGATAGCAAAAATGTTAGATTTTTTAAAAATTTCTATAAATAGTAAAGAAACTTCTATATCACAATTCTATTTATCAGCAAATAATTTTAATTTTTTTAATAAAGGAAACTTAATTAAAGTAAGTAATATTTCAGCTAATTTATCTAAACAAGTAAAAAATTTAATTGAGAATAGTAACAACTTAATCAATTTTCTAGTATTTTTTAGTACTAATTCTTTAACAAAAAGTGATATTAAAGCATTTTTTGAAAATGCTAGTAATTTAGCCACTGTAGCATGTTATTATGATAATGAAGAAACAATAAGAAAGATAATAATAAAAATATGTAGTTCATATAAAAAATCAATAAACAATAACGCTATAGAATATTTAACAAAACACTTATACACGGATCGTCAAGTTATTATTAATGAAATTATTAAACTTATATATTACAGCCATGATAAAGAAATAATCAGGTTAGAAGATGTAAAAAATACATTATCCTATAATTTTTTTACTTATAAAGATGAGTTAGCCATACTACTAATAAAAGCAAAAAGCAAAAGGTTTATAGAGGAGGTAGAAAAATTGCAACAACAAAATATTGATGATATTTTTATCATTAGAATATTGTTAAAATATTATGTTATTTTATATATTGCTATTAATTATCATGAAAATGGCTATAGCATAGAAAAATCAATTGGACTATTATCTACTTCAATATTTTTTAAGCATATAGCTGACTTTCAAAAAATACTAAAACTTGTATCTTCTACACAAATATTAAAGATCTTAATTATTTTACAACAAGCAGAAATAAATTATAAAAACAATCCTAAAACATTCAGCTTTTTGATGAATATATATCTACCTTTACTTCCATTAATAAATAAAATAAACTATCTATAAAGCAAGATAAATGTTGCTTTATAGCAGATAATAATTATAAGTAATATATAATAAAAAGCCTTATTAAAGAAAATAATAACAATAAATAATGATCATTATTTGATTTAATTTTCAATATCATCTTTTTTAAGCATTTGTTTTTTATATAAAGATAAAAAATCGACAGGATCGATCATTAAAGCTTGGAAACCTCCATAGTGAGTTGCATCAGCAATAATTTTTCGAACAAAAGGGAAAAGTATTGTAGGGCAAGTAACGGCAAGAGTTGATTTTATTTCATCTTTAGAAATATTAATCAACTGAAATATACCAGTATATTTTAATTCTATAATAAATAAATGTTGAGATTGATACAAGGCTTTAGCTGTGGTAGTAATAGTTACTTTAAAAAAGTCATTACTATCCTTACCACTATTCATTTTTTCAGCATGTAAGTCTAAGGATAAATCTATATAAGGAGTAATATTATTATATGTAAAAAATTTATCATCAGTAAGTAAATTTTCAAATGATAAATCATTAATATACTGCTTATAAACAGAGATACCTGGTTTTAGATTAGTTATATTATTAGTCATTTTAATATAAATTTTATTAGTTAAACTAAAATTTAATACATAATATAAAGTTTCATTAATATAAACAAATATAATTTTTTAATTATTCCTACTTAGCTGTTCTATAAGTTTTGTTTTTAAGAAGAATCTAGTATTATTTATTAGATAAACATTATGTTACATTTCATGCAAATTGATTTATCAATAGATCTTTATTAAAAGATATAAATATACTATATTAGTACAAGTAAAAAAAACTACCTTAATAAAATTATATATAAATTAAGTATATTTGTTATTATAATTTATCTTAGCTTAAGATAAATCAATAATAATATTGATATAGTATTATGATCAATTTTCCAGAAATTAATCCTGTTATATTATCAATAGGAGGAATTAAAATCACTTGGTACGCACTATCATATATAACTGGCATTTTAATTGGAGAATTTTATGCAAAAAAAATTATAAAACATAGCAATTTAAATATCACAATAAAGAATATCAATGATTCTATAATTTGGGTTATTATCGGAATAATTCTAGGTGGAAGAATAGGATATGTATTATTTTATAATCTTAATAAATATATAAGCAATCCATTTGATATTCTAAAGACCTATCAAGGTGGGATGTCATTTCATGGAGGTCTAATAGGTGTAATAATTGCAATAATAATATTTTCATATACAAAAAAGATAAGATTTATTCTAATTATGGATTTATTTTCTATAGTAGCTCCGATAGGGCTTTTTTTGGGAAGGATAGCAAATTTTATTAATACAGAGTTATATGGAAGGGTAACAGGGGTAGCTTGGGCTGTAATTTTTCCAAATAGCGATCTATTACCAAGACATCCAAGCCAACTATATGAAGCATTTTTTGAAGGAATTATATTGTTAGCCGTGTTATCCTATTGTGGACTTAAACTAAAATGGTTAGAAAAAAAACAAGGTTATTTATCAGGGTTATTTTTAATATTATATTCAGTATTTAGAATTATTATTGAATTTTTTAGAGAAGCTGATATCCAAATAGGATTTATTGCAGATAATTTTACTTTAGGACAAATTTTATCACTTCCAATGATTATGTTAGGAATATATTTTTTTAAATATGGCAATAGACTTTAAAGTACGTCAAATTATAAAAGAAAAAGGATATATCTCAATAGATGAGATGATGAAGGAAGTGTTATATAACAATAGTATTTCTTACTACCGATTAAGCAAAGCTATAGGAGTTAAAGGAGATTTTATTACTTCCCCAGAAGTATCTCAATTATTTGGAGAAACAATAGGATTATGGGCTATAGAAAAATGGTATCAATTAGGACAACCTGATCCAATATTGTTAGTAGAGCTGGGGCCTGGGGAGGGGACATTAATGAGAGATATTTTAAGAGTAATAAAATTAGTGCCAAAATTTATGCAATCATTAAATATTCAAATGGTTGATATTAATTATTATTTCATCAAGAAACAAAAAAAAAAATTAGTGGAATATCAAAACAAAATTAATTGGATAGAAAAAATATATAATATAAAAAGCTATCCTACAATATTTGTTGCCAATGAATTTTTTGATGCTATGCCAATAAAACAATATATAAAAAATAATAAGTGGGAAGAGCAAGTATTGATAATAGATCCAATAGATAATAAAATTAAGTATAGCACTATTGCATTATCAGAAGATTTACACTTGCAATTATCAATAGACTATTGTCATGCATATAAAGGAGCAGTTATAGAAGAATCAATAAAATCACTAGAAATAACTGGTTTTTTAGCACAACATTTAAAGTCGTATAAAGGGTGCGGAATAATTATTGATTATGGATATAACATAAATCCAAAATATCGATCTCATAATAAGTATTACTCTACCTTACAAGCAATAAAGAATCATAATTATAAACCTGTTATAGATTCTCTAGGAAAAGCAGACTTATCAGCACACGTTGATTTTTATGCATTAGAAAAAAAATTAAAAGAAAATAAAATAGAAAATTACGCATTTTATAAGCAGAATCAATTTTTAAAAAAATATGGAATCCTGGTTAGAGCAGAGCAACTAAAACAAAAAATAACAAAACAAGATAAAGAAATTATTGATAAGCAACTTTATAGATTAATGGATAAAAAAGAGATGGGACAATTATTTAAAGTATTAGAGATATTAATAACCTAAGATAATATTATAGGCTTAAAATAATATATATAATAAAATTATAAGTACATATATAATATGTATAGTTTTTAGATATATAATTAAATAAAAAGCATAAAATATTCCTTTATTTATATTGTAGTTATAGTTTTATTATTGTAAATATATACTTGTATAATGAACTAGTACAGAGTATATTATTAGCTTGTCATGAAAGGTTTAAAATAATTAATTAAAGAGATATTTTTTGTTAAAAAAAAATAACAAATAAAATAAACAATTTATTAATTATAATAACTAAGTTAGAGATATTAATAAGGTAGGTGATGTGAGAATATTATTAATAGAGGATGATGATCAAATAGCAAAAAATATTGAATTATCTTTAGCTTCTGAAGGAATTATATGTGATAAAGCTTTATTAGGAGAAGAAGGAATTGAATTTGGGAGGTTGTATGATTTTGATCTAATAATTTTAGATTTAATGCTTCCAGATATAGGAGGTTATGAAGTGTTATTAAGATTGCGTTCTGCAAAAATTAGAACCCCTGTACTGGTTTTATCAGGTTTAGGTGAAGTAGAACAAAAAGTTAAAGCATTAGGATTTGGAGCTGATGATTATCTAGTAAAACCAGTAAATAATCAAGAGCTCCATGCAAGAATTCATGCTATTATACGAAGATCAAAAGGGCATTCTGAATCAGTAGTAAGATTTGATAAAGTAATAATTAACTTAGATACGAGAATAGTAGAAGTTGACGGTCAGCAAGTACACCTTACTAATAAAGAGTATGCTATACTAGAATTATTAGCAATGAGGAAAGGAACAGTATTAACAAAAGAAACTTTTTTAAACCATCTATATGTTAATAGTAATGAGCCTGAAGTAAAGATTATTGATGTTTTTATTTGTAAATTACGAAAGAAATTAATGGATGCTACTAATGGAGTAAATTATATAGAAACAGTATGGGGTAGGGGTTATATGCTAAAAGATTATGATTTTTTATCTAAAGAAAAAGATTTATTAGTAGAGGAAAAATTAATAAATACTATAAAAGCATAATAACTTTGAATTAAACCTTATATAAAAGCTATAATTTTTAGTACAACAACTATAAATAAGTAGGATGTTTTATAATAATAAAATATATATAGTTAAGTAATGAGTCTAAAACATAAGCTTTAATAAAGTTAGGAGTAAGATTATTTCTAGTAGTTATTAAAAATTAAGTAGTTATTATAACAAATAAATAATAAGTTAGTAAAAACAAGCTATTCTCATACTAAAGAATAAATTACTATATTTGAATTAATGTAAAACATCAACTAGTTGGTAATATAAATAAAATTAGTCATAATGTATAAAACAGATATCCTAATTATAGGAGCGGGTCCAGCAGGAATATATACTGCATTCCAAGCAGGAATATTAGGAATGAGAAGTTGTGTTATTGATACATTAGATCGTCCTGGAGGGCAATGTACATTTTTATACCCTGATAAACCAATTTATGATATTCCAGCTTATCCAGAAATAAAGGCACAGCTTCTAATAGATAAGTTATTACAGCAAGCAAGTAGATTTGCTCCTAAATATTTATTAAATCAAACAGCAATTAGGTTAAAAAGAGATAAAGATCAATTTGAAGTAATAACATCAAAGGGAATCAAAATCTATAGCAAAGTAATAATAATAGCAGCAGGAGCAGGATCGTTTACGTATAATAAACCTCCTATTAAAGAATTAGAACAATTTGAGGGGAGTTCAGTATTTTATTATGTAGTAAACAGAAATAATTTTTATGGCAAGAAGATAGTAATAGCTGGAGGAGGTGATACAGCAATAGATTGGGCTATTAATTTATCATCAGTGGCTAAAGTTTATTTAGTGCATAGAAGAGATAAGTTTCGAGCATCCCCATCTAGTGTAGAAAAGATGCGTAAAATGGCAAAAGAAGGATTAATAGAATTAATTGTTAATTATCAATTAACAGCATTAAGGGGTAAAGATCAGCAATTAGAAGAGGTAATAATAAGTAATTATAATGGTGAGATTAAAACAATAAAAGCTAATATATTATTATCATGTTTTGGATTAATTCAAAAATTAGGATCTATATTAGAATTTGGACTAAATATAAAAAACCATCATATAGAGGTAAGTTACCCATATTGTGAAACTAATATAGCTGGAATATATGCTGTAGGCGATATTGCATATTATAAAGGAAAATTAAAATTAATTTTAACTAGTTTTGCAGAATCAGCATTTGCATTACATCATGCTTATAATAGAGTATTTGAAGGGAAAGCATTACATTTTGAATACTCAACAACTAAAAAGGTATTTAAAGAAAAATGATAAAAAAAACTAATATAATAAATGGTAGATCAATTAGCGAGCAAATGCTAATAGATTTAAAAAAAAATTGCTTATTATAGGAATTTATACAAAATAGTACCTAAACTATCTATTATAGTTGTAGGTAACAATCCAATAAGCAATATATATATTAACAATAAAAAAAAGAAGGCTGAACAAATAGGTATAGATGTAAAAATACACAATATGAGTATAGAGACGTCTGAACATGAGCTATTAGAAAAAATAGATTTAATAAATAATGATTTTTCTATTCATGGATTGATTATACAACTTCCTTTACCTTCACAGATATCAAATAAGAATGTTATTAATGCCATAAAATATAATAAAGACGTAGACGGTCTAACTGCTATGAATATAGGCTTATTATATAGTGGTTTTAGCCCTGAATTCATTCCCTGTACAGCTCAAGGTTGTTTACATTTAATTAAATTATACCAACCTAGTTTAGCTGGAAAAAGAGCTATTATTATAGGTAGATCTAATATTGTAGGAAAGCCATTAGCTGCTTTATTATTACAAGAAAATTGTACAGTAACAATTTGTCATTCATATAGCGAGAATTTATCTTTAATTACATCAGAAGGGGATATAGTTGTTGTAGCAATAGGAAAAGGTAAATTTTTAACAAGAGAATATTTTAATAAAAATGCAATAATAATTGATGTAGGAATCAATAGAATAAATAATAATGGAAAAATGGAAATAGTAGGAGATATAGATTTTATAAATGTACAAAATCATGTTAGCTATATTACTCCGGTCCCTGGCGGGGTAGGACCAATGACTATAGCTTATTTATTAAATAATACATTTAAAAGTATGATTAAAAACGAAAGAATAAAAATTAATGAATAAAAAACTTATAATTGCTATAAAAGATATAATTATCAAAGCAGGAGAACTATCATTAGTACTAAGAGAAAAAGGTTTAACTATAAAAAGAAAGAATGATAATTCAATAGTAACTAATGGAGATAAAGCAGTAAGTAATTATATTTATGAGCAGTTAAAAATTTTAGATAATTCTATTCCTATAATATGCGAAGAACAACTAATACAGGATGTTAGTAATAATAGCTTTTTTTGGATAATAGATCCTATTGATAGTACATACAGCTATATTAATAATAAAAGTAGCTATACAATAAATATTGCATTAATTCATAATAATATTCCAATTATAGGTTTTATATACCAGCCAGTAGAAAAAAAACTATATTTTACAAATAAAAATGGTAAAAATTGCTTAGAAATAAATGGAGAAGAAAGCAATATTAATAATAGACATAAAGGATTAATAGCAGTAGTAGGATCAAAGCACATAGATAAAAAAACATCTAATTTTTTAAAGAAATATAAATTTATAAAGGTTATTGCTATAGCAAGCTCAATTAAGTTAAGCATGATTGCAGAAGGTAATAGTGATGTATATCCAAAATTTAGTAAAACTATGGAATGGGATATAGCAGCAGGTCACGCATTAATTAATGCTGCAGGAGGGAAGTTAGTTGATATTAAAGGAATAGATATGAAATATGGAAAAAAAGAATTTATAAATCCTAATTTTTTTGCATATAGTAAAAAATGGGTTGAGAGCAAACTATAATTTTAATACCATTAAAAATAAATATAGCTATTAGATAAAATAACTTATATTATTTAGTTAGGATTATATATAATCCTAACTAAGCTATAAAAATTATGAATAAAAAGGAATATAACTTTAAGCATTTATTAAAAAGACAATTTGTATCTGATATTTTAAAAAAAATAGCTGAAAAAGAAAAAGATATAAAAAGTAGTACAACAATAAAAAAAATAGTAGATAACTTTCATGAAGACGCAATTTTAATAGTTATGGTACTATTAACTCTTCCAATTGCAATACCAATGCCATATCCACCTGGATTTACAACTGTTGTAGGAATTCCTATTATATTGTTTGCAATACAAATGATTTTCAAATATAAAACAATAAGACTTCCTAGGATTATTTCTAATTATAAAATTAAGAATTCGGTTTTAAATAAAATGTGCTACAAACTAATACCAATTGTAAAAAAAGTTGAAAAATATATAAATCCACGTATGAATTTCCCTCAATCAATATATTGTGAACCAATCATAGGTATAATGTGTTTAATAGCAGGTATTTATATTTCTTTGCCAATTCCTTTAACTAATGCTATGCCAGCATTAGGGATTGCCTTAATGTCACTTGGCTTAATCAATAAAGATGGAATTACTATTATTATAGGTGTATTAATTACAATACTAGGAATAGTAATTGCTACTAGTGTAATTTTATTTAGCATTAAAACAATTTATTATTTTATGAATCATATATTTAAATAATAAATATATATATTAGCAAAAAAATTACTTTTTAGAATAATACTTCGTTAAGTATAAATGGTAAATAATGAAAGAAAAATTATATACAGGAACAAGTAAAACTTTATATAAAACAGAAGAGCATAATTCTCTTTTACTATCATTTGATGATAGATTAATAATAAAAGGAAATAAATCAATTATAATAGCTGGAAAAGGAGCTATTAATAATAGTATTTCGGCATTTATTATGGAAAAATTAGGATTGATTGGAATAGATAATCATTTTATTAAAAAAAATAATATGTATCAACAATTAGTTCGGTTTGTAAATGTATTTCCATTTAAGATATATATATCTACAATAGCAGGAGGAAGATATGTAAAAGATTTTGCTATAGAAGATGGGTTTGTTTTTGATACTCCAATGATAGATTATCGTATAAAAAATAGTAAAATAAACTATCCAGTGATTAATGAGTCGCAAATTATTAGTTTTGGATGGGTATCTCATGAAGAAATGAGGCTATTAAAAAATCAAGCTATGAGAATACATGATTTTGTTAGTGGTTTATTTATGGGAATAGATATTAGGTTAATTGAAATACAATTAGAATTTGGGAGATTATTTAATGAAGAAGATTTAATTATTATGCTTGTAGATGAAATATCACCAGATACATGTAAGTTATGGGATGTGCATACAAATGAGAAATTATGCTATGAGATTGCTAAAGATAACCCAGATAATGTAATATTAGTATATCAAGAAGTACTGAAAAGATTAAGATTAAATAATAATTATTAAATAACAGCAATAGATATTATATTAGATTATACAATAATAATACAAAAAATTTTAAGGTTTAAAGTTTTTTATAAATTGAAAGTGTATTATTAAACATTTCTTGAATAGAAAATTTTTCTATTACAACCTTTCGTGCATAAGATGTAATATCCTTTGCTGGTTGAGTATTAAGAATGCTTAAGCAATATTTTATGGTGTTAGCTAATTGCTCAACATTATAAGGGCTAACATGAAAACCTGTTTTTTTATCTTTTACAATTTCATTTGCAATACCAATATTTGTAGTAATAACTAATTTTTCCATTGACTGGGCTTCAATTAAGCTTTTAGAAAAAGCTTCTGGATAAAGAGATGTTGATAAAACTATATCAGATATTGAATATAACCCCATCATATTTCGTTCATGTCCAAATAATTGAATTTTATTCTGTAATTTATATTTTTCAATAAGATTTTTAATTTTTTGAATAAAATCAAGTGTATAGTTAAGATTACCTACTAAGATACAATAATATTGTAAATCTTGAATTAGTTTTAATGCTTCAATTAATATTAGATGGCCTTTTTGTTCAATAAACTTTGCAGAGAGTAATAAAACAGGAGTATTATTAGGTACATTATATTTGATATAGAATTTTTTCATGAGTAGTGAAGAGCAGTTTTTTTGAGAATATAAATCATGATCTACTCCTCTATATATGACAGATAGATTATTTGGATTTATTTTATAGTATTTTAATAGATGGTCTTTAAGATAATTAGAAATAGTAATTACTTGATTAGCATAGAGCATAATATTATTATAAGTTTTCTTAAATATATTGTTTATATTATAAAGACCTTGAAAAGTAGATATAAATTTTATTTTATTTTTTTTAGCTGCGATATAACAACTCCAAACTGGTGCTCTTGATTTAGCATGTATAATTCCTGCTTTATATTGAGATATTATTTGAGAAATTTTATAGGCATTATATAACATAATAAACCAATTTTTGGTTGCTGTATTCATTTTTATATGAATTGATCCATGTGTTACTAATTCATCAACTAAACATCCTCCTGTTGATATTACAATAGATTTATAGCCACATTTTATTAGTTTATTTGCCATATCAACAGTCCCTCTAGCAATACTACTAGGGGTTAAAAAAGATAAGACTTGTATAACGGTTTTATTATTTTGATTATTAAACATAATGAATATAATATTCTTAATTGAATTAATATTTTCACTTCATTAAAGTATGAAGCAGAAAAGAAATTTTATTTTAATGTTTATTAAAATACACAATATAGTATTATTATCCAGTATATTTTTTAATTTAATAAAAGAAGAAAATAATAAGAGCAATTGAAGCACAAATAATTGATAAGATCCATAATCTTATAACTATTTTTGATTCATCTATTCCTTGTTTTTCAAAATGATGATGTATAGGAGCCATTAAAAATAATCTTCTCCCTTTAGTATATTTATAATAGCATACTTGTAAAAGCACTGATATTGTTTCAATAACAAATACTCCACCTATTATAGTTAATAACACTTCATTTTTAGTAATAATACTAATTGTACCTAATACTCCCCCAAGAGATAAGCTGCCAGTATCTCCCATAAATAAATTAGCAGGTTTACAATTATACCATAAGAAAGCAAGAGCACTGCCTATTAATATTAAATATATTATAGATAGTTCCTGCAGATAAACAGTATAAGTAGTAACTTTAAAATAGTTTGAAGATAAATAAGTAATAATAATAAATACTGATAATACAATAATAACAATACCTATAGCTAAACCATCTAAACCATCAGTAAGGTTTACTGCATTTGAAAATGCTACTATTAGAAAAATAGCAAAAGGATAGTAGAAATAACCTAAAAATAGATTTTGATAAAATGGGATAGCGACAGTAGTAAAAGAGGTATATTGACTTGAGAAATACTTAGTACTACTAATAACAATAATACTAATTATTATTTGTACTATTAGTTTAGTATAGGCCTTTATTCCATAATGATTATTACGAATAATTTTAGTATAATCATCAATAAGCCCTAAAATGCCAAATGATAGTAATGAAAATAATACAATCCAGACATAAGGATTAGCAAGATTAGCAAATAAAATAGTAAATATTATTGTTGTTACAATAATTATTATTCCTCCCATAGTAGGAGTTCCTTTTTTATCTAGGTGTATTTCAGTAATATAATTTCTAATAGGTTGGCCTTGCGTTTTTAATTTTTTATAATAAACAATAAAAATTTTACCCATTATTAAACAAAATATAAAGCTAGCTAATAATATTATACTATTTCTAAATAAGGCACTATAAATAAAAAGATTTGCAATTATACTTTCATCGGAGTATGTTTTTAGAAGTTTATAAAACATTTTCTTTAACTCCAAGATATTGGACTACTTTTTCTAAGTAAATTAACCTAGAGCCTTTAACTAAAATTAATTCATTTCCATGCAATATATTATCAATATCGCTAATTAAATCATCTACATTATTGTAAGACATTACAAATATACTAGGAGGCATTATACTACATAAATTTTTTATAATAGACCCTACTAATAAAACTTTATAAGACTTAGTATCTACTATATTAGGTAATAATGATTTATGTATAGCAATTTCATCTTTCCCTAATTCTAGCATATCACCTAAAATTAATATCTTTTTTTTATGAACAAATTGTTGTATATACTGAAGAGAAACTTTTAAAGATTCAGGATTTGAATTATAATAATCACAAATTATAGTATATTTTTTATTATTACATATAGTATTCACTATATTTCCTCTTCCTGCAGGAATTTTATAATCTAATATTGCTCTTTGTGCTTTGTATAAAGGAAAATTAAGCAATTTTATAACCATAAAAGCAGCTGCAAAATTCAGTGCAACATGTTTTGCAATAAAATCTGAAATTTCTATTTGTATTGCTTGTCTAGAAACTAAATATATTAGTTTTGTTTTTTTATATTCGATATTTATGTAAGCAAGTAGTCTAGAATCTACAATTTTTGCTTCACCAAAAGTTTTTATATTATTTACCCCAGCATTACTAATATTATTAATACATCTTGAATATGTAGGTATTCCATAATTAATTAGGGCAATCATATTTGAGGAATTATAGTTATTAAATATTTCGCATTTTGCATCACTTATCTCTTCAACAGACGAGAAAAACTGCAAATGTCCTTGAGCAACAGAATTAATAACTGCAATATCAGGTAGTACTAATTTAGTTAAATCACTCAGCTCTCCAGTTTTACTCATACCCATTTCAATAATAGCATACTCGGTATCATCTGGCATTGATGATAGATTCAATCTAATTCCAATACTGTTATTAAAGTTTTTAATAGTATAAAAAACTCTTGTACTATAGGCTTTAAGCATTTTTCCTAAGGCTTCTTTTAAACTTGTTTTTCCTACACTACCTGTTATAGCAATGAATACAGCATTTGATTTATTTCTTTTATACCTTGCAAGTAAATCTAAAGCTATTAATGTATCTTTTACTATTATTAATTTTTTAGGATTTACGCCTTGTATTACTTTATTTACTATAGCAAAAGATGCTCCATTATTAATAGCATCATTTACAAAATTATGACCATCTCTTTTCCCTATGGTAAGAGCAATAAATATGTCTTCTTTTTTAATATCATTAGAATTAAACTGTATTCTTCCAATATTTTTACTACCATTATTAGTAATTTTTAAAGATAAAGCTTCTTCTATTTGTTTATGAGTCCAAATCATTAGTTAATTTGTTTTTTTAAAATATTTTTTACCGTTAAAAAATCATTATAAAAGTAATTTTGATTACCGATAATTTGATAATTCTCATTTCCTTTACCTGCAATTAGTAATATATCATTTTGTTTTAAAATTGAAATTACATAACTTATTGCATTTTCTCTATTGTCTATTTCAATAGCATCTTTTGCTTGAGACATTATTGCTGATCTAATTAAAGCAGGAGATTCAAATCTAGGATTATCATCTGTTACTATCACTACATCTGCTAGGTCTGTTGCTATTTTTCCCATAATACTCCTTTTTACATAATCACGATTACCTCCGCAACCAAAAATAATATATAATTTTCCATATTGGAGTTTTATTTTATTTAATTCGATTAATATTTTTTGTAATGCATCAGGAGTATGAGCATAATCAATAAAGATATGATATTTATCTTTTACATTTGTTACCCTTTGTAATCTACCAGGAGGAGATAATAATTTATGCAATACACCTTGAATTTGTTTAAAATTAATGCCTAAATTTTCTACTAATCTTGCTGCAATTAAAATATTAGCAACTTGGAATGATCCTACTATATCAGTATAAAAATTATACTGTTGATTATTATGAAAATAAGTAATTTTTTGTTTTTCATTGGTTATTTGCTGAGTTTTAATCTTTATATTATCATTATCATTACTCCCAATAGAAACATATTTAATATTAGATGAGTTAAAAAACCTTTGTATATCATTATAATGTAATATATCAGAATTTATTACTACCTCTCCATTGATATCTAAATGATCAATAAATAAAGATAATTTTGCATTTAAATAGTTAATCATTGTTTGATGATAATCCAAGTGATCCTGAGAAAAGCTTGTAAATCCAGCAAATTTTACTTTAATATCGCCTAACCGCTTCTGATCTAAGCCATGGCTTGAAGATTCAAAAATAACATTATTGACATTACTATTAGCTAAATGATCTAGTACCTTATAAAAGTTAATTGGATCCATTGTAGTAAGATGAATATTTGATATTGTATCAATTTCTTTAGTTAGTGGTTGAGATGAAGTAATTCCTTCTGTTCCTATAGAAGCAGCAGATTTTCCTAACAATGTTAATATTTGATATACATATGAAACAACAGATGATTTGCCATTAGTACCTGTGACAGATAATAAATTTTTAGGACGATTATTATAAATAATGCTTGCAGCAAGAGCTAAATTTAACCTTATATTAGGAAGATAAATTATTCTTCTTTGTTTGTTTTCTAGAATAGGTTTATCAGTAAATACTATACTAGCTCCACAATTTATTGCTTGATTAATATAATTATTACCATCATCATTTGTTCCTGTAATGGCAAAAAAAGCATCATGATTTTTTATAGACCTAGAATCATCGCTTATTCCTTTAATTTTTAACTTAGAAAAATAACTCTTTAATATTTCTTTCATTATTATTTCATTTTAGTTTCAATATCTAATAAATTAAGCACTTCTGAACTATTAGGATTCAACGGTTCAATAGAATATAAACCTATCATTCTTGATAAAATATTTTGTACAGCAGGCGCAGCAGTCCAACCTCCACCAGAAAAACCTGCTGTTTCCTTTATTCCTTGAGGCTCATTTATAATAACGTAAACTATGTATTTTGGATTAGAAGCTGGAATTACAGCAAAAAAAGAAGATAATCTTTTATCTTTATTATATTTTCCTGCTATAGCTTTATTAGCTGTACCTGTTTTTCCTCCAATATAATAACCTGGTATTTCTGCTTTTTGTCCAGTACCTTTCGAAACTACTAATCTAAGTAATTTTCTCATTATCATAGAAGTCTCACTACTAAATACTTGGTGATAATTACTATTGTTATTACTATCCTTGATTATAGTAAGGGGATACATCTTACCTCCATTAACTACAGGAATCATGGCTTGAATAAAATGGGCAGGACTTTCAGATATGCCATACCCATATGACATAGTTACTAAACTTAAATCTGTCCATCTTGATAAATCTGGATATAAAGGTTTTGCTCGCTCAGGTAATTCTATTTTAAGTTGATCAAGCAATAATAAATTTTTAAAATATTGATAAAAATTATTTTTACCAATTTCTAGTATAATTTGACTTACCCCTATATTGCTTGATTGTAAAAAAATTTCTGGAACAGAATGCCACCCTTTTTTTTGATGATGATCTCTTATTTGGAAGTTATTTACTTTCATATAAGTTATATCATATAAATCATAAGGCGATGTAATATTTGTATCTATTCCTATTGCTATAGTTAATACTTTCATAATTGATCCCATTTCATAAACTCCTTGAGTTATCATATTAAATAATTGGTTTGGACTAGCTTTACCAGGAAAATGAGGATCAAAATCAGGTTTGCTTACTAAAGCTATAATTTCTCCATTAGTAGAATCAACAATTATACCAGCTCCACCTTTTGCATGAAATTTTTTTATAACATGATCTATTTCTTCAGATAATATATTTTGTACCCTTATATCTAATGATAATTGTAAATAGTTTTTAAGACTTAAGAACCTATTATAGCGCGAGACTAAATCACTATGATTTTCTTCATTATCGTCTTTTTTTATAGTTAAGAATGTATTAAAATACTTTTCTACCCCAGCTAAACCTTCCATATCTAATCCCACATATCCTAAAACATGAGATAATAAAGTGTTATAAAGGTAAAATCTTTTTTGTTCTGGAATAAAATCAAATCCAAGTAATCCAAGATTATATACTTCTTGCTGATCCTTTGGGGTAATGCAACGTTTTATCCATACAAAATTTTTTTTGCTTGATAATTGCAAAATAAGATAGTCTTGATCTAAATCTGGGAAAATTACAGATAATTTTTGTATAGATTTTTTAGGATCTATAACTTTATCAGGATTAGCATATAAAGATACCATAGGAATATCAGTAGCCAATAATTGACCATTACGATCAACAATATTATTTCTTATATATCTTAATTTTTCATGTTTTTTCTCTTGAAAAATTTTACTTTTTTGACTACTGGTAGATACCAATATCAAATTTATTGCTATAATAAAGAATAATGCACAAAAACTAAAAATTATTATTTTTGACCTAAATACTGTACAATTTTCATTATATTTCCATTTAAATAGTTTAAGTACGGTATTAGTAAATAATGTTATAATTTGTTTCCTTAATTTATTATTACCTGTTACAACCATTTTTATTAATCTTTAATGTGATTAATAATTCTATAAAAAAACATAAATTTGAATCACAAGCTTTATACCTAGACAGAATATATTTTTTAAAACGCAATTTTGCTAGCAGCTATTTGATATGATTGTATCATCTATAAGTAGTTATATCAAACATTTGGTTAAAATTTAATAATAATTATTGTTAGAATATTAGTTTTAAGAATAATTATTTATTATTTGATAGCATAGTTATATATTGGTTATTTATTTTTTTATATCTCCATTTTATATAAGGATCAGAATTAGTAACTTTTAAAGTATTAATTCCAATATTATTATTCTCTGCCAATATATTTGTACTTGGATTAAGAATATCACATTTTATTTGGCTAATTTTTGTAGAATATAAAGGTAAATAAGCCTCTGACAAAGTCTTTAATCTTTTCGGAGAAGTCAGATATGTTAATTCGGCATTTAACATATGAATATTATGCAATTCAGTTTGAATCTGCTTTTTTATATATGATAATTCTCCTGTCATTGATGTAACTAAATCTTTTATCACAAATAAAAAAATAGACACAATTAAGCATATAGTAGAAGTTATATAAATAAATATTTTATTTAGATGCATAATTAATTACCTATTTTCTCTGCAGCCCTTAACTTAGCTGATCTAGATTTTCTATTTGTTAATAATTCTAAACGTGAAGGTTTCAATGCTTTTGGAGTAAGAATTTTTAACCATTTATTATGGTCAGTTTCTGTTGTATCTAATAAAATAGAATATTTTGATTTAGCAACTTTTATAGGAGAATTACTTTTAAAGAACCTTTTTATTATAGTATCTTCAAGAGAATGAAAAGATAGTATTACTACTCTACCTCCTAAAGTCAAAATGTTTTTTATATTAGGTAGAAATTTTTGTAATGAATTCAATTCTTGATTAACATATATTCTAATAGCTTGAAAAGTTTTTGTTGCAGGATCAATTCTACCTTTTTTATTATGATATACTTTACGAACTATTTGTGCTAATTTAAAGGTAGTATCAATAATAGTATCTTTTCTATAAGAAACTATAGCTTTTGCTATAGATTTAGCTTTTTGCTCTTGACCATATTGATATAATATTTGAGCTAAAGATTCTTCTGATGCATTATTAACAAAATCTTTGGCATTATTCGACTGAGAACAATTCATACGCATATCTAAAGGACCATTTTGCATAAAAGAAAAACCTCTAGAAGGTGTATTTAACTGCATAGATGAAACACCTAAATCTAAAACAATTCCATCAAATTGGTATTGATATAATTTTTTGTTAAAATCAGCAAAATTGGTATAAATAAAATTAAACCTATCAAGATATTTATTTTTTATTTCTTGAGCAAAAGGAAAAACATCTTTATCATGATCTAACGATAGAATATAACATTTACATGATTCTAGAATAGCTACTGTATAACCGCCTGATCCAAAAGTACAATCTAGATATCGACCATTTGCTTTAGGATCTAAATATTGTAACATTTCATTTTTCATAACAGGGAAGTGGCGACATTTTTCCATTATAATAAACAATATGATTTTTTTTATTTTTAAATGTTAACAACTATTTTTTGCTGTATTTTTTAACAACAATTTACTATTTTGAGCTACTTTACGGGCTAAAATTAAATGCTTATTAAAATTTTCAGGATTCCATATTTCAAATACATTGCCTTTTCCTACAAAACATGCTTGGTTAGTAATAGATACTTGGTTCATAAGATATTCAGGAATTATAACCCTTCCTTCATGATCAAATTGTAAATGTATAGCTTCACTTAATATTACTGTTTCAAAAGCATCACGTTCTTCAGAATAAGGATCTAAATCAGATAAAATAGTGTTTAATTTTTCTACCCAAGACATACTACAAACCTCAATACATTTATTTTTGAATGAAGGGTAAACTATAATTCCATTAAAATTTTTCTCAGACAATATTGCTCGATAGTTAGCAGGCACAGATACCCGTCCTTTTTTATCTATTTTATTTATATATCTTGAAAGAAATATCTTCATTCCTTTACAAATAGAGTTAAATTTTATTCAAATACTACTTAATTACACTAACAATACACTATAACCATAAAATGGGAAATTATGGGATTTTATGGTTATGACTATACAGAGTAAAATGATATTCTTTTATAGTCAAGATATTTTTAATGAAATATTAGTAAAGAATAAACAAATAAAGATATTTTTAATGAAATATTAGTAAAGAATAAACAAATAATTGTAATAGTTTAATAATCATCTACTAAAGTATTTGATATAACTTAAAATACAAATTATCTTAAAATAACACTTTTATTAGCTATGTTAGTAGTGATCACTACTAACATAGTAAGTAATATTATGGTTTAGCGCTTAAATTAAGCCGGTAAATTATATATTATTTTCATGCATAAAATGAGGTTAGCTCTCAATTAGCTAATATAGTAAAGAGTTTATTACTGTTATATTTTAGCTATAGTTAGTTTTTTAATATTTAAACTATAAAAAAAAATAATGACAAATAATATAAATATCATTATTGCTAATAAAATAATTTAACGTAGAATAGACCATGTCTACCTTGACTATAAATTATATATAATTTATTTATTATTATTTGGATCAAAACCTAATCATAGGGGATAACTTAGTTATTTTTTTATTTGATAAAAAAATTAAGAAAGAATCGAAATAATTCTACTTAAATTACAAAATAAATATCAATTTGTAATAAATATAAGTTCAATGAATATAAAAAAAATTTTTAGAGTAAATAAGGCAATATTACTGTGGATAGTAGCAAACTTATTTTTTGCTTTTCAGTTTATCTTAAGATTATCTGTTGGAATTTTAAGAGAAGAAATTATGACAAAATTTGCTATCAATGCAGCAAATTTTGGTAGTTTAGCAGGCTATTATTATCTAGGATATGCTACTATGCAAATACCTATTGGAATAATGTTAGATAAATTTAGCTTTAGGAATATAATGATAGTATTTATTACTATAACATCAGTAGGGAGTTTTATTTTTGCAGAAACAAATAATTGGAATATGCTTTTATTCAGCAGATTTTTAATTGGGTCTGGCTCAGCGGTAGCTTTTTTAGCAGTAGCAAAAATTATAAAGACTTTTTTTAAAACAAAATATCATTCATTAATGATAGGATTATCTTTTTCTTTTGGTTTAATTGGTGCAGTTTTTGGGGAGACTCCAATGCAAATAATATTCAATCATTATGGTTATATAAAAATCTTAAAATATTTAGCATATATATGCTTCACCATAGGAATATTAATTTTTATTACTAGTAAATTATTAGATAAAAAAGCAATAAAAGATAACACCGATAAAAAATTAAAAGGAATAAAAATTTTTGATCTTTATGCAGTTATTATTAATCCTAAAATAATATTAATATCGTTATCAGGAGGATTAATGGTAGGATCACTTGAAGGTTTTGCTGATATATGGGCTATCCCATTTTTTAGAGATGTATATAGTTTGTCATTAAAAAAAAGTATATTTATTACTTCTCAGATATACATAGGTATGTGTTTTGGTGGCCCTATATTGGCTATATTAGCAAGATGGGTGAAATCAAATAACGTAGCTATTGCTATTACGGGAATATCTACAATAATGATATTTATGATTTTATTTAATACTGTAGCAATTAATTTTATATTTGGGACAATTATAATGTTTATTCTTGGGATCTTATGCTGTTATCAAGTTTTAGTATTTACATTAGCAAGTAATTATGTTTTAAAGAGCCAAACTGGTTTTGCTGTTTCAATAATAAATTGCGTTAATATGTTATTTGGATATTTTTTTCATAGCCTTATAGGTACTTCTATTTCAAAAAAGTGGGATGGAATATTATTAAATGGATTAGAGTTTTATAGTCGAGAAGTACTTATATCATCTTTATCTATTATTCCTATAGGTTGCTTTATAGGATTGTTATGTTTTCTACTTTTAGAGTGCATAGATTTATATAAGAAAAAAGCATTTAAGAATATAATAAATTAATTTATATATATGATTATTTGATCTATAGATACAAATTAGATATAATCACCAATAAATTATAAAATAATGATATTAAATAACCTTATATTAGTACATATATTTAAATAAAATCTTAAGATAAATGATATATTTAGATCATAATTCTAGCACTATAATATATCCTGAAGTAAAGAAAATGATGATAGATTGGTTAGAATATCCTAGTAATGCATCATCAGTTCATACATTTGGAAGAAAAGCTAAAATGGCTATAGAAAAATCACGCCAACAAATAGCAAAGCTATTAGGAATAAATAACCATCCAAAGAATTGGGAAATAACATTTACTTCTTCAGCTACAGAAAGTAATAACTTAATTATATCAAATTATTTAGATGGAGAAATATTTATATCAGAAATAGAACATCCATCAATCACCTCATATATAAAAACTAAAAGAAATAATATTCAACTAATAAACATCGATAACAAAGGAACTATTAATTTAAATGATCTTGAAAAAAAATTAGAAAAATCATATACTAAAAAAAAATTAGTAGTATGTATGTTAGCCCATAATGAAAGTGGAATTATACAACCTTTAGGTGTTATAAGTAAAATAGCACATAAATTTGGAGCAAAAGTGCATAGTGATTGTTCGCAAGCTTGTGGGAAAATAAAAATAAATTTAATAGATTTAGGTGTAGATTTTATTTCGCTTTCTGCACATAAATTTGGAGGACCTAGCGGTTCTGGCGTATTAGTATCAAAATTACCCCATAATTTAATGCCGTTAATTGTTGGAGGAGGACAAGAAAAGAATTTAAGATCAGGAACAGAAAATGCTCTATCAATAGTTGGATGTGGATATGCAGCAGAGATTATTGACCAGAAATTTGATATTATTACAAATAGAATGTTAAAAATAAGAAATCATATAGAATATAGTATTATTAATGATTTAAAGCATACAATTATAGTAGGATTAAATAATAATAGATTACCAAATACTAGTTTAATTATTAATCCTAATAAAAAAGCAGAGACAGTAGTAATTGCATTAGATTTAAAAGGAATAGCAGTAAGTGCGGGTTCTGCATGTTCATCTGGAAAAGTAAAAATATCCCCGTTATTAAAATTAATGGGATATTCAGATTTAGAAGCAAATTCTGCTATAAGAGTCTCAATAGGACATAATAACACTGAAGAAGATGCAAATCATTTTTTAAAAGCTTATAAAGAGTTAAATTATGAGTAATGTAGAAATATTAAGACAAAAAGTTTTAGAGCAAGGAGGAAGTTTCCCTATTTATCTTGATAACCAATCGACCACTCAGATTGACCCAAGGGTAGTAGAAGCAATGTTGCCATACTTTTATAATAAATTTGGTAATGCTCATTCACGTAGTCATACTTTTGGTTGGGAGGCAGAAGAAGCATGTCAAATAGCTAGAAAACAAATAGCTGATTTAATAGGAGCAAATGAAAAAGAAATTATTTTTACTTCTGGGGCAACAGAATCAAATAATATTGCTATAAAAGGAGTTGCTAAGTTTTATAGTAAACAAAAAAGACATATAATAACAGTGGTTACGGAACATAAATGTGTTATTGATTCTTGTAGAAATTTAGAACAAGAAGGCTTTAAAGTAACATACCTGCCAGTACAAAAAAATGGTATTATAGATCTTAACAAACTAGAAGAGGCTATCAGAGAAGATACTCTGCTTGTTTCTATTATGGCAGTAAATAATGAGATAGGAGTAATACAACCATTAAAAGAAATTGGAAATATTTGTCGAAAAAAGAATGTTTTTTTTCATTCTGATATAGCACAAGGATATGGTAAAATAGCTATAAATGTTAATGATATGAATATTGATTTAGCAAGTATATCAGGTCATAAAATACACGGGCCTAAAGGGATAGGAGTCTTATATATTAGAAGAAAACCAAGAGTAAGACTTACCCCTTTATTTAGTGGAGGTGGACAAGAAAGGGGAATAAGATCTGGAACTTTAGCTACTAGTTTAATAGTAGGATTGGGGACTGCATCAGATATTGCAAAAAAAGAGATGAGTATAAATTATCAGCATGTATATAAGCTATTTAATAAATTTGTATCTACTATACAAAATAGAGCAGATATGATATTCTTGAATGGTGATAGAGACCAAAGATATCATGGTAATGTAAATTTAAGTTTTTCTTATATTGAAGGCGAATCAATGATTCTAGCTGTAAAGGAATTAGCACTATCTTCAGGATCAGCATGCACCTCTAGCTCATTAGAACCATCATATGTTGCAAATGCTCTTGGTATAGGAGATAGTTTAGCTCACACTTCATTAAGATTTGGTTTTAGTAAATTTACTACTGAAGCTGAAATAGATTTTGCAATCGAGCTGTTATTATCAAAAATAAAAAAACTTAGAGAGTTAAGTCCGTTATGGGAAATGGTACAAGAAGGAATTGATATCAATCAAATAAAATGGTCATTACATTAATAAATTATATAATTAAAGAGGTATTTATGGTTTATAGTAAAGAAGTATTAGATCACTACGAAAACCCACGTAATATAGGGTCTTTTGATAAATCGGATAAATCGGTAGGAACAGGAATTGTAGGAGCTCCTGCATGTGGAGATGTACTTAAACTTCAAATTAAAGTAGATGATAATGGTACAATTACAGATGCTAAATTTAAAGCATTTGGCTGTGGATCTGCTATTGCATCTAGTTCATTAGTAAGTGAATGGGTAAAAAATAGAAAAATAGATCAAGCAAAAGAAATAACAAATACTAGTATAGCTAAATATTTATCATTACCACCAGTTAAGTTACATTGTTCTTTATTAGCAGAAGATGCAATTAAAGCAGCAATTAGTGATTATAAAAATAAATCATATGGTAATAAAAAATAAAAAAGCAGCAATATTATCTTTAACAGATAGAGCAGCTGATCAGATTCAAAAATTATTAAATCAACGAAATAAAAGATCCTTAGGTATAAAGATAGGAATAAAATCTGGAGGCTGCTCAGGGTTTAAGTATTTTATTGAATATGCAGATAAGAAAGATCCTTTTGATGAGATTATAAATGATAAGGGAGTTACAATATTAATTGATCCAAAGGCTATACTTTACCTGATTGGGACAAAAATGGATTATGTGGTAGAGCAATTTAAAACTGGTTTTATTTTTATTAATCCAAATGAGAAAGGGCAGTGCGGGTGCGGTAACTCTTTTAGTATTTAAAAGAAAAATTATATTTATGCTGCTACTAATTTTTCTTTTAATAGATCAGTAAGCTTACGAGCAGCTTCATCTTCAGATAAATTTTCTAGTACAGCTATTTCAGAAGCAACCCTACTTAAAGCAGATTCATAAAGTGTTCTTTCGCTATAAGAGCGGTCATGATCAACATTTTTATATAAATCACGAACTACTTCAGCTACTGCTTCTATTTCGCCTGAGTTAATTTTTGTTTCATATTCTTGAGCACGTCTGCTCCACATTTTATTCCCACGCTTTGGTTTACTTTGCAGTATATCGTATACATTATTTATTTCAGCTTTAGTAATTAAAGTTCTTAATCCTGTAGCATCAACTCTATTTACAGGAACCTTTAAAGTCATCTTATTTTGCGGAAAAGAAATAATATAAACTTCTAGTATATTGCCAGCTATTGTTTGATTTTCAATAGCAGTAATTTGTCCTACTCCATGAGAAGGATAAACTACTTTTTGACCTATTTTAAATTTTGGACTATTAGTTAACATAACCCCTCTCTACAGTTAAATCAATTAAAATTAAATTACTAAAAAGAACTCTGCGCGCATTATAACATACAAATGCTAATAATAAAAGATAATATTTTTAAATATTATCTTTAGATAATAAAATTTCTCTTTTTCCTGAAGAATTAGGAGGTGATAAGACTCCATTTTTTTCTAATTGTTCAACTATATTAGCTGCTCTATTATAGCCAATTCTTAAAGATCTTTGTATATAACTTATAGATGATTTCCATTCTGTTTTAACTATATTCAAAGCTTGATTATATAATAATAAATCATTATTATCATTAGATCTAGATATATTATCATATTCATTTTCTATTGGAGAAGATTCGACTATAGCAGATATATAATTTGGTTCTTCTGTTTGTCTTAAAAAGTCTGCAACTTTTTCTACTTCTT
Organism: uncultured Rickettsiaceae bacterium; assembly: GCA_964468495.1. Taxonomy (GTDB): domain Bacteria; phylum Pseudomonadota; class Alphaproteobacteria; order Rickettsiales; family Rickettsiaceae; genus CAYXTI01. Next base: position 1,372 of record CAYXTI010000024.1, on the reverse strand, counting down.
TATCATCAACAAAAGGTCCATGTATACGTAATATTTGAGGATTATTTCCCATATATAACATATCGCCCATACCAAGTAATTGTTCTGCACCTTGTTCTCCCAATATTGTTCTACTATCTATTTTAGAAGTAACTTTAAAACTAATCCTAGAAGGGAAATTAGCTTTAATAACACCAGTAATGACATCAACAGAAGGTCTTTGAGTAGCCATAATAATATGAATTCCAGCAGCTCTAGCCATTTGAGCAAGACGCTGGATAGAGCATTCAATATCTTTTCCAGCAACAAGCATTAAATCAGCCATTTCATCAACAATAACTACTATAAATGGTAATTTTTTCATTTCAATAGGAACTGTTTCATGAACAGCTTTTCCTGTATTTTCATCAAAGCCTATTTGAATTTTACGATCTAAGGTGATTCCTTTATTAATAGCTGTTTGTATTTTATTATTAAAACTGGCAATATTTCTTACGCCTAAGTAAGACATTAATCGGTATCTATTTTCCATTTCTTTAACCGCCCATTTCAATGCTATTATAGCCTTACTAGGTTCTGTTACCACTGGAGTCATCAAATGTGGGATATCTTTATATACAGATAATTCGAGCATTTTTGGATCAATCATAATCATTTTACACTCATCTGCTGTATAACGATATAATAAAGAGATAATCATAGCATTAATAGCAACAGATTTACCTGATCCAGTAGTCCCTGCAACAAGTAAATGAGGCATTTTAGCAAGATCAGCAATAAAAGGATTACCTGCTAAATCTTTTCCTAAAATTAAAGGTAATAATATTGTTTTATCTTGAAATTTACTGTTTTCAATTAATTCTCTAAGCCTAAAAAATAATCTAGATTTATTAGGTAATTCTATTCCAAGAGCATTACGACCAGAGATAACAGAAATACGAGCAGAGATTGCAGATAATGACCTAGCTATATCATCTGATAACCCAATGACACGAGAAGATTTTGTACCAGCTGCAGGCTCAAGTTCATATAAAGTTACTACAGGACCTTGATTGACATTTACAATTTGACCTTTTATACCAAAATCTTTAAGAACTAATAATAAATTTTGTTTTTGTTGATAAAGTTCTTGAGAGGAATAAGGCTTGACTGTTGTTTTATCACTATCATTAAGTAATGAGATAGGGGGTAAATTTAAATCTATTTTTTTATTAATGTTTTTTACATTTTGATTTATTTGACTTTTTTGTTTTATTATAATTGGCTCTTTAGCATTTTTATTTTTTATATCTTTGAGAATAGAATCAGAATTTTTAAATATAAAGGATTTAATAAAAAATAATATTTTTTTTAATTTATCTAAAAATATAGAAAATCTAATCTTTTTTAAAAA
>CAYXTI010000023.1:0-1757 GCA_964468495.1 uncultured Rickettsiaceae bacterium | reverse complement strand
ATAATAGAGGAGCATAGTGGTATGGATAATGATTCTTTTTTTTTAGAAAAAAATCAAATGGAATTGTCTTTAAAAAAACAATTAGGTGAGCTTATTTTTATATTAAAGGATAGGAAAGAAATATTAGATTTGGATAGTGCTATTTTAGAAAATAAGAAACTTATAAACAATGCTTTAGAATTAATAAATATTCAGTTTAATTTGTATAAAGATTTAACAGGTTTTAAAAAATATGATGATGATATTGCGATATCGTTAACTACAAAAGATAATAGTAATGCTACTATAGATGACATAAGACATAATTTAATAAAATTGTATAAGTTGCACTTCCCATTTATTGAGCATAGAGATAACATTTATAAATATGAAATTATATGTAAAGAGTACAATAGATATATTGGTTTAGCTCCGATTTTTATAGAACAAGATAAAATATCTGAAGATTTTGATATTATGTTAAAAAAAAGTATGATGAATAATCAGGATTCTATAATTAAATGGGGGTTGATAGATAGATGTTATTCTAATTTTTTAAACAATGATAATCTGACTGGGGTTAAATGTTATTCTAATGATAATCAGACTGAGGTTAATATGATATATATATATATGGTTGATATTGTGTGGTTTCTTCATATGAAAAACTTTTTTTATGAATCAGGACGCAGGGTTTATATACATGACTATAACAAATGTTTAAAATATACTCTAGGCGGTATTAGGAAAGAAGTTTTAAATTATGAATTGCGTAGCAAATATTCTGTATGCAATAAAAGTGATGTTATAAAATTGTTGCAGTCAAATGAATTAGATTATCTTTACGAGGATAATTTAATGGAATATAGTGATAATTTATTTAAAATTTTTTATGATATATCTATATTTGTTGCCTCAAAATTATTTAGCATAAATACGATATCAAATACTCAAAGAGATATTATTCAAAAATTTAATAATGATATTAAACAGTTAAAATCTGAAAATAGCTTAGATGCATTTTATAATAATGAAGAATGTGAGGATAAGGTTAATCAAACAAATATATTAAAATCTTTATATTGTGATTTTATAGTAAAATTACTAAATGTTGATCCTACTATTAGAAAAGGAGTAAATGATATTATAAAAAAAGGCCTTTTTATTTCAGACCGTAGTCCAGTACCATTATATGAAGAATTAATTAAATGTACTATATCGTCGGTTGTATCAAATTTTATTTTTTGTAATCTTGCTACATATGACGTAAAACCTTTTATAATAAAGACTTGGGTTGATTATTTTTTAGATAATGTCAGGAAAGATCAATGTTTAGATTCATTTTCTTTTATTGCTACTAGTAATGTATATAATAAAAAAGATCAATATTTATCTAACATCTTAGAAAAAGGATGTAAAAATATACAAGATAAAATAAATAGAATACAGGATAATTCTTTACTAAAGAAATTCTTAGAGAAAAATTTTTTAAGATTGCCTAAACTTTTTTATCAAAGAAAGGATACCTTATCAAAAGTTGTTGATCTCTATTATAAGAATTATTATAATGATTGTATAGCAAGGAAGTTTTATAATTATGCTGATTTAAAGAAGATTAGTTTATTCGATAAAGATTGTAAATATAATGAGGGGACCATTGCTTTTCTTGAATCTTTACTTAATAATAGTAGAGATAAAATCCAATATGAAATTATATTAAAGGAACAAAAATTGGAGATAGATAAATTAGAATGGTTAAATTTATCAAAAGGTAATAA
>CAYXTI010000022.1:0-2911 GCA_964468495.1 uncultured Rickettsiaceae bacterium | reverse complement strand
TAATTCTAAGAGCTTTAAAGCACAAATATATATTTATAAATATAATTCTGATAAATGGAAACGTTGGGTACCCGGGTATCTAATCCGGTAATCCATTCAAGGCATAGAGACTCAGTGTTAGTTCAACTTAGAGTGTTTATTTAACTATTTTACTATTTAACTATTTAACTATTTTATCTGTGATTTACACCAAATTAATATATATATTCTCTATATATAGTAAACTCTAGAGAATTTTTTGAGTAGTTAATTCTAAATACCTAACTTTACTTTACTTTAGTAAAGTAAAGTTACAGATCTAATTCTCTAATATATATAGCTATAGTTTAATTTAAATGGAAATGTGCTTAATTTTAATTTTAATTAAAATGTGCTTAATCTTATCTTCTTTTAGAATACCTGATTTACCTGATTATTATCAGAATTATATAGAAAAAAGAGAAGTTATCAACCCCCTGTGGGTTGATAACTTCTCTTTTTTTTACCTCATTGTTTGAAATATACTTCCCTTCTTTATATTTTTATTTTGAAACGCACTGAATCCCTATCTAAACTCACTGAATATAAGTCAAGTCTAGTATCTATTCTTATTTATTTTTAGAAACAAAAAAAGATGAAAATCTTTTTCGAATAGACATTGCAGGGAACATCCCATTCAAATTGGACAATGTCGGCTAGAAACGTATACACTTTTTGAGTAGTTAAGTTTTGTTATATATATCTTAGATGATCTGCTGATCATCCACTTTTACTTTGTCTGAAACTTTTTAGTTTTTTTTCTAAGAAACACACTTCCCTTCTCTATATTTTTTACCTGATCGCTTTTAATACCTGGCATGGATGGATGACACTCGGCTCTTAAATAGTCTTACCGCGGCTGCTGGAACGATATGTTAAAAATTACAATTTAATCTCCGAGCCTCTATTTTTTATTGCATGCCTTATTTTTACTGATTGTGACACAAATATAATTTTTTACTAATTCTTCTCTTTTTTCTTATAGAGCTGCAAGAAGAATTAATAAGCTAACAAAAACAGATATAGATCCTATTGAAGATAAAGAATTCCAAGAATTATATATATCTGGATAGTCAGGTATTCTACGAGGCATACCATTGAAACCCATGAAATGCATAGGTATAAAAACTAATAACACACTAGTAAAGAAAATAATAGACCAAATAATTATAATACTTGAACCTTTTAGTGGTAATCTACCTAAGAATATTAATTGAAAGTAAACCATAGATGCTACAAGTGCTAAAACAGCTCCTAGAGATAATACGAAATGGAAATGTCCAACAACATAATAAGTATCATGTAAGGAAATATCCAAAGCAGCATTACCTAATTGTACTCCAGTTGTACCACCTAAAGTAAATGTACATAAGAAAAACAAAGAAACTAAGAAAGCAGCAGATGTATAAGATACACCTAATGGAAAGTATGAACCAATGTAAGTACATAACCAATTAAAGATTTTTGTACCGGTTGGTATAGAAATTAATATTGTTACTGTTGTAAAGTAAGCAACTGTATCACTTTCTAATCCTACTGAAAACATATGATGTGCCCATACTAAGCAACCTAAAATAGCTATACAGACAATAGCTAAGATCATAGATTGATTACCGAAGATAAGTGAGTTAGAATATGAGGAAATTATAACACTAATAACTACAAATCCAGGTATAATCATAACATAAACTTCAGGATGTCCAAAAAACCAAAATAAATGTTGATAAAATACTGGATCCCCTGTAAACAATGGATCAAAATATAAGGAATTAAAATGAATATCTGAAATTAACATTAAAAAGCTACCTGTTAAAACTGGTAAAGTTACAATTAATAATATAGATGAAATCATAATTCCCCAAGAATATAGACTTGCTGGTAAAATACCTAAATGATAACCAGATACTCTGCAATGAAATACAGTTGTAAGGAAATTACAACTAGTAAATAAAGAGGATAATCCAGTTATAATTAAAGCTAAAATTACTACATCAACAGATCCACTACCAGAGCTTGTACTGTTAGGAGGATATAAAGTCCATCCAGCACCTACACCGAATTCACTAATTAAACTTAATAATATAAGAGTATATGCTAAAGGCAATAAGAATAAAGAAATACTATTTAATCTAGGGAAAGCTATATCAGCAGATGTATTGAAAATAGGGATAAAATAATTACCTAGAGCAGATAATAATCCTGGCATTACATTAAAGAAAATCATAAATAATCCATGTAATGTGAAAATTAAATTATAGAAATTTTGATTTTCAATGGAAATTAATTTCATTCCAGATGAAGCTAATTCAATTCTAATAATCATAGAACACAAAGCTCCAAAAAATCCAAATATTAAAGCTAACCATAGATAATATAAACCTAATACTTTATGATTGCAATTGGTTATATATGTACCGAAACAACAATGGATATTACTTTTTGTATTTAAATACAAAAAGTAATATCCATTAAAATATTTAAAAGAAAAATTGAAGTTTTTTGTTTTTGATGTTGGGACTGTACTTTGACAGTATTAACGTAAACGTTAACGTTTTTTTAAAAAAAAGTAACAAAAAGTTACAAAATTAATAAAAAAATAATAAAAAATTAATAAAAATAATAAAAAATTAATAAAAATATTAAAAATTTATACAAAAATTACAAATTTATTAAAAAATTACTAAAACTTACACAAAATTATGATTAAATTACTTAAAATAATAAAAAGTTAATAACAAAAATATAGTAAAAATAAAGGAAACGTCTGAGCAAACATATGACACTGATAAATTTGATAATGAGCTATAGTCTTTTACACTTGCCCGGTCTAATTATGGAAACGGCGGCTGTATTTTGACGGTCCTAAGGTAGCGAAATTCTTTGTCGGGTAAAT
>CAYXTI010000021.1:0-1715 GCA_964468495.1 uncultured Rickettsiaceae bacterium | reverse complement strand
ATAATAGAGGAGCATAGTGGTATGGATAATGATTCTTTTTTTTTAGAAAAAAATCAAATGGAATTGTCTTTAAAAAAACAATTAGGTGAGCTTATTTTTATATTAAAGGATAGGAAAGAAATATTAGATTTGGATAGTGCTGTTTTAGAAAATAAGAAACTTATAAACGATGCTTTAGAATTATCAAATATTCAGTTTAATTTGTATAAAGATTTAACAGGTTTTAAAAAATATGATAATGATATTGTGATATTTTTAACTACAAAAGATAATAGTAATGCTACTATAGATGACATAAGACATAATTTAATAAAATTGTATAAGTTGCACTTCCCATTTATTGAGCATAAAGATGCTATTAAAGATCAAGATTACAAAATAAGAATTAATTGTAATGATCATGTTGATATAGAACAAGATAAAATAGTAGAAGATTTTGATATTGTTTTCAAAAAAAGTATGGTGAATAATCATGATCCTATGATTAAATGGAAGTTAATAGATAGATGTTATTCTGATTTTTTAAATAATAATAATAATGATGTTAAAAAATATAATTATATATATCAGGTTGATGTTGCGTGGCTTATTAAAATGAAAAACTGGTTTTATGATTTAGATAAATGCTTTATTTATGTATATCAATATGACGATTTTTCAACCTATACTTTAGGGGGTAATGTCAAAACAGTTTTTAACTGTGACTTATATAGTGTTAGATATTATGCAGCAAATAAAAGTGATGTTATAAAATTGTTGAAGTCAAAGGATTTAGCTTATCTTTACGATGATAATTTAATGGAATATAGTGATAATTTATTTAAAATTTTTTATGATATATCTATATTTGTTGCCTCAAAATTATTTAGCATAAATACGATATCAAATACTCAAAAAGATATTATTCAAAAATTCAATAATGATATTAAACAGTTAAAATTTGAAAATAGATTAGATCCATTTTATAATAATAAAGAATATGAGGATGAGTCAAATCAGCAAAAAAATATATTAGGTTCTTTATATTGGGATTTTATAGCATCATTACTAAGTGCTGATTCTACTATTAGAAAAGGAATAAATAATATTATAAAAAAAGGCCTTTTAATTTCAGACCATATGCCAATACATGAAGATTTAATTAAATGTACTATACGCTCGGTTGTATTCAACTTTTTTTTCTGTAATGCTATAACAATCAAAGATAGAATGGAAGTAAAACGTTCTTGGTTTTATTTTTTTTTAGGTAATATCAAGAAAGATCAATGTTTAGATTTATTTTCTTTTATTGCTACTAGTAATATATATAATAGCCAAGATCAACATTTATCCAACATCTTAGAAGAAGGACATAAAAAGATACAAGATAAAATGACTAGAATATGTAATAATTCTTTAATGAAAACATTCTTCAAGAAAACCAAATTGGCATTTAATAAAAGATTTGATAAATTAAAGGATATTTTATCAGAAGGTAGTTATAGCTATTATAGGGGATATTCTAATGAGTGTATAGCAAGGGAGTTGTATAATTTTGCTGATTTAAAGAAGATTAGTTTATTCTATAAAGATTATAAATATAATGAGGGGACCATTGCTTTTCTTGAATCTTTACTTAATAATAGTAGAGATAAAATCCAATATGAAATTATATTAAAGGAACAAAAATTGGAGATAGATAAATTAGAATGGTTAAATTTATCAAAAGGTAATAA
>CAYXTI010000020.1:0-22815 GCA_964468495.1 uncultured Rickettsiaceae bacterium | reverse complement strand
TTCTTTTCTTCTTCCTCTTTTCTTTCCTCTTTTTCTCTCTCTCCTTTTTCCTCTCTTTTTTTCTGCTTATCGCCAATATGCTAAAGATTTACTTAATATGGTTTATCTTGCGTTTGTTTGATTTATTTTTGATGTTTTTTTTTTTCATATAAATAAAATTAAATAAAGGTATTATGTTTGACTTCTTGAATGATGGTTTTTTGTTTTTCCTTCTCCCTTCCTTTTCTCTATCTTTTTTTTTGGTTATACCTGTTATAGGTGGTGTGTCTTTCGCTAAAGATGAAAAGATTGTAGCAACTTATATGATGAATGGAAAAAAAACAATCACAGAGTCAGAAATAATAAGTCATTACAAAAAAAGATTTGTTGCTAAGTTTCCAGAAGAAGATAATCAAAGCCAAAGATCATTTTTTGATTTATCAGTAAAAGAAAAACAGCGTCTGATAAAAGATTATTTAGTAACAAAATTGATTGATCAGGAAGTAGCAGAGAAACTGAAAATATTAAAATCACAAAAATTACAAGAAAAGATTAAAATGGAAAAAAGGGAATTAATACACCTTGCATTGTTGCGTCAGAAAATTCATATTACTGATGAAATGGTTAATGATCAATATCAAAGAATTGTAGATATGTATCAAGGGCAAGAGGAAGTAAAAATAGCTCATATTTTAGTTGATGATAAGGATCAGGCAGTTCAAATTAAAAGAAGATTAAGTAAGGGAGCCAAGTTTTATGATTTAGCAAAGGAGTTTTCAAAAGATGAAAGTACTAAGTATAAAGGAGGAGAAATAGCTAATTATATAGATCCACGAAATGTTCAGCCTAAGGAATATGGAGATAAGGTATTTAGTATGAAGAAAAATGAAATATCTGATCCTATAGAAATTAATAATGGATGGTATATTATCAAAGTACTTGATAGAAGGGCTGTTGTTATTCCTCTTAAAGAACAAGTTGAGCAATCAATACGGGTACATCTGTTTATAAATGCTTATCGCCAATATGCTAAAGATTTACTTAATAAAGTAAATCTTGAGATAAAATGATTTATTTTTGATAATATGATTATGCATATAAATAAAATTAAATAAAGCTATTATGTTTAAATTAGTAAATGAAGGTATTATGTTAAAAATTATAAAAAAAATAACTATAACTATTTTTTTAGTTATACCTGTTATAGGTAGTGGTGTGTCTTTTGCTAAAGATGCTAAGGGTGATAAGGTTGTAGCAACTTATATGATGAATGGAAAAAAAACAATCACAGAATCAGAAATAATAAGTTATTACCAAAAAATAGTTAATTTAATGGAAGAAGAAAGAAATCAAAGCCAAAGAAGATCATTTTCTGATTTATCAGCAGAAGAGAAACAGGCTTTTATAAAACAATATTTAGTAGCAAAATTAATTGATCAGGAAGTAGAGAAAAAAGATATATTAAAATCAAAAAAATTACTAGAATCGCTTAAAATACATAAGAAGGAATTAATACGCTCTGAATTGTTGCATCAGAAAATTATTATTACTAATCAAATGGTTAATGATCAATATAAAAAAATAGTAGATGCATTTCAAGGACAAGAAGAAGTAAAAACAGCACATATTCTAGTTTCGGATAAAGATCAGGCAATTCAAATTAAAAGAAAATTAAGTAAGGGAGCCAAGTTTTCTGATTTAGCAAAGGAGTTTTCAAAAGATGAAAGCACTAAGTATAAAGGAGGAGAAATAGCTGATTACATAAATTTACATAATGTTTCATCTAAAGAATATGGAGATAAGGCATTTAGTATGAAAAAAAATGATGTATCAGATCCTATAGAAATTAATAATGGATGGTATATTATTAAAGTACTTGATAGAAGAGCTATAGTTATTCCTATTAAAGAACAAATTGAGCAATCAATAAGGACACATCTGTTTATAAATGCTGTTTATGAATACGGTAAAAAGTTACTTAATCAGGTAAATCTTGATATAAAAATATAACCTAATCAAGCTATTATACTAAAAAAATTTATAAAAAAAATAACTATCCCTATTTTTTAGGTTATAGTTTGTTATAGGTGGTCTGTCTTTTACTCAAGATGTTAAAGATAATATGAAATGGGGGACAACAGATAATTTAGAGAATTAGAAATAATAAGTTATTTTATAAAAGAATGATTAATGTAGCAGTATAAAGAAAAGAGAGGAATGCTATTATTGATAGAAATAGTTTTTTTTGTATAAAAGATTATTTTATAGTAAAATTGATTGATCAAGAAGCAGAGAAAAAATATATTAAATAAAATCATAAAAAATTACAATAATCGATAATTAAAATTCATACTAGGGATTAATATACTCTAAATTGTGTTGCCTCAGAAAGTTATTATTACTAATCAAATTAATCTGATTTTTTTAGCAAAAGGAGTTTTCAAAATATGAAAGTACTAAGGGATAGAGGGCAGAATTATTTAATTATATAGATCCACGGAATGTATTTAATTATATAGATCCAACGGAATGTTCAGCCTAAAGAATATGGAGACAGAAGAAATCTTATCCTATAAAGATTAATAATGGATGGAACTACATATAAAAGTACTTGATAGAAGGGGTTGTTGTTATTTCTCTTAATAAGTATAAGGGAGAGCAAAATTTTTTCTTGGTATATTAGAAGGGAAATAACCCTAAATGTATAAAAACACCCTTTTATTTTCCATAATATCTATTATGGAACTATAATGACCTTTTTATATGTCCTAAATATAATTGTCTAGGTCTTGTAATTTTTATATCTTTATTGTAATGCCACATTTCTTTCCATTGTGATACCCACCCTACTGTTCTAGCTACCGCAAAAAGTACAGTATACATATTTAAAGGAATACCCATAGCTTGATATATTATTCCTGAATAAAAATCAATATTTGGGTATAATTTTCTACTAATGAAATATTCATCATTTAATACAATTTTTTCTAATTCTATAGCAATTTTCATCATTTGTTTTTCTTTATTACCTAATTCATATAGTACTTCTTGATAAATATTTTGTAATATAGTAGCTCTAGGGTCATAGTTCTTATATACTCTATGACCAAATCCCATTAATTTGAATGGATCATCCTTATCTTTAGCTTTTTTTATATATTTATTAATATTACTAGTAGTACCTATTTCTGTTAACATTTTTATTACTGCTTCATTAGCTCCTCCATGAGATGGTCCCCATAGAGATGCAATCCCTGCGCTTACGCAAGCAAATGGATTAGCTTTAGATGATCCAACAGTACGTACCGTTGAAGTTGATGCATTTTGTTCATGATCAGCGTGAAGAATAAGAATTTTATCTAATGCTTTGGCAAATACTTTATTAATTTTATATTTACCATTTGGCTTTGCAAACATCATATGCAATAAATTCTCAGAGAATGTTAGATGTTCTTGGGGATAAATAAATGCTTGTCCTAATGTATATTTATAAGTCATTGCAGCAATAGTTGGTATTTTAGCAATCATTTTTATTGTACACGCTTCTCGGGCATATTCTGAAGCCATGTTAATAGTATCATGATAAAATGCAGATAAAGAACCTACAACTGATAATATAATTGCCATAGGATGGGCAGAATGACGAAAAGCTGAAAAAATATTTCTTATTTGCTCGTTAACTAGCATGTTATTAGTAATTTTTTCTTGATATAATTTGTATTCCTTATCTGTTGGTAAATCTTGATATAATAGTAAGTATGATACCTCTAAAAAATTTTTTTTATTAGCAAGTTCTTTTATATCATAACCTCTATAACGTAGAATTCCTAATTCTCCATCAATATATGTAATCTCTGAACAACATGACGCAGTTGAAATTAGCCCAGGATCATATGTAAAATAACCAGTTTGATTATATAATTTGCTTATATCTATAACACTCTGCCCTACTGATGCTTTTTTTATTGGTAGCTTAAATTTTTTTCCTTTGATTATTAATTCAGCTAATTCTTCATTGTTACTATTAAGATCTTTACTCATATATTTATTACCTACTTTTTGTTTTTTAGCAGAAAATATTATAATATCTCTTTGAGATAATGTTGTATATTCATTAAATTAAACCAAGCTTCTTTTTTTTTCTTTGGTTGTCTTAATAAATAAGCTGGGTGAAAAATAGCTGTAGTTGTAATATTGTAATTGATATATATATTACTATATTGATAGTAATTATTTCTAATATGACTAATACCGCCTCTTGATTCATTAAGAAGAGAGTTAATAGCAGTATTCCCTACTAATATAATTAATTTAGGATTAATTAATGCAATATGTTTTTCCACGAAAGGTTTACATATTTTTATTTCTTCATTTGTTGGAGCTCTATTTGCAGGAGGACGCCAGAAAACAGTGTTAGTAATATAGGCATTATTTTTTCTACTTAGGCCTATGGATGCAAGCATCTTGTCTAATAATTTACCACTTTCTCCACAAAAAGGTATCCCATATTTATCTTCATTAGCCCCAGGTGCTTCTCCTATTAACATTACTTTTGATTTTGGATTTCCATCAGCAAATACAGTATTTAAAGCAAAATTTTTTAGTTTGCAGCCTGTAAATTTTTTAACTTCATTTCTTAGCTGGTCAAGAGTAGAGATATTATCAACTAATTTTCTTGAATTACTAGCTTCATCTTGGCTATTATTTTTTATTATCTCTAATGTTTTTTCTTTTTTAGAGTCTTGATTTTTTGCATTATTTTTACAGTTAATATTATTATTTACATTTAATAATTTTGCAGCTAAATTGTAGTCAATTTTTTTGTTATCGTAGCAGTAGTGATCTATACCTATGGCTTTTAGCCATATTAAATGCTCTAAATTTTTTTTAAATTGGTCGATTTTACATTGAGAAATCATATGACTACACACACATATATAGTACCAGAAATAATGAATGATACTAGAATTGATAAAATGCTAAGCAGTGTATCCTATTTATCAAGAAATCAAGTGCAAAAAGCTATAAAAAATGAACAAGTTTCGCTTAACAATTCAATTATTGTTAACTTGTCAACATTAGTCAAGCAAAATGATAAAATAGTATTAGATATATTAGACAATAAAAAAAAAATATTACCACATAGTAAAATTGCTTTAGATATATTATATGAAGATAATGATTTAATAATAATCAATAAGTCTAATAATATGGTTGTTCATCCTCCTAATGATAAATCTTATAATGATACTACTTTAGTAAATGCTTTAAAATACCATACTAATAATTTATCAGATATTGGAGGGACAAATCGAGCAGGTATAGTACATCGTCTTGATAAGAATACTTCTGGTTTGATGGTTATAGCAAAGAATAATTTTGCTCATGAGCATTTAGCAAATCAATTGAGATCAAGAACTTTAGTAAGAAAATATATGGCTTTAGTATGGGGGATAATTAATCCTCAGAAAGGTGTAATTGATCTAAAAATTGGTCGTAGTAAGTTGAATAGAATGAAAATGACTATTGTTAATAATAACGGGAAAAATGCTGTTACCTATTATAAGACAATAAAAGTGTTTAATGGGTTATTTAGTCTTGTAGAGTGTAAACTAGAGACAGGTAGAACTCATCAAATTAGAGTTCATTTGAGTTATATTGGCAATTCAATAGTGGGAGATCAAACCTATGGTCATAATAATAGAAAAATATTTCGTTCTCCTGTGGAAATACAAAAGCAATTATTATTAATAAAACATCAGCTATTATACTCATATTATATAAGTTTTATTCATCCTTCAAATAAAAAATTACTTGAGTTTAATCAAAAAATGCCAAAAGAATTCTTAGCTTTAATAAATTTTTTATAGTTTTACAAAAATAATATAAAAATTATATTTAATAATATATAATTAACTTTTACAGTTTGTAGCTGTTTTAAATAAAGAATTTAATTAAAGTATTTTCAATGTATAAATGTTGTCAAATATTGTTTTATATAATTGTTATTTTATCAATAAGCGGTTGTACAGAACAAGAAAAAGGTAATAATACTCTTATTGTAGCAACAAGTGCAGATAACCCTCCTTATGAATTTTATAGTAATAATGAAATTATTGGTTTTGATATTGATTTAATTAAAGAAATAGCTCAAAGATTAAAAAAAGAAATTGTTATTAAAGATATGACTTTTCATGGGTTGCTTGCTGCCTTAAGTAACAATAAATCAGTAGATTTGGTAATTTCAGGTATCACAATTACTCCGCTAAGAAAACCTAGAGCAGATTTTTCTAACTCATATCATAGCGAAAAGGCATCAATTTTATATAAAAAAACAAATCAAATATTTACAATTGAAGATTTAGATAATAAAAATGTTGGAACTCAATTAGGGTCAATATGGAGTTTTGTTATGCGTGATCTATCAAAACAATATCATATTAATCTTGTTAATTTATCCAGTAACTTAGAATTATTAGAAGAATTAAAAGTAGATAGAATTGATGCTATGATTATAGAAACATCTCAAGCTAAAAGATTTGTGCTATTAGATAATTCTTTAACGTTTTTTATAATTGATTACTTAAATTCTGATTTAGGCATAGTTATGCCTAAGAATTCTCCTTTGCAACAAAATATTAATAAGATTATTGAAGATCTAAAAAGTGATGGAACTCTAAATAAATTAAAAGAAAAATGGCAAATATAATATATTTTTTATAAAATATCGATAATGTAAATGTGTATTAAGGTATCTATACAAGGGGCTGACGGAAAAATGGGAATAGCAATAGCCAATGCTATAAGTTGTAAGAAAGGTAACGTTGCTCTAATTGCTAAAATAACTCGTGTTAATGTAAAAGAAAAATTAACTGAGGCTTGTAAAAAGTCTGATGTAATTATAGATTTTTCTGCTCCTAATGCATTAAAAACATTAATTGCAGAAGCAATAATATATAAAACACATTTAGTAATAGGAACTACAGGTTATACAAAACAGCATTTTTCTATGTTAGAGCAAGCAGCTACAAAAATACCAATATTATATTCTCCTAATATTAGTTTAGGAGCTAATTTACTTGCAGATTTAGCAAAAAAAACTTCTCAGATTTTAAAAGAATATGATATAGAAATTTTAGATTTTCACCATAAATCAAAAAAAGATAGCCCTTCTGGAACAGCATTAATGATTGCTAATGCCATTAATAGTATAAAAAAAAACAATAGTTATTTTTCAAATATTCATTTTTCATCGATTAGAGCAGGTCAAATAATAGGACAACATGATGTTTTATTTACTGGTGATTATGATTTAATTAATATAAAACATACAGTTTTTACTCGTAAAGCATTTGCTATAGGAGCATTAGCAGCAGCAAAATGGATAATAGGTAAAAAAGCTGCTCTTTATACTATGCAAGACTTATTTTCTTTATAAAATATTATGAAAATTACCTAAATGTCACAAATATATTTCAAAACAAGTTTAAGGTAAAAAAAGTTTATGATAAATAGACAAATATAGCTAAGCTTATAGCTAAGTTTTATAAAATTAGTACATTTTTTAGTAAACATGGTAAGAAAATTAATTTTTTATGTTATCAAGTTTTTTATCTAATATCTTTAATCAAATAAAAAAAATTTTTTTAAATCCTGTAGTAATAGGGATATTTACTACATTAAAACCTTTTTATATAGCAACATTTGTTACAATAATACTAGTAACCTATTGGGTATTTCAGGGCTTATCAAAAGCAAATTTAATTAAGCCTGTACAAACTGTAATATTTCAAGCATTTAATGAAACTAAATCAGTAGCACAGAATTGTGTTCCTATGATAAAAGATTTTTCTAGGTTTTGGCAATGTCTTAACAATCCTCCCGAATATAAAAAACAAGAAGATGAACAAAATTTAGAAAAATCTTTTATTGATTTATTACCAGGCAATAATGAAGAATATGATCCTTATGCTCAACCATAAATATATTGATGATAAGATATTAAATAGTCACAATATAATTATGCTTTAAGTTATAAAATAATAAGTTTTATCAATTTTTTTTGTACTATTAAATGTTATTGCCTATAATATAACAATATTCTATACTGTCTTTTATAAAAAAGAATTATTTATTATTGTATTAATTTATTATAGTATTATTTAGTTATTATATATTTTATAAGTTAGTGTTTATAAACAAATTATGTCAGAAAATCATCTTTTAACTAAACCTGAAAATAATAAACCGATAAAAAATCCTGATTCTAGTAGCACAAGAAGAGATTTTATGGTTTTAATGGCAAGTAGTTTAACTGTAATAGGTGCAGTCTGTGTTACTATTCCTTTAATAGATTCTTTTAATCCATCTGCTGATGTGTTAGCTTTATCAACAATTGAGGTTGATATATCAAAAATATCACCAGGTCAGGTTTTAACTGTAAAATGGTTAGGAAAACCTATTTTTATTAAGCATAGAACTGAAAATGAAATAAAAATAGCACAAGAAACAAAACAATCAGTTTTAAAAGATCCACAGTTAGACTCAAATCGTGTCAAAAAAGGGTATGAAAAATGGTTAATTCTAATAGGTGTATGTACTCATTTAGGTTGTATCCCTTTATCAAATCAAGGGGATTTTAAAGGTTGGTTTTGCCCATGTCATGGGTCTCATTATGATACCTCTGGAAGAATTAGAAAAGGTCCTGCTCCAATTAATTTAGAAATTCCTCCATATGAATTTATTTCAGATACTAAAATTAAAATTGGATAATAATGAATGTAGAAGATTTAAAAAAAAATAAAAGTAGCAATAATAAAGGAGTTATAGCTTGGATTGATTATCGATTACCTATTTTTTCTTTTTTAGGTCATTTTAAACAATATAAAACTCCTAAAAACTTAAACTATCTATGGAATTTAGGTGTAATATCTGGGTTAGGTTTAGTAATTCAAATTATTACTGGAATAATATTAGCCATGCATTATACTCCTCATGTAGATCATGCGTTTAATAGTGTTGAAGCAATAATGCGTAATGTTAATTATGGATGGCTAATACGTTATATGCATTCTGTCGGAGCATCAATGTTTTTTGTCTCAGTATATTTACACATTTTTCGTGGATTATATTATGGTTCTTATAAGTATCCTAGGGAATTATTGTGGCATATTGGGTTATTAATTTTTCTAATTATGATTATTACTGCTTTTATGGGTTATGTATTACCATGGGGGCAAATGAGTTATTGGGCAGCTACAGTGATTACCAATTTGTTTTCTGCTATCCCTGTTATTGGGTCAAGCATAGTTTCTTGGATATTAGGAGGCTTTTCTGTAGCAAATCCAACATTAAACAGATTTTTTGCTTTGCACTATTTGCTACCTTTTATTATTTTTTTCTTTGTATTGCTACATGTGTGGGCGCTGCATATGCATGGATCAAATAATCCTACTGG
Organism: uncultured Rickettsiaceae bacterium; assembly: GCA_964468495.1. Lineage (GTDB taxonomy): Bacteria > Pseudomonadota > Alphaproteobacteria > Rickettsiales > Rickettsiaceae > CAYXTI01. The sequence goes on along the minus strand of CAYXTI010000020.1, from coordinate 13,379 downwards.
GTTAGATTTAAAGGATAAAGATAAGATACCTTTTCATCCATATTATACTATAAAAGATTTATTTAGTTTTGGTTTTTATTTATTTATTTTTGCTTATTTTGTTTTTTATCAACCTAATTTACTTGGGCATCCAGATAATTATATTCCAGCAGATCCGTTATCTACTCCAGCCCATATAGTTCCTGAATGGTATTTTTTGCCTTTTTATGCAATTTTAAGGGCTATACCATCAAAACTTGGAGGAGTGCTATTAATGTTTAGTAGTATCTTAATACTGTTTTTTGTCCCATGGTTAGATAAATCACCTGTGCGAAGTAGTATTTTTAGACCAGTTTATAAATGGTTTTTTTTTATATTTACTATTGATTGTGTAGTATTAGGCTATGTTGGTGGACAACCTGCCGAGCAACCTTATATTATAATAAGTCAAATAGCTACTTTTTATTATTTTTTTCATTTTATAGTTGTACTTCCATTTATAGGAAAATTCGAAAAAACAACAGCACCATGTAATGAACAGAATAATCTCTTAACTAATAAGAATGAGAAATAGTAGGAATGGGATATAATACTAATATGTCTATTTTATATAAATATATAAAATTTATTTGTGCTCATATATTAATACTAGTAATTATTACAATGACCTCCTCATCTATTCAAGCAAGTAATAGTGCTAAACTTAAACAGCTTGTATGGCCATTTGAAGGGATATTTGGTAAATTTGATCGTCAAGCAGCGCAAAGAGGATTAAAAGTTTATACGGAAGTTTGTTCTAGTTGTCATGGACTGAGTAATTTATATTATAGAAATTTAAAAAGTTTAGGATTTTCAGAAGAAGAAATTGTCCAATTTGCTAAAGATTATAAAGTTCTAGACGGGCCTAATGAAGATGGAGAAATGTTTGAGCGCCCTGCTCTTCCATCAGATCATTTTGTTTCTCCTTATCCAAATCAAGAATTGGCAAGATTATTAAATAATGGTGCATTTCCTGTTGATTTATCTCTAATAGTAAAGGCTAGACCTGATGGGGCAAATTATATATTTTCTCTTCTTACTGGATATACTATTCAGCCAAGTAATTTTGAAGTTATGGAGGGGCTGTATTATAATCTATATTTTCCTGGACAGCAAATAGCTATGCCTCCTCCTTTAGTAGATAATCAAGTAGAATATATAGATGGAACTGTAGGGAGTGTAGAACAAATGGCAAAAGATGTAACAATATTTTTACAATGGGCAGCAGAGCCTGAGATGGAGGATCGTAAATCTTTAGGCATTAAGGTAATAATTTTTATTATTATATTCTCTATTTTTTCTTATATTGCTAAGAATAGAATATGGCAAGATGTTAAATAATAGGTATTATATTTTTTTTATGCATGCAAAATAATTAATATCTATATTTTTTGATAGGACCCAACTTTGTGATAAGATATTAAATGAAAGCCCTTTTAATTCTATTAATGTTAAATTGTAAGGGCTAATCATAGTATATAATTCTGATGGTTTAATAAATTTATAATAATAATGAGTGCTTTTAGGAATCCAGTTTAATATATATTCGGCTAATAGAATAGTTGAAAAGTAAGCTTTTATAGTACGATTAATAGTAGATATAATCATAATACCATTAGGTTCTAATAACTGAGATAAATGATATATAAAGGATTTAGGATCTTTAACATGTTCTATTACTTCAAGGCATAGAACTATATTATATTTTTTGTTTAATAAAACATGTTCTTCTAAAGTAGAATGGATATAATTAACATTTAATTTATGTTCTTCATTATATTGCATAGCTGCTTTTATATTATTTAAGTGTATATCTAAACCTGTTATCTTCGTAATAAGTTTATTCATTTCACTGCATATTAAGCCTCCACCGCATCCTATATCTATTAGAGTAAGACTATTTAGTAGTATAGAATTATTATTAACAGTATTAAAATGTTCCTTAATTTTATTACTAATATATTTAACTCTGAGGGGATTAATTTGATGTAAGAGCTTAAATTCTCCGCTTTTATCCCACCAAGCTGTATAATCTTTATTAAACATAGATAATTTTTCTAATTATATAGATCTTATTTCTTTAGTAGAGTTTTTAATATAAAATATTACTACTTTATTGATATAAAATTAGTAATCATTAATTGAATAAAGTAAATTATACCATATAGGTTTTATTCCCTAAAGAGATATTTATTTTTGGTTATTATGGTCTGTGGTAGATTTTCTTTAGTATTATTTACCTTAAATAATAAATTTATCTATTATATCAATTTATCAAAAATTTTATTTGACATTTTATTATCTGGATATAAAATGTTGCTTAGATTTTATTAAGTTTATTTTAATTAGTTAAGTTGTATTAAATTAGTGACAAAAGTTGTTAGCGCTAAATATAAAGTAAGTAGAAGGTTAGGAAAAAGTATCTGGGGAGAAAGTAAAGATGCAGTGCATGTTAAAAATTATCCTCCAGGGCAGCATGGGATAGGGCAAAAATCGAAAAAAAGTTCTGATTATGGCTTACACTTACGTGCTAAACAAATAGTAAAGGCACATTATGGTCGTATAACAGAAAAGCAGTTTAGAAATACTTTTACTTTTGCAAATAAAATGAAAGGAAACACAGCTGAGAATTTTGCAGGATTAATGGAAAGGCGGTTAGATATAGTTGTCTATCGTCTTAATTTTGCTCCTACTATATTTTCTGCAAGACAGTTAGTTTCTCATGGGCACATAAGGGTTAATGGAAAAAAGGTCAATATTGCCAGCCAAAAATTGTTTGTTGGTGATTTAATAGAATTAAAGGAATCGTCAAAACAAATCCCAATTTATGCGGCTTCAATAGAAAAACAAGAGAGAGCTATTCCTGATTATTTATCTTATGGTTCAACAAATTTGTCTGGAAAATTTATTAGAATTCCTTTTATAGCAGATATTCCTTACCCTTTTACTGCTGATTTTAGAAAAATTGTTGAGTATTATTCTCATTAATATAAATAAGATGTTATTAGTTTATTGGTTATAATTAATATTTTTTATTAACAATAAACAATCTATCATAACTAACCAATTTAGGACCATAATGTTATTTTTATAGGTTGTTGTTCGGTTATTATTGAAATATTATAAGATAGGTTATCTTAAAGAGTTATAATTATTAAAAAAATTTGCAAAGCTTATAAGCAATAATGTTTATTATTTATGAAAGTATAAAAATATATTCATAAAAAAGTACATTTATCACTAGTACCTTATTTATTAAAATAATAGTAATATAACATTGATTGAATAATCTTTATTAGTGAGTAGTTGTATGTTAAATGAAATAGTGAATATTGTGAAGAAAAAAATAAATTTTATTAACTCTTTACAAGAAATACACCAAATAAAAGTTGAGTTTTTAGGAAAATCAAGTGTTATTCAACAAGAAATTAAAAAGCTTAGTAGTTTAAATATTTTACAAAGAAAAGAATATGCAAAAACTATTAATGTAATTAAACAAAAAATTAAAGTAATAATAGATTTAAAAACAGAAGAGATTAAAAATAAAATATTAAAAGAAAAGTTTGAGAAAGAAAGAATTGATTTAACTATTCCAGCAAGATCAATTAATAGAGGTAATATTCATCCTATTACTCAGTGTATTGAAGAACTTATACAAGTTTTTACAAAATATAATTTCAATATAAAAAGTGGCCCTGAAATAGAAACTGATTGGTATAATTTTACTGCCCTTAATATAGATAAATATCATCCAGCTAGACAAATGCATGATACTTTTTATTTAAAAGAAGTAAGTTATAAATCTAAAATACTTAGAACTCATACATCTTCAGTGCAAATAAAAGTAATGGAAAAAGAAAAACCTCCCTTTCGTTTTATTTCCTATGGAAAAGCTTATCGTGCTGATTCAGATTTAACTCATACTCCGATGTTTCATCAAATTGAGGGATTAGTTATTGATAGAGATATTAATATGAGTCATTTAAAATATATAATTACTGATTTTATTACTACTTTTTTTGAGAAAAATATTGAAATTCAATTTAGGCCAAGCTATTTTCCTTTTACGGAACCATCAGCTGAAGTAGATATCAAAATGAATAAAAAAGATAAATGGCTAGAAGTCTTAGGTTGTGGAATGGTGCATCCTAAAGTATTAACTAATGTTAATATCGATCCTAATATCTATAAAGGATTTGCATTTGGTTTAGGGATTGAAAGATTTGCTATGCTTAAATATAACATAAAAGATTTACGACAATTTTTTACAGGGGATATAAGATGGTTAAAACATTATAACTTTGATTTATTTAATATTCCTAGCATAGCAGGAGGGTTAAGTAAATGAAATTTACTTTTTTATGGCTAAAACAATTTTTAAATACTAATGCTACAGTAGAAGAAATTAGTAACAAACTTACTATGATAGGACTAGAAATAGAAAATATCAATGATTTAGCTCAGGATTTAGAGTATTTTAGAGTAGCAGAAGTAATGAATGTTGAAAATCATCCTAATGCTGACACACTTAAAATTTGTCAGGTTAATACTGGAAATGAAATATTACAGGTAATTTGTGGAGCCCCAAATATCAAACCAGGAATAAAGGTTGTTTTTGCTTCAGTTGGAACTGTTATTCCAAGTAATAAAATGAAAATTAAATCTACTAAAATTAGAGGAAAGGATAGTTTTGGGATGATTTGTTCAGCAGCTGAATTAAATATTTCATCTGAGCAAGATAAAATAATAGAGTTACCATTGGATGCTATTGTTAATGACACAATAGCAAAATATCTTGGGTTAGATGATATAGTAATTGAAGTTAATGTAACCCCTAATCGATCTGATTGTCTTAGTGTATATGGTATTGCTCGTGATTTAGCAGCTACAGGAATAGGAACATTAACTTTACTGCCAAAAATTGAAACAAATGAAACTTTTGAATCTAAGATTTATTCAAAAGTTATAGATAATGATGCTTGTTCTTTTTATGGAATAAGAGAAATTCGTAATATTAACAATAATATTACTACCCCCCTATGGTTACAATGTTATTTAAATAATATTGGTATAGAATCTATTTCTCCTATAGTTGATATAGTTAATTATATAATGATAACTTTTGGTCAACCAATGCATGTATATGATAAGTCTAAAATTAATCAAACATTGATTGTATCAATATTGAATAATAGTAATGGTAAAAATTTTTATGCTTTAGATAAGTCTGAGTATCAATTATATTCAGGGGATATTGTAGTTAGTGATAAAGATGATGTGCAGTGCTTAGCTGGAATAATTGGAGGTCAAAAAAGTGCTTGTACTAAGAATACAACTAATATTATATTAGAAGTAGCAAATTTTAACTCTCATTTTATTATGAGGACTAATCGTAGATTGTTAATTAATACTGAATCTAGTCATAGATTTGAACGAGGAGTCGATAAAAATTTTGCTATTAAGGCTTTAAATTATGCTACTGATTTAATAATAGCATTATGCCAAGGGGAAGCATCTTTATTATCTTTTACCAATAATAAAGATTTAGTAAGTAGAAAAATTGCTTTTCCTATTAGTTATTTTTATAAAATAACTAATATACAATTAGATTATCAGCAAATTATTGATATTTTGCAAAAATTAGGCTTTATTTGTACCAATATAAATAATAATACATTAATAGATATTGAAGTGCCAACTTGGAGGCAAGATATATCTATAAAAGAAGATATTGTAGAAGAAATTATTAGAATTTATGGGTATAACAAAATACCTGAAAAAAAGTTGTCATTTATAAATCAAACAAAAATAATTCCTGATACCCATAAAAGAATTATTGATATTAAAAGAATTCTAGCTTGTAATGGTTATAATGAAGTGATTACTTGGTCATTTATGGATAAAAATATTGCACAACTTTTTACTACTACTACAAAAGAATTGACAATAGTTAATCCTATTAGTTCAGAATTAAATTATATGCGCCCCCTTATTATAGCTAATCTAATTCAAGTTGCTAGACATAATATTAATAGGTCATTTAAAAATTTATCTTTATTTGAAATAGGTCCAGTTTTTTTTGATAATTCTCAAATTACACAATTAGCAGCAATTCGTACTGGTCTTACTACTGAAGAAACCATCTATAATAGTAGATCTTTTGATTTATTTGATATTAAAGCTGATATAGAATCAATTTTGTTATATGTAGGTATAGATATTAATAATTGTAATATAATGCAAAATAATAATATTCCTAGTTACTTTCAAAGCACAAGATCAGCTAGTATTAATTTAGGTAAAAATATTATAGCATATTTTGGTCAAATTCATCCTAGCATACTCAGGGCCTTAAATATTAAGGTAGATATATTAGCATTAGAGTTAAATATTGATGATTTACCTATAAAACAAAAAGAATATAGAAAAAAAAGACAATTTATTTCTTTTGATTATCAAAAAGTAGTACGAAATTTTGCCTTTATTATTAAAGATATTATCCCAGTTGGGGATTTAATTACATCAATAAAAAATATTGATAAAACGTTAATTCAATCTGTAAATCTTTTTGATATATATATTGGAGATAATATTCCTTTGTATCATAAGTCAGTAGCTGTTTCTGTTATTATTCAGGATCGATATAAAACTTTAAATAAACAAGAAATAGATGATCTACAAGTAAAGATTATATTAACAATGCAAAAAAAATTTGATGCTACCATAAGAGATCATTGATTATATATTTAAATAATAATTCTTTATGATAGAAAAATTATTATTTATTTCAATTAGCGTTTTTTTTGCATAAATTTCTTTTTACTTCCTCAAATTTAGCAAGTCCATTATTTGTATACATACAATATCTTTTTAATTCTCCTAATGATTTATCATGTGTATATCCTGGAGCACAGGTCCCATTTGATATTTCTCCTATTTCAGCACTAGTCCAAAAAGCATTGCCATTATCTTCTAATGCAGATTTAGAATTAGAGGAAATTTCCTCACACTTACTAATAGTTGCTATCTTTACACACATTCCCATTTCTTCTGGGGTTTTATTCCTAAGTCCATATTTATTTTTATTATAATTAGTTCCAGATTGATTTAATTTATCTTCTGTATTATTAGAATAAGATCCAGTTACTAATTCCTGAATATTGGTATTTCCTTCTTGTAAATACTTCATAGGAGCTCCTATTTTGGTATCATAATATTCTGATGCATTAAGTATCGCTGGATCTGTTTTTGTTTTTGGTGGTAAAGGATATTTACGAAGCATTGGATCATAACTAACATTACAGATTTCTTGATTATTAGGACTTGTATAACAATAATAATTCATATTGTTTTCTTTTATTGTACAATTTTTTATATTAATTATTTCTTTTCCTTCTTTTGTTATAGTATCTATACTATCTTTATTACAATTATGTTCAATATCTTCTGTAGAACAGACTTTAATATCAGGATATTTTCTTATTTTATCATTAAATTCTGAGCAATTCACTACATCAGTATTTGTTAGTTGAGATAGTACACACATGGTAGGATCAATAGGACATTGATTATTATTGGTATTATCTATGCAACCATATACCCCTCCTCTAACATAAAAACCATCCTTATATTCTAATCCAAATAAATATATCGCATTATAATCATTATTTACAATTTCTTCATATTTTGTTATATAAGTGTTATCTTTTTTTGATAAATAGGTTCCTAAAATACTACTTGGATTTGCAGAGCCAGGACCATCAAAAGGAGCTCTAATAAATGATTTGTCAGTAATAAATGAATTAAATTCATATCCAGCTAAATTAGCTACATCTCTTCCTTGTTTTGCTGATACTTTATTATGTATAGATTTTGGTTGAGTGATTGTTGTAAGTTTATCTTCTCCTTCTGTAATAGATACAACAAATTTAGGATTTTTATATGTTGATGAACAGTTATAATGACTATTACATTCGTATAATTCAGGTTTATTAATTTTTGCTCTTTCTATGCATCCTACTAAATTTGAAGAATCATTTGATTCTATAAAAACACAGATTTGATTTGTCCCTTGTATAAAGATTTCATCATTATTAACTCTTTCCGTTTCAATGTTAGCAATTGAAGCAGTTAACTTTTTTTCTTGTTGTTGTAAATTATATAGTGAAAAATTTTTTTCTAATGGAGTTGCTTTATCTAAAAAATTATTAGATATATCATTAAAATTTAATGATATATCTATATATTCTCCACTATTAATACCCCATACTTGTTGACATATTCCATTATTATTCAAAGCATTGCAATCTTCTACATCATGTTTGTAATATACATTAGGAATATAATAAGACCCTATTTTTAGGGCATATACAAATCTAAAACCTTCTCTACAATCTGCTTCTTCTTCAGATAAGCTATTACATACATGATTAATCATAGTTTCTACACATACGCCTTCTGATTTATCATTATTTGTACATTTTTTAATAATCCCTTTGTTTATATTGTATAGCTCTTTTGTTGTCATATTTAAATGGTTATTATTATTCAATTTTACACAGTGGTCTATTTGCATTGGATCTTCATCATCCTTTGTACAAAATGGAATAAAATTATCATAACTAACCCTAATACTATTATGTATTGCATTATTACGTATTTTAGAATCAACACATTCATTACTTTCTGTAGATAATACATTTTTACCATCAGAACCTCTTTGACAAATTTTATGTACTGTTGCTCTTCCTTTTAAAGATCCTATTTTAGGCAAAAATGGTGGAGGATAAGGACCAATCTCAATCTCAGAACATCCATATATATAATCATCAACCGCTCTGTTTATTTGACCAATATATTCTAATATTATAATGATAAGCTGTCCGAAAAGTTCAATTATCTTAATAAAAAAACCTAAGATATCGGCTATTACAGAAAATACTGATGATATTACCCCCTCACCATCGCCGCCTAATGCTGAAACAATAGCATTAACTAGTTTTGGACCAGTTACTGATAAATTTATTAAACTATCTGTTATTAGTATTATTACTCTAATAACATGATGTACTTCCTTAGTTCTATGCATAGATTGTTTATTAGGATTAAGATCCATTAGGTCAAAACCATCTTCAAGACTTAAAAATGCTGGGTCTCTATAAAGGCATATCTTTGGTTTATCAAATAATACCTTTTCTCCTGTTTCAAGCTCAGTTAATTCATCATTTTCTCTTTCTCCATAATAGTTTAAATGTATTCCCCTGGTATAACCAGGGTCAGCAGGAATACTTTCTTCAATATTTTCTGGATTTGCAATTCTAGCGCACATTCTATGTAATGGGAATCCATATCCTCCTCCAAGCGTAACACATTGGCCATCCCATTTTAATAAATTATTAGTTGTCCAGCAGAATAAAGCATTACATTGTTGCCCTCTAACTCTAATTTTAGGAGTAGAATAGCTATTTTCTTGTGCTCTTTCACCACATAAATGAGAATAATATGGTACTAATGGATAAGGAAAATGCTTTTTATATAAACATGTTTTTGTTCCCCTACCATCTCCTCTCCCCCAAGGGGGAAAGATAGCTAATTTAGGATAAGAACGCACTTCTCCTTCCCATTCTTCTTCAACAGCATATGTAGGTGCTATATTTATAGGTATTATATTTATATATAATAAAATTATACCTGTTATTATTATTTTCATAAATAATTGAGAAATATTATTTATAATATAATTGATATATTATATTATAAATAATATTACTTTATTTACCTAAATCATAAAGCCATTTTAATAATTTTTAATATGTAGTGTAGTAACGATGCTAGTATTAAAAATACTATTTTTTATTAATGGTATAAAAATTAAAAGTTAAAATATATATTAAAATAGATAGTTATTTAGATTTTATAATCAATAAAAAATTAATTAAAAATAATAAATTATTAGTAATAATTATTATATATTATTATTACTAAAGTTTACTATAAAATAGATTTATCCAGTCATCTTTGTTTTCTTTATTCTCTTGACTAACTATTTGGTTATATAATTTTCTTTCTTCTTCTGTTGATTTTAATATTTTTTTTATAGAATGCCATTTATTTATATTAAAATTTAATACTATGCTGTTATTATCTTGTTTTAATAAAAACATTCTGTTGAAAATATTTAATGATAGAATCTTAGTCAGTTCTTTTTTATTTAAGTTTAGAATATTTGCTGTATTCTTAGTTGTAATATTTGTGGGTAAAAAAATATTACTACTGATATTTTTTAAAAATGTTAAATCTAAATTATTTTGGTATGCTAAATCTAATGCTTCTATATTTACAGTAAATATTAAAACTCCATTTATTTTTTTTAAATTTTTAGTTGCTATATTAATAATGTATGAATAATAATTTAGGTCCAATATTTTATCTATATTATCTAGTACAAGTAATTTAGGATTAAGTGATTCTGTATTACTTAATAAATATTGCATAGCAAATATAATTCCAGCTTTTAAAGAATTTATTGTATTAAGCTCATATTCTATTTGAGCAATTTTTCCATATTCGTTGATATTTTTTTGATTTAGAAAATCATTATTATCAAAAGATATCAAACTATATGCTATGAAATCTGAATCATTAATAGTTAATATTTTATTTTTTTCAAAAACCTTATAATATTTCCCATTAGTTGAGTATAGAGATAACCTATTTTTAAGACTATTTTGATTTTCAGCTTCATTTATATTTTCAATAATTTTTGATAGTACTCTATTCTCTAAATTAGTAGATAAAATATCTTTTACGACTTTTTTTAAAATTAATAATTGTTGTTCAGTTAATGGATCAAAATAATGTTTTGATATAATTTTAAAAAATTCAAATAAATATTCTTCTGATTCCTTACTATTATCTACTAATAGTGGATTGAATAATTCTTTGATCATTTGAAACCACTTAGCTTTATTGACTTTAGCAAATATTCCTGAATCTAAATCATTAGATATATGAATTATTGTAGGATTAAATTTCATAGATTGAGCAATAAAAAAATTAACTAAACTGGTCTTTCCTGAATCTTTTATTCCAAAAATAGCGAGATTATTATTAGCTTTTTTATCATGAAAACTAAAAAAATAATTTGTTTGGTTTTCTGTTTTCATAATTGTGATAGCTTCGCCCCAAGGATTATATTGATTTCCTATAGGCCAATAATTTAATGTTGTAAATATTGCAAGATTATCTATTATTTTTGGTAATGGTTTTGTAATAAATGAAAAATTAGATGGAAGTTGCGACCAAAATATTTTTTCAAGATTAATATCTTCTAATACATGGATTAATCCTATATTTGATAATTCTTGAGATAGTGTTTTAGAATTATCTTCTAACTCTTGGTTAGAATTTGCTATTACCATAAATGATATTTGTTGATTGAAAAAAGTATTAGTTATCGCTTTATTATTTATATCTAATATTTTATTCAATTCTTTTGTACTAATTATTTCTTCATCTTTACTAAGCTTTGTAATATAATTTTGATACTTATAGGGTAATATAGCTTTTTTACTATCAGTAACATATAGTATTTCAGTAATAATCAGATTTATAGGAAGTTGCATTAACCTATCAATTACTTTGGTTTTAGTGCTAAATTCTTTTAAAGATAATATTGATATATATTTTTTTTCTTGTTTATTATTAGTAATTCTTAATTCATTTTCTTTTATATGAAAATGAAAATTGGATAAAGAAGAAGAAATATCTGCTCTAGGCAAAGGGCATTGTGATCCGCTACATTGAGTAATTAATTTATATAACTCAATATTTCTAGAATAATATATATTATCTTTAGTATATATTCCTAATTTTTCTATATCGTATGAATTTAAATCATTGATGATTTTATCAACTGTTTTTGTTAAATTACTGCATGCTATCGATAGAAATTTTTGTTCAGAAGATTTAATAACCCTAGAAAAAAATGAATTAATTAATGATTGAATGTTGTTTATCTTTAAACTAAAAGGATAATGTACAATAGAAATGTATAAAACATTAATAAATGTACTATCTAATTCCAATAAATCATTCCATTTGTTATTAATGGTATCAGCTATAAACTTATTGTCATAAGCATTGATATTTCTTATGTTGTTAATATTATATCTTTGTCTTATAGTATGTATCCATAATCCATACTGACCAATATCTATTATGCTAGTAATTGATTTTAGAATTATGTTACGCATATTATTAAGATTATCTTTTATTATTCTAGAGTTTAAACTATTAATCTTAATTGTTTGTATCAATGATCCATCTTTTGCAATTAATGTATTTTTATTATAATGGCATATTATAGGAATAAAATTTTTAGCATATGAAGTATCAAGTATTATATTAGATTCTTTATTTACAAACCACTTTATCATAATAATGCAATAAACTATAAAATTTATAAATTAATCATATATCTTAATATATTTAGTTAGTTTTAATTATAGAGTTTTAAAATATAAAAAGCTTTTTTAAAAAAATGATATATACTTATGTTTCAATTATAATACTATTAGAACTAAATAAGTTATTTAGTTTTAAAAATTCTTTATTGTTGTTATAGCTATTATAGCTGAAATATTAGACTAATTATGAATAGTTTTTATAAAATTTTAGTTAATAAAAAAGTACGTGTAATAGTTTTACTATTATTAGCTATTATAATCACTATTTCTTTATTATCTTATAGTCAGATTGACCCTTCTTTAAATCTAGTGACATCAAATACTCCTACCAATTTACTTTCTTATCTAGGTTCATATTTATCAGATATTCTTTTTCAGTTATTTGGTATAGTTGCGTATATTATTCCAATATCATTATTTTATTATTCATATCTTATATATATTAATAACTATAATAAATTATGGTTTCTTAAGCTAATTTGCTGGTGTATAGCTTTTTTAACTAGTACTATTATATTTAATCAATATACAATTGATAGCTTGCCCGCAAGAGGAGGAGGCGTAGTTGGAATATTAGCTAATTATTATATTAGTCATTATGATTTACTATCTGTTATAGCCTATACAATAAAACCTATACCTCTAGTAAGTCTGCTAATTTTTTTTACTATAATCTTTTTTTCATTATCTTTAGGAATTAGTCTATCTATTTACTTTAAACTTCTAGTAATACTTTATAAATTCTTATTATTTTTTTTAAAAAAGATTAGATTTTCTATATTTTTAGATAAATTAAAAAAAATATTATTTTTTATTAAATCCTTTATATTTAAAAATTCTGATTCTATTCTCAAAGATATAAAAAATAAAAATGCTAAAGAGCCAATTATAATA
>CAYXTI010000019.1:0-15879 GCA_964468495.1 uncultured Rickettsiaceae bacterium | reverse complement strand
TGTAGATTTTACCATTGAAGTAGAAAGAGCTCTAAGAGTTTTAGATGGATCAATTACTTTATTTGATGGTGTTGCTGGCGTTGAACCTCAATCAGAAGCTGTATGGAGACAGGCAGATAAATATAATGTCCCAAGAATGTGTTTTGTAAATAAAATGGATAGAATGGGAGCAGATTTTTATCGATGCGTTGATATGATTAATGAAAGATTAGGAGCGAATCCTTTAGTAATACAATTACCTATAGGTAAAGAGGATCATTTTAATGGAGTAATAGATTTAGTAAAAATGCAAGCTATATCTTGGGAAAAAACAGATTTAGGCACTACTTATCATTATTATGATATTCCTAATGATTTAAAACCTAAAGCAGAAGAATATCATCATAGATTAATTGAAACAATAGTGGAAAGTGATGATGTTATCATGGAAAAATACTTAAATGATAATATTTTATCAGAAGAGGAAATTAAAATTTGCATAAGAAAAGGAACTATCATGGGTAAATTTATTCCTATATTATGTGGGAGTGCTTTTAAAAACAAAGGAGTTCAGACATTGCTTGATGCTATTATTGATTATCTACCATCCCCTAAAGATGTTCCATCTATAAAAGCATTAGATACAAAAATTGATAAAGAAGTGCTAATAGAATCTAATAATGTAAGTCCTTTTAGCGGTTTAGCCTTTAAAATTATGACTGATTCATTTGTAGGATCTTTAACGTTTGTTAGAATTTATGCAGGAAAAATTAAAATAGGTGAAACTATATTAAATGCAACAAAAAATAACAAAGAGCGTATAGGTAGAATGCTTCTTATGCATGCTAATAATAGGGAGGATATAAAGGAAGCTGAAGCGGGTGATATTGTAGCTATTACTGGATTAAAAAATACTATTACTGGTGATACTTTATGCGCATTAGGGCATAGAGTAATTTTAGAAAAAATGGATTTCCCTGAATCAGTGATTCAGCTTTCTATTGAGCCTAAATCTAGTTCTGATCAAGAAAAAATGTCAGCGGCTTTAGCAAAATTATCATTTGAAGATCCTTCTTTTCGAGTTTTTACTAATGAAAATGGACAAACTAATATAGCAGGAATGGGAGAATTACATCTTGAAATATTAATAGATAGGATGAAAAGAGAATTTAAAGTAGAAACTAATGTAGGAAACCCTGAAGTTGCATACAGAGAAACTATCACAAAAATTTATAAAGTTGATTATACCCATAAAAAACAATCTGGTGGAGCTGGACAATTTGCTAGAGTTCAAATAATATTTGAACCAACTGAAGTAGGAAAAGGTTTTATTTTTGAGAATAAAATAGTAGGAGGAGCAATACCTAAGGAATTCATACCTGGAGTGGAAAAAGGATTAAAGAATATAATGAACACAGGGGTATTAGCTGGGTATCCTTTAATTGATTTTAAAGCTACACTAATAGATGGAGCTTTTCACGATGTAGATTCTAGCGTGTTAGCATTTGAAATTGCAGCTAAGGCTGCATTTAAAGAAGGAATTCCAAAGGCAGGTCCTAAATTATTAGAGCCAATAATGCTAGTTGAAGTAATTACCCCTAGGGAATATATGGGAGATATTATAGGTGATTTAAATAGTAGAAGAGGTCAAATTTTAAAAATGGAAGAAAGAGCAAATGCTCAAATTATAACAGCAAATGTAGCTTTAGCAGAAATGTTTGGCTACGTTAATACTCTTAGATCACAATCTCAGGGAAGAGCCCAATATAATATGATTTTTAATAATTATGCACAAGTTCCTAGTAATATAGTAGAAAATTTATTAAAAACTAAACAATAATATTTAATTATAATAAATAGTTTAATGCCTTAATATATAAACATAAAATTATATAATTATTTATTTTATGGTAGCATAATTATATATATTAAAATAATCTTTATATCCTAATTAAATAGTATAGTAATATAAATAGTAAAAATAATTTTATAATATTTTATATAAAATTTAATTAGAAGTGATTATATATTGCATAGTATAGCTTTAATATTAGGAGTGTAGCTTAAATGGTAGAGTACCGGTCTCCAAAACCGGGTGGTACGGGTTCAAATCCTGTCACTCCTGCAATAATATATGAATCATGATTAATTTCAAAGATAATACAAAAACATGATATTTTTTAATGCTGCCCTACCCTAATAAACAAAAAATTTTTTATTCTTTTGCTATTTATAGTAATTAAAACATAAAACTAAAATTAGTAATAATAATTATTGAAGAATAATATAGTTGATATTTATAAGAAATAGTAGTATATCTCTAGGCATTAAATATTTAAATAATTTTCAATATTAAAATAAGAATCTATATTAAGAAATAAATCAATTAAGTTAGTTTTGTAACAACTTTATACCATACTGCACTAATAGTTAGTAGTAATTATGTAATATAGTTTTTATAAAAAAATATTGACCATATGATAGTAATATGATACGAGTGTAGTCGTAATAATTGATAGCGTTGCTTTAAGAATTTTTAAGTCTAAATTAAAGCACATTTTATTTATAAGGTTAGTTATGAAAAAGATTCATCCTCTAAAATTTTTAGATCAAGTAAAACAAGAAACAAAAAAAATAGTTTGGCCTGAAAAAAAAGAATTTTTTACATCTGTATTAATTGTGATTATTACAGTATTATTATGTAGTTTAGTAAGTCTTATATTAGATTACGGAATACATAAGATTGTAAATTTTTTATTACATATAGGAAAATAATTATTAGTTATTGTTTATGATTGCCAAGTGGTATATATTACATGCATCTGCTGGAGCAGAAAAAAGCATACAACAAATGATAAAGGATCAAAGTATAAAGAATAATATGTCCGAGTATTTTGAGGAGATAATATTGCCTATAATAAAAACACAAAGAGTAAAGAGAGGAAAGAACACCACCTTTGAAAAAAAGTTTATGCCAGGTTACTTGCTAATAAAAATGAAAATGACTGATAAAGCATGGCATTTAGTAAAGGGAGTACCAAAAGTTATAGGATTTTTAGGAGCAAAAAATGATCCAAAAGCTTTAAGTGACTCTGAAGTTAAATCAATATTTGAAAAATTAGAAGCTGAGTCAAAAAACGCAAATAATGCTAGCTTATATTTAATAGGAGATAAAGTACAGGTAATAGATGGTCCTTTTGATTCTTTTTCAGGTATTGTTGATGAAGTAAATGCTAAACAACAAAAACTAAAAGTTGCTATATCCATTTTTGGCAAAACTACTCCTATTGAATTAAATTTTTCTCAAATAAAAAAAATAGAACTAAAATAATTTATATATTTAAAGATATTATAAAATGACAAAGAAAATAAGCAGTTATATTAAATTAACAGTTGAAGCTGGTAAAGCTAATCCAGCTCCTCCTATAGGTCCTGCTTTAGGACAGAAAGGAGTAAATATAATGGAATTTTGTAAAGCTTTTAATAATCAAACTAATAATTTTGATCCCGGAACCCCTATTCCTGTGATCATTACTGTATATGTAGATAAAAGCTTTAGTTTTATTACTAAGACTCCACCAGCATCATTTTTTTTAAAACAATACGCTAAAGTCCCAAAAGGCTCGTCTGCAACAAAAAAAGAAGGATTTATAGGAAAAGTTAGCTATATAGATTGTAAAAAAATAGCAGAAATTAAAATGAAAGATTTAAATTCCAATAATATTGAATCTGCAATAAAAACCATAAAAGGGAGTGCAAATTCAATGGGAATAGAAATTAGTAATGAATAATTTATTAAAACTATAAAACTATGAATCAAAATATAGGAAAAAAAATATTAACTGCTAAGAACTCTATTAATAGCAAAAAAGAATATTCTTTATTAGAAGCAATAACCCTTATTAAAGAGAAATCATATGCTAATTTTGATGAAACATTAGACATTGCAATTAGTTTAGGAGTGGATGCAAAACGCTCTGATCAAATAGTAAAAGGAATAGTAGCATTACCAGCAGGAACAGGAAAAAAACTAAAGATTGCTGTAATTTGTGGAGATGACAAGATAGAAGAAGCAAAGCAATCAGGAGCAGAAATGGTTGGTTCTAATGATATAATAGACGCTATTAAAAATAATAGTAAAATAAATTTTGACGTTTGCGTTGCAACTCCTGATATGATGGGAGCTATTGGTCAAATAGCTAGAATTTTAGGGCCAAAAGGGTTAATGCCTAATCCAAAATTAGGTACTGTTACGAATGATATAAAGAAAACAGTATTAAATATAAGGAAAGGACAAGTAGAATATAGAATAGAGAAAGGAGCTATTATTCATGCAGGGATAGGAAAATTATCTTTTATAACAGAAAGTCTTGTTAAAAATGCAGAAATATTTATTGATGCTATAAAAAAAGCAAAGCCATTAGAATCTAAAGGAAATTATTTAAAAAAAATTTACTTATCTAGCACTATGGGTCCTGCAATAAAAATTAACTTATCAACTATAACAAATTAGATTATAAATTTTTTGAGGAAATATCTTATCAATGTTAAAAAAACAACAAATAGTAAAAAATTTAGAAAAGATTTATAAATCTTCTAATAGCATTATTATCATACATTATCATGGTTTTACAGTTGCAGATATAACATCTTTAAGAAAAAAATTAAAGGCACAAGAGGTAGATCTAAAGATAGTAAAAAATACTCTATCTAAAATTGCAATGAAAAATATTAATTATTCAGATGCAGCAAAAATGTTTCAAGGACCTGTAGCTATAGCTTACTCTATGGATATAGTAGCTGCTGCTGCAGGAATAGTCGAATTTAAAAAACAAAATAATAATTTAAAAATTATAGGAGGAATAATAAATGATAGAATTATAGACACAAAAGAAGTAATGTACTTGGCAAAATTACCATCATTAAATCAATTAAGAAGTAATATAATAAGTTTAATAAAATCTCCGTTATTAAAGATAGTACAAACTATTAATGAACCAAAAAATAGTTTAGTACGAGTAATAAAAATACATTCAAATAAAAATTAGTTAATCAATAAATAAAATTATAGAGATATATATTATGGCAGATTTAGAACAAATAGTAGAAAATCTATCACAACTTACTGTAATTGAAGCAGCAAATTTAACAAAGTTATTGGAAGAAAAGTGGGGAGTATCAGCAACTGCAGCTGTAGTGTCATCAGCCCAAGCAAATGTTCCATCTAGTGCTGAAAACGAATCAGCCGTTACAGAAAAAACAAGTTTTAATGTAATGTTATCAGAAATAGGAAGTAAAAAAATAGAAGTAATAAAAGCAGTAAGAGCTATTACTAATCTAGGTCTAAAAGAAGCAAAAGATTTAGTTGATAAAACTCCAACTCTTTTAAAAGAGGGTGTGGATAAAAATCAATCAAAAGAAATTAAAGAAAAATTAGAAAATGCAGGAGCAAAAGTAGAAATTAAATAAAGTAGCTTAATATATATTTATAAATAAAAAATAAGTGTCAACATATTATATATATAATAAGAATAAAGCTGTGAATCAAACTTAATAAGTTTTAGATCTATAAAAGAATCTCAATTTAAAGTCTTTTTTATAGAAAGTAAAAATTAATAATATTTTTAATATTACTACAGAACTAAGTATATAAATATTATATATAGCACGCAGGGATCATGGTAAATTTTTTTATTTGTAATCAAATTAGCTATATAAATTAATGTTCTAAAAAATTATTAATTTGGGATTATTTTAATTAATTATTGAATATATTATTTTTAAAATAGTCTACAAGTTTATTTAAAATAATTACATTATTTTAGTTATTATACAATATTTGTTTAGTGATATTTTAGTTAAGAATATAAATAAAGACTTAGAAATAAATTATGAACAAATCCATAAAAATAAACAAAGCTATAAGAAAGAATTTTGGAAAAATTCAAATAGTAGCGTCAATGCCAAATTTAATAGAAATTCAAAAAACGTCTTACGAAAATAATTTTTTGCAATTAAATACTTCATGTGATAAGAGAGAAAATAAAGGCCTGCAAGCAGTAATATCATCTATTTTTCCTATTAAAGATCAATCTAACAAAGCTATTTTAGAATTTGAAAAATATAGTTTTGATAATCCAAAATACGATGTTGAAGAATGTAAACAAAGAGGGTTAAGCTTTGTTGTGCCATTAAAAGTCACTTTACGCCTTAGTGTATGGGATATTGATGAGGCAACACAAGCAAAAGAAATAAATGGCATTAAGGAACAAGAAGTATATATGGGAGAAATACCTCTCATGACAAAAAACGGAACATTTATCATTAATGGAACAGAAAGAGTAATAGTATCTCAAATGCATAGATCTCCTGGGGTTTTTTTCTTTCATGATGATGGAAAGACTCATTCTTCAGGAAAATTTTTATACTCTGCAAGGATTATATCATATAGAGGATCATGGCTTGATTTTGAATTTGATACTAAAGATATCATTTTTTTTAGAATCGATAGGAAAAGAAAATTACCTGTAACTACATTGTTAATGGCTATTGGGATGAATCATAATGAAATTTTAGATTTTTATTATGATAAAATTTGTTTTGTTTTAACCAATACAGGGTGGATTGTTGATTTTGATCCTTTATATATTAATATAAAATATCTTAAATCAGATTTAATTAATGCAGATACTGGCGAAGTAGTATTAGAAGCAGGACAAAAAATCACCCCAAGGATAGCTAAAAAATTAGCAAGTTCTGGATTAACTAAAATGTTAGTTAATGATAATGAGTTATTATCGAATTACTTAGGAAAAGACTTAATAGATGATTCTACTGGAGAAGTTTTAGCAAGAATAGGAGAAGTAATTACAAAAGATATACTATCTACTATAAAACTATTAAATATTAAAAAGGTATTTACTCTCAAAGTTTTATCTAAAAATGATGCTTATTTGCGAGATACTCTATTCTTAGATAAAAATCAAAATCACGAAGCAGCTATTATTGATATTTTTAGAATATTACGGCCAGGAGAACCTCCAACTTATGAAGCAGGAAAAATGCTATTTAATAGCTTGTTTTTTGACCCTGATAAATATGATCTTTCTACAGTTGGAAGAATAAAAATTAATGCAAGGCTTGGTTTAAACATAGATAAAACAAATACTCTTCTTACCAAAGAAGATATTAAGCATATTATTAAAAAGATTATTAATATAAAAGATGGTAAAGGAAATATTGATGACATAGATCATTTAGGAAACAGAAGAGTAAGATCAGTAGGAGAATTAATAGCAAATCAATTTAAAATTGGCTTACTTAGAATGGAAAAATCTATTTTAGAAAGGATGTCTTTAATAGATATAGATACTGTTATGCCTAATGATCTTATAAATGCTAAGGTTTTAGTATCAGTAGTAAAGGAATTTTTTTGTACATCTCAATTATCCCAATTCATGGATCAAACTAATCCGTTATCTGAAATTACACATAAAAGAAGATTATCTGCACTTGGTCCTGGTGGAGTAAGTAGAGATCGAGTAGGCTTTGAAGTGCGAGATGTTCATCCAACCCACTATGGTCGTATATGTCCTATTGAAACACCAGAAGGACAAAATATTGGATTAATTAATTCAATGGCAACTTATGCAAAAGTTAACGAGTATGGTTTTATAGAAAGTCCTTATAGAAAAGTAATAAATGGAGTAGTTACAAATCAAGTAGTTTATCTTTCTGCTCTAGAAGAAGGAAAATATAAAATTGCACAAGCTGACGTAGATTTAACTAAAGAAAATGAGATAATATCAGAATTAGTAAATTGCCGTACTGATTCAGGTAATTTTGTTCTCACCCATAAAAAAGATATTGATTTTATAGATATTACTCCAATGCAGGTAGTATCAGTTGCAGCTGCTTTAATTCCTTTTCTTGAAAATGATGATGCTAATAGATCGCTTATGGGATCTAATATGCAACGTCAAGCTGTCCCACTTATTACTAGTGAAGCCCCTATTATTGGGACAGGAATTGAATCCATAGTAGCAAAAGATTCAGGGGCAGCAATTTTAGCATTAAATGATGGAATTATAGAGGAAGTAGATGCAACTAGAATTGTAGTAAAAAAAATTTCATCTAAAATCAAAGGAGCCCCTGAAGTAGATATATATAATTTATATAAGTTTCAAAAATCTAATCATAATACTTGTATTAATCAAAAACCATTGGTTAATGTAGGAGATTACATAACAAAAGGGGACATTATAGCAGATGGATCAATGATTGATAAAGGAGAAATAGCATTAGGTAAAAATGTGTTAGTAGCATTTATCCCTTGGCTAGGTTATAACTTTGAAGATTCAATTTTAATTTCTGAAAATGTTGTAAGAAATGATGTATTTACATCAATTCACATTGAAGAATTTGAGGTTATAGCACGAGATACTAGACTTGGACCAGAAGAAATAACGCGTGATATGCCAAATGTTAGTGAAGATGTTTTAAAAAACTTAGATGAAATAGGAATAATTCATATAGGAGCAGAAGTAAAGCCTGGTGATATTTTAATAGGAAAAATTACTCCTAAAAGTGAATCTCCTATTACTCCAGAAGAAAAATTATTAAGAGCTATTTTTGGAGAGAAAGCATCAGATGTTCGAGATTCATCATTATATGTTCCTCCTGGAGTATACGGAACTGTAGTAGAAGTAAGAGTATTTTCAAGAAGAGGAATTGAAAAAGATGAAAGAGCAATTGCTATTGAAAAACATCAAATAGAAAAACTAGCTAAAGATAAAGATGATGAAATAGCAATTATTGATCATTTTGTATTCACGCACCTTAAAAAATGCTTATTAGGACAAACTATTGTAAGTGGCCCAAAATCAGTAAATGCTGGTCAAGTTATAGATAATGAATTATTAAGTAGTTTATCGAAAGGGCAATATTGGCAAATAGTAATCGAAAACAGCAATATTATGGATGAGATTACTCTAATAAAAAATCAATATGACAGCAGGAAACTAGAGTTAAATAATAGATTTATTAATAAGGTTAAAAAATTACAAAGCGGAGATGATCTTCCTCAGGGTGCATTAAAAGTAATTAAAGTGTTTATTGCTACAAAACATAAACTACAACCAGGTGATAAAATGGCTGGTAGGCATGGTAATAAAGGAGTTATTTCAAGAATAATACCAGAAGAAGATATGCCTTTTCTAGAGGATGGAACTATAATAGACGTAGTTTTAAATCCATTAGGATTACCTTCTCGTATGAATGTAGGACAAATATTAGAAACTCATCTTGGGTGGGCTGGCAAGAAACTTGGTCAAAAAATTAATACAATGCTTGAAGAATATAATACAGAGCATAAAAATATAGAATTACTTCGTGATTTCATAGGAAAAATATATAGTGCTAAAGATTTAAATACTTCAATAGAAAAATTAACTGAAGAAGAAATAATTACATTAGCTAACAAGATAAAAAATGGAATTAATTTTGCAACTCCTGTGTTTGATGGAGCTAAAATAGAGAATATTAAAAATATGTTAGATTTATCAAATCAAAATATATCAGGTCAAGTAAAGGTCATTGATGGAAGAACAGGGGAATATTTTGATAGATATATTACTATAGGATATCAATATCTTATGAAATTACATCATTTAGCAGATGATAAAATTCATGCTAGATCTATAGGTCCATATAGTTTAGTAACCCAGCAGCCTTTAGGTGGTAAATCACATTTCGGAGGACAAAGATTAGGTGAAATGGAATGCTGGGCTCTTCAAGCATATGGAGCAGCTTATACACTTCAAGAAATGCTTACTGTAAAATCAGATGACGTATCAGGAAGAATACAAATATATGAATCTATTGTTAAAGGTAATAATGTATTTGAATCTGGTATTCCTGAGTCTTTTAACGTTATGATTAAAGAATTTAGATCATTATGCCTAAATGTTCAATTAGAGGACAATATTGCTAAGTGAAAATGATCTGCTAAATAATATTTTAGATAAAAAATAAAGAAATATAGATAATACTGTAAGTTTACTAATTTAACTTTTATGTCAGGAAAATAAATTATGTCAAAACAAATTAACTTTTTTGGACAATTAACAAATACTCAACAATTTGATCAAATAAAAATCAATATTGCTAGTCCTGAACAAGTACGTTCATGGTCTTTTGGAGAAGTTACTAAACCAGAAACTATTAATTATCGTACTTTTAAACCAGAAAGAGAGGGTTTATTTTGTGCACATATTTTTGGTCCTGTAAAAGATTATGAATGTTTATGCGGGAAGTATAAACGTATGAAATATAGGGGTATTACTTGTGAAAAATGTGGAGTAGAAGTTACAACTTCTAAGGTTAGACGCGAAAGGATGGGACATATTGAGCTAGCAACTCCAGTAGCGCATATCTGGTTTTTGAAGTCTTTGCCATCAAGAATAAGTACTTTACTAGACATTGCAATGAAAGATTTAGAAAAAATCTTATATTTTGAAAATTATGTCATAATAGAACCAGGAATTTCTCCTTTACAAAAAGGAGAATTGTTATCTGAAGAAGCATATCTAAAAGCCCAAGATGAATATGGTGCAGATAATTTTCAAGCTTTAATTGGTGCTGAAGTAATACATAAATTATTATCAGAAATAAATTTACAAAATTTACAAAAACAATTAAAGCAGGATCTAGAAAATACTAACTCTGATACAAAAAGAAAAAAAATTATAAAACGTATAAAATTAGTTGAAGATTTTATCGAATCAGGTAATAAACCAGAATGGATGGTAATGACAGTATTGCCAGTAATTCCTCCAGAAATTAGACCTTTAGTAATGTTAGATGGAGGAAGATTTGCTACTTCTGATTTAAATGAATTATATCGAAGAGTACTTAATAGAAATAACAGATTAAAAAGATTACTGGAATTAAAAGCTCCTGATATTATTATCAGAAATGAAAAACGTATGTTACAAGAATCAGTGGATGCTTTATTTGATAATGGTCGTCGAGGAAAGATAGTAAAAAATACTAATAAACGTCCTTTTAAATCATTAAGTGATATGTTAAAAGGAAAACAAGGGCGATTTAGACAAAATCTGTTAGGAAAAAGAGTAGATTATTCAGGAAGATCAGTAATAGTTGTTGGTCCAGAAATAAAATTACACCAATGCGGATTACCCAAAAAAATGGCTTTAGAGTTATTTAAACCATTTATCTATTCAAAATTAGAAATGTATGGAATAGCTACTACTATCAAAGCTGCAAAAAAAATTGTAGAAGCAGAAAAAATAGAAGTATGGGATATTTTAGAAGAAGTAATTCGAGAACATCCAGTACTATTAAATAGAGCGCCTACTTTGCATAGATTAGGCATCCAAGCATTTGAACCTATGCTAATAGAAGGAAAAGCTATACAATTACATCCTTTAGTATGCGCAGCCTTCAATGCTGATTTTGATGGAGATCAAATGGCTGTGCACATTCCATTATCTATAGAGGCTCAATTAGAAGCTAGAGTTTTAATGATGTCAACTAATAATATCCTTAGCCCAGCTAATGGTAAACCCATTATATCAGCAGATAAAGATGTAGTTCTTGGTTTATATTACTTAACCTTAGAATTAGAGAATGAACCTAATGAGAATATGATATTTCATGATGTCAATGAGATTGATCATGCATTATTTAATAAAATAATAAGTTTGCATACAAAAATAAAATTTAAAGCTAAAACATTAGATTCTAATGGAAAACAAATAGAAACATTGTTAGATACTACAGCAGGACGTGTAAAACTAAGCACAATATTACCTACAAATAATCAAAATAATCATATTATTGATTTTAGAATTATCAATAAACAAATGAATAAAAAGAATATTTCGAATATAATAGATTATGTATATCGTTATTGTGGACAAAAATCAACTGTACTCTTTGCTGATAAGTTAATGCAATTAGGTTTTAAATATGCTTGCAAATCAGGAATTTCATTTGGAATGGATGATATGATAATTCCTCATCAAAAGGCTCAACATGTTGAAAAAACATTTTCTTTAGTAAAGGAGTTTGAACAACAATATTCGGAGGGATTAATTACGTATGGAGAGAAATATAACAAAGTAATTGACGCATGGTCTAACTGTACTGATAAAGTTGCTACAGATATGATGGATAATATTTCTAAATTATCTTCAAAAAAAATAAATAAGGAATATACCTCAAATCAACAAAAATTAAATTCTATTTATATGATGGCTATTTCTGGTGCTAGAGGATCAGCAGCGCAAATTAAACAACTAGCTGGAATGCGTGGACTCATGACAAAACCATCAGGAGAAATTATAGATACTCCTATTATTTCAAACTTTAGTGAAGGATTAACTGTAAGAGAATATTTTAATTCTACTCATGGAGCACGTAAAGGCCTTGCTGATACGGCATTAAAAACAGCAAATTCTGGGTATTTAACAAGAAGATTAGTAGATGTGGCACAAGATTGTATTATTACATTAGATGATTGTAAAACTAACCAAGGAATTGAAATTACAACAATAATAGCTAGCGGAGAAGTAGTTGTCTCTCTTGCTGATCAAATTTTAGGAAGAACCGCAGCAATTGATATCTATCATCCAATAAATAATGAATTAATTGTAAAAACAGGAGATCTAATTAATGAAGAAAAATTAGATATAATAGAGTCATCAGGAATAGATTATATAAAAGTAAGATCAGTATTAACATGTAACGCTGAAGAGGGAATATGTAGTAAATGTTATGGTAGAGATTTAGCTGCAGGTGATTTAGTAGCTATTGGAGAAGCAATAGGAGTAATTGCTGCACAATCTATAGGTGAACCAGGAACTCAGTTAACTATGAGAACCTTCCATATCGGAGGAGCAGCAACAACAGGAACAGAAATATCATCTATTGAAGCACCTTGCCAGTCTAAAGTAAAAATTATAGGACGTAATATAGTAGTAAATTCTGATGGTAGCCAGGTTGTTATGAGTAGAACATGTGAGGTAATTCTTATTGATGATAAAGGTAATGAAAAACTAAAAAGTAGAATTCCTTATGGATCTCATTTACTGGTTGATGACGGTTGTAAAGTTGTAAAAGGACAGAAAATAGCTGAATGGAATCCTTATACTATTCCAATTATTACTGAAAAATCAGGAAAAGTATTATTTACAGATATGATTGAAGGACTTTCATTAAGAGAGGTAGTAGATGATACTACAGGAATTACTAATCAAGTTATTATTGAATCAAAACAATATTCAAAAGGAGGTGATTTACGTCCAAGAATCCATTTATTAGATTCAAATAACGAAATAATTCAACTATCAAATGGATTAGAAGCCAAATATTATTTACCAATAGATGCTATTCTTAGTGTAAGCGATGGAAGCTATGTTTCTGCTGGTGATATACTAGCACGTATACCTCGTGAATCAGGTAAAACTCGTGATATTACAGGTGGATTACCTAGAGTAGCTGAACTTGTAGAAGCAAGAAAACCTAAAGATCATGCAATAATAGCAGAAATAGATGGACGTATAGAATTTGGAAAAGACTATAAATCAAAAAGAAGACTTATGTTATACCCCACTGATAACAGTAATAATCCTGCTATAGAATATATGATACCAAAAGGAAAACATGTTGTAGTTAACGAAGGAGATTATGTAAAAAAAGGCGACATGATTATTGATGGTAATCCTGTTTTACAAGATATATTAAAAGTACTAGGAGTTGAAGCATTAGCACGATATATGGTTACAGAAATACAAGCTGTATACCGCTTACAGGGTGTGAAAATAGATGATAAGCATATTGAAGTAATAATTAGACAAATGCTAAAAAAAGTAGAAATTACTGAAAGTGGCGATAGCACAATGCTAGTAGGCGAACTAGTAGATAATCAAGTTTTTAAAAGCATTAATAACAAAATTGCTAAATCAGGTGGTGTGCAAGCAAAAGCATCTTTAGTATTACAGGGTATAACTAAAGCATCTCTAAAAACTAATTCATTTATATCAGCAGCATCATTCCAAGAAACTACAAAAGTGCTTACAGCTTCTGCCGTAGCTGGAAAAGTAGATAAATTAATAGGATTAAAAGAAAATGTTATTGTTGGTAGATTAATTCCAGCAGGGACAGGATTTTATATCAATAAAATAAGAAAAATAGCATATAACCTAGATCTTATTGCTAAGAAAAAAGAAACAAGTAGCTCTTCATCTGCATCTACGCCTCTTTAAAAGAGATAATTATACTATAAAAATAACAAATGTTTTATTATTTAATATTTATTAAATAATATGCTTGTCAAAATTAATATATTATAGTATATTGCTTACCTAGTTATAGACATAGCTTTTATGTATTATGATAGTTATAGTATTATTCTTGATCAAGAATAATTAGGCAATTCTATATTAATTCTTAATAAGAAAGGGAAATGTTTATACAACAGATTCAAAAAACAGTATAGAACTATAGAATGCAAGAATTACCTAGGATTAATATATCCACTTTATTGGATGCTGGTGTTCATTTTGGTCATAAAACATCAAGGTGGAATCCAAAAATGTCTCCTTACATTTATGGAATTAAAAATAGTATTCATGTTATAGATCTACAAAAAACATTACCTTTATTAAATTTAGCTTTAAAAAAAATTTATGATACTGTAAAAAAACACGGAAAAGTGTTGTTTGTAGGTAGTAAGATTCAAGCATCTAATCTAATAGCTGAGTATGCTGAAAAATGTGGACAGTTTTATATAAATCATAGGTGGTTAGGTGGCTTACTAACAAATTGGATAACTGTTTCTCAGTCTATGGAAAAACTAGATAATATTGAAAAAATATTATCTAGCAAAGAAAACATTATGCAATATACTAAAAAAGAAATTTTAGATTTAACTAGAAAAAAAGATAAATTATTAAAGTCATTTGCTGGAATCAGAAAAATTGGCGGGCTTCCGGACTTATTGGTTATAATTGATACAAATAAGGAAAAATTAGCTATTAGTGAAGCAGTACGACTTCAAATTCCTATAATTGCATTAGTGGATAGTAATTCTAATCCTGAACATATTGATTTTCCTATACCTGGCAATGATGATGCAATTAAATCTATAAAATTATATTGCGATTTATTTTCTAGAGCAGTTTTATTAGGCATTCAAGATGGGCTGGTTGAATCTGGAGTAGATATTGGATCTATTTCAAAAATTGAGGGGCCCAACTTGGAGAAGGCTATTCAAATAAACCAAGAACCTAAAATTGATTATAAAGAAGATATTTCTCCAAACTATACAGGGACTATAGAACAGGAAAATATTTCTCCAAAAAGCACAGACACTATACAACAAGGTCCAATTGTAACTGCTTACCTTCCTACTGTATTTGATGGATTACGTGATGTTGTTGTGTATGTCTTGCCTAAGTTATTACTTGGTCCAATATACCACTGCTTACATTATTTTGAACAATTAAATGTGAGTTGTATTTAAATTTTTATGTAATTTCATTGTAGATAAGTAAATCTTTTTGTTTTCTGCTAGCTTCTTGAACCGAACTCAAAAGATGAAGAAGACAGAAAAAGTTTGAGCCAGGCTGGTAGTGCAATGACGCCTACAAAGACATCCATTGAATATGCCACACAAACACTTCCAAAGCGGCGACCACCGTAAGAAAATTTGTTTATAGATGCCAAAAAATTTGTTTATAGATGCCAAAATAAATTTGTTTATAGATGCCAAAAAATCATTTATAAATATTTGGGGTTTTTATTTCAGCATTTTTAGTTGTGCAAGAAAATACCTATTGCTCCGCGGTTCAGTTACAAGGGCGATGTCAAATGTAC
>CAYXTI010000018.1:0-1877 GCA_964468495.1 uncultured Rickettsiaceae bacterium | reverse complement strand
TATTGTTTCTTAATAGTATTAATTTGACAATCTTTTAAATAATATTTTTAATAGTATTTTTACTAATAACTTTTTTTAACTAATTGTTTTTTTAACAGTTACTTTTAAGTAGTGATTTTATTTAATTTACTTAAATTCTCTCCATTATAGAGCTGCTAAAAGAATTAATAAGCTAATAAAAACAGATATAGATCCTATTGAAGATAAAGAATTCCAAGAATTATATATATCTGGATAATCAGGTATTCTACGAGGCATACCATTGAAACCCATGAAATGCATAGGTATAAAAACTAGTAAAACACTAGTAAAGAAAACAATAGACCAAATAATTACAATACTAGAGCCTTTTAAAGGTAATCTACCTAAGAAAATTATTTGAAAATAAACCATAGATGCAACTAATGCTAGAACAGCTCCTAAAGATAAAACAAAATGGAAATGTCCAACAACATAATAAGTATCATGTAAAGATATATCTAAAGCAGAATTACCTAATTGTACTCCAGTTGTCCCACCTAAAGTGAAAGTACATAAGAAGAATAAAGCGACTAAGAAAGCAGCAGATGTGTAAGATACACCTAAAGGAAAGTATGAGCCAATATAAGTACATAACCAATTAAAAATTTTTGTACCAGTTGGTATAGAAATTAAAATAGTTACTGTTGTAAAATAAGCTACTGTATCACTTTCTAATCCAACTGTAAACATATGATGTGCCCATACTAGACAACCTAAAATAGCTATACAAATAATAGCTAAGATCATAGATTGATTTCCAAAGATAAGAGAATTAGAATAAGAGGAAATAATAACACTAATAACTACAAAACCAGGTATAATCATAACATAAACTTCAGGATGTCCAAAGAACCAAAATAAATGTTGATAAAAAACTGGATCCCCAGTAAATAATGGATCAAAATATAAGGAATTAAAATGAATATCTGAGAGTAACATTAAGAAACTACCAGTTAAAACTGGCAAAGTAATAATTAATAAAATAGATGAAGTCATAATTCCCCAAGAGTATAAACTACCAGGTAAAATACCTAAATGAAACCCAGAAACTCTGCAATGAAATACAGTTGTAAGAAAATTACAACTAGTAAACAAAGAAGAAATACCAGTTATTAGTAAAGCTAGAATCACTATATCAACAGTACCACTGCCACTACTTGTACTATTTGGAGGATATATAGTCCATCCAGGACCTACACCGAATTCACCAATTAGACTTAGTAATATTAGAGTATATGCTAAAGGCAATAAGAATAAAGAAATACTATTTAATCTAGGAAAAGCTATATCAGCAGATGTATTGAAAATAGGAATAAAATAATTACCTAAACCAGAGAGTAATCCAGGCATAACATTAAAGAAAATCATAAATAATCCATGTAATGTAAAGATTAAATTATAAAAATTTTGATTTTCAATAGAGATTAATTTCATTCCAGATGAAGCTATTTCAATTCTAATAATCATAGAACATAAAGCTCCAAAAAATCCAAATACTAAAGCTAACCATAGATAATACAATCCTAATACTTTATGATTACAATTGGTAATATATGTACCAAAATGATATTGTATATTACTATTACTATTAGAATATAAAAATTTAAAAGAAGTATTGAAGTTTTTTATGATTATTTTTTACAGTTACTTTTATAAAAGTAACTCATTATGAATTTTGTCTTTTTAATTATTTTTAGTTGTTAAAATTGTAAAATTAAAGGAAACGTCTGAGCAAACATATGACACTGATAAATTTGATAATGAGCTATAGTCTTTTACACTTGCCCGGTCTAATTATGGAAACGGCGGCTGTATTTTGACGGTCCTAAGGTAGCGAAATTCTTTGTCGGGTAAAT
>CAYXTI010000017.1:0-3264 GCA_964468495.1 uncultured Rickettsiaceae bacterium | reverse complement strand
TATCAAATTAATACAAAAGTACATGATGATATACTAAGAAACTTAGGTTTTAAGCTGACTGATGATCAAGAAAGAGTAATAAAAGAAATTATAGGAGATCAAAAATCACCTTGGCCAATGATGAGGTTATTACAAGGTGATGTTGGATCAGGGAAAACTTTAGTAGCATTATTAACTATAGCACATATTAGTATAGGAGGAATACAAAGTGTGTTGATGGCTCCTACTGCATTATTAAGTAAACAACATTATTCATTTTTTCAAAAAGCATTATTAGGAACAAGTATAACAGTTGTGTTGCTTACAGGTAATACTACATTAAAGAATAAAAAGATCATTAAAGAAGAGATAAAAAAAGGAAAGGTAGATATTGTAATAGGAACACATACATTATTTCAAAAAGATTTAGAATTTTATAACCTAAAATACATTGTAATAGATGAACAACATAAATTTGGAGTAGAACAAAGATTAGAGTTAATTAATAAAAGTTCTTCTCCAGATTTATTAGTAATGACAGCAACACCAATACCGCGTAGTTTAACTCTAACTATGTTTGGTGATATGTCTATATCTAAAATAAGAAATAAGCCTAAGAATAGGGGGTCAATTAACACTATAGTTATACCTATTAATAAAAGGCATTTAGTAATAGATGCAATAAGAAAAAAACTAGATTTACGAGAGAAGGTCTATTGGGTGTGTCCCTTAATAAATAAAAATGATAAACTTATAGATGATAAAAATAATATAAAATATGCGAATGTAGAAGATAGTTTTGCTGAATTAGAAAGAATATATTCTGGTAAAGTTGGTATATTACATGGAAAAACGAATAAAAAGGACCAAGAACAAGTAGTACAAGATTATAAATTAGGTAGAATACAGATTATTGTAAGTACTACTGTAATTGAAGTAGGTATAGATAATACGGATAGTACATTAATGGTGATAGAAAATGCAGAAAAATTTGGACTTACACAGCTGCATCAACTAAGAGGAAGAGTTGGTAGAGGGCATTTAGCTTCAGATTGTATTTTAATGTATAATCCTAAAAATAGTTCACATATTACTAAGAGTAGATTAAATATAATAAAAAAAAGCTATGATGGATTTTATATTGCAGAGCAAGATTTAATTTTACGAGGTGGAGGAGAGATTATAGGAACAAAACAAAGTGGCACTCCAGAATTTTT
Organism: uncultured Rickettsiaceae bacterium; assembly: GCA_964468495.1. Taxonomy (GTDB): domain Bacteria; phylum Pseudomonadota; class Alphaproteobacteria; order Rickettsiales; family Rickettsiaceae; genus CAYXTI01. The sequence continues at coordinate 2,068 of CAYXTI010000017.1, read as the reverse complement.
TTTTGCTGATTTATCGAAAGATTTAGATATATTAGTAAAAATCAATAAGATTATACAAGATGAGGTAGTTGATGATTTTATTAAATTTCAAGAGAAATTATTTAATCGCAATTCTATTCAATTAGTAAATAGTGGTTAAAATTATAAATTAGTATGTAAAGTCTGAGCTAGATAAAGTGATGAATTAAGTAAAAATTATATCATAATTTTTATTATGATATATTCCTCTTAAGAAGTCTTGTAAACTCATTTTTGATTTCCCCTGAGGTTGTATAGTTTTTAAAAAAATGACGCCTTTTCTACAAGCCACAAAGTTATCTTTAGCAATAAGCTGACCTGGTAAATAATTATGATGAATCATACTATAGCTTGATTGTAAGACTTTAATAGTTTTTCCTTGATAATAAAAAAAAGCTCCTGGCCAAGGGTTCATAGCCCTAACAAGGCAATCAATAACAAAGGCAGTATTGTCCCAATTTATTTTTCCATCTGATTTCACTAATTTTTTTGTATAACTTACACCGTGTGTCACTTGTTTATAAGCTGGTAAATAATTTATATTGTCTAAGGCTTTAAGTAATAAGTTACTTCCGAGTTCAGAACACATATCGTGCAATTTTGGTAGGGTAATTGTATTTATATCTAAAGATATATTTTGTTCTAAGATAATATCTCCTGAATCAATACCAGCATTCATTTTAATTAAACAAACAGCAGTATTAGGATCTCCATTAATTATAGTATATTGCAAAGGACTAGCCCCACGATATTTAGGTAATTTAGAGGGATGGATATTTAAGCATCCATGTTTTTTTAAGTCAATTATTTCAATTGGGATAATTAATCCGTAAGCAACAACTACAATGATATCAGCTTCTATAGAATTAATTATTTTTTTTATCTCTAAAGATTTTAAAGAGATCGGGCAATAACATGGAATATTATTTTGTTCTGCAAGTTTTTGGATAGGAGATGGTGTAAGGATAAAATTTCTTCCTTTTTTTCTAGGTTTCTGGGTAAATACAGCTGTAATTAGGTGTTTAGAGTTTAATATTTTTTTAAAAGCAGGAACAGCAAATTCTGGGGTTCCCATAAAGATTACTTTCATCAATATGATTATTTATAAATTTTAAAATATTAATACTATTTTATATTTTTTTTATTGATTATAAAATTATAAGAAACATATCAACTAAATAAAATCATAACCATTGACAGCCCTTTTTATGCAAGGATAATAACCATAGGGATGATTTAAAGGAGGAGGTGATGAGACACAAGGACTTTTTATTTGATAAGCTTCTCTGCTGCTGCAGGATGTTAAATTATAAAAGACAATTATAAAAATAGAATACCTTAAAAAATAAGATCTCTTTATCATTGCTAATTGTTATGGTTAGTTAAAAATACTGTTATATTAATTTTTATAATAATATAATTATTGTAGAACATATGATAAGAAAGAACAAGTTATTACTAAATAAATAAGTTATTTTTAGTAAATTTTATAAAGAATGAGATATATAAGAGTACCAGATAAAAGGAGCTATTGTTACTATAACTAAATAATATTACATTTAATTAATAGCTAGGCTATTTCAAATTAGATTATTTAATTTTTGGCTTTTGATTGTTAGGCTTACTTCTATTTTCGTTAGAATTTGATTCTAATGATGATTATGAGTAGTATTTTTTTTTTTTTGCTTTTTTTTTTCGATATATATAGAAAAAAATGTATATATCTCTCCTTCTAAGGAATATGACAGACAAAGTTCATGAATTGTACTCCGCGTTTAAAAAAAATATATATAAGTATTTGGGTGCAATAGCAACCTGATATCTTGCTTCGCGAGGGTACGAATAAAGTTGCGTAATTAGTTAGAAAACCCGTGGTTTTCTTTAGTATAGTAATTGCTTGTTGTAGCAGCGTGCTCAACAAAAGAACTTACTCTCCCCAAGAATTAGCCGGAAGTCCTCAGTGAGCTAGGCAGTGGGGCGTTCTGCAAAAATTTACTGCATTCTGTTTAAGCAGTAGTGGCCTACTGTATAAATTTGAATGGGCAGAATT
>CAYXTI010000016.1:0-202778 GCA_964468495.1 uncultured Rickettsiaceae bacterium | reverse complement strand
TTCCATCGGTCATATCTAGTGGTTTATCTTCAATAGCAGCTAAGTCTTCTTCTTCTAAAAGAGCAGCTAATTTTTCATTTCGTATCTCTTCAATTTCTAATTTTTCATCTTGAGATTCAGAAATTTGAGAATTTGTGTCATTAGTAGAAGCAATTTCAGAAGTTAAGTCAGAAATATCTTCAAATTCAGAAATTTGAGAATTTGTATCATTACTATTGGATAAATTATCGTTATCAACAAAACTTTGTTCTTTTCCATCGGTAATATTTACTGGTGTATTTTCAACAGCTAATTGAGTTGGTTTATTTTCTGTAGCTAATTTAGTTTTGCTATCTTTTATATCTAATTGAGCTTGACTATTTTTTGTAGCTAATTGATTTTGTTGGTGCTGCTTAAAACTATTTTTATTTAAATTTTTGTTTTTGTTTTTGTTTTTGTTTTTGTGTTTGTTTTTGTGTTTGTTTGCAGCCATAATATATCTCCTTTAGTTTGTCTCTTGCTTTGATAAGCAGTTATTGTTCCTTTAACTTAAATGATAGCAAAAATATTCTAATAATGCAACTTTTAAGAAAGCAAGGTAAAAAAATTATATAATAATGTTAACTAGTTTTTAGTAAGAACTATGTTATGGTCTTTATAATAATTAGGTCTTTAATAATAAATATATTAAATGGAGCTTATATAAAATGGTAGTATTAAGTTAGTGTTATCGATCTTTTAGAATATAAGTAATTAAATATTAGTTAATTACTAGTTATCATGATAAAAACACTAAATTTTTTTTAATTGCAAGCAATAATATTAAAAAAATATCTTAGAAGTATTTTATTTAGTTTATTTAATTTTTTTATCTAATTTATTAACCAGCCTAGATAGTTGGTCAAATTCTTCTCTTGTAACATAATGCCCTTTTATAATTTCTTGTTCTATGCATTGTGCTCCTTTATTTTTTACTATTTTTATAGCATTCTTTGCAAGCAGAGAAGCAGATGAAAATATTTTAATAATAGAGTTATTAATCATACATTATCTCCTTAAGATTATTTTAATAAACAACTAACACAAATTAGTCTAATTCTTTATTGAGTTTTTGTTAAATTTATACTAGATCTTCTTTTTAAAAGGTTATAGTATTTATTTATAATATGCAATTATTAAATTAAGTATTTTTTAGTATTAAATAACTAGTTATGTTATATAATAGCTTATAAAAATCTTAAGTAATATTTATATTGCTTAAGTTTGATTGATAATAAAAATGCATTTAGTATTAAGTAAACATATAAATAATGTTATCTTATGTATAAAGATAGATCCTTTAGTCTAGTACAAAAAGCAATTCTATACCATAGAGAAGGAATATTATTATTAATAAAATTACTTAATAAAGAAGAACTAAATATATTAATTAATAATACTGATAAATTGCTTGATAAATTTTATTATATTGTAAAGAATATTTGTTCTAATGAATGTAATAGTACTCTTATTCAAGGAGGAGATAAAACTACTATTTATGTAATTTTTCCAATTAGTTTTAAAAATATAGAAATATTTGCTCATTTTATTTATTCTCAAATCCATGTTTATACTGATGTAGAGTATAGTGATAGTTATCTTAAATGCGCTTTAGGTAGTAGTAAATTCTGTAGTAGTAAAAATATATCAGTAGCAAAACTACTTTCTAATCTTACTTATGGTATCATTAATTCTCAAAATCAAGGTTTTTACTATTATTCTTATGATAATAATCCTATTAACATCTTGAAATTAAAACAATCAAATAGACAGCTTAATTTATTAAGAGAAGCACTAAGAAATAATACAATTAAATTTGTATATCAACCTATAGTCAATAGTAAAACAGCTGATGTTATATATTATGAATGTTTATTAAGAATGTTAGATGAAAATAATAAATATGTTTCTGTTGGATCTATAATAGCTGAAGCTGAATGTAAGGGGTTAAGTAGTGTTATTGATGTCGCTGTAGTAGAAATGGTAGCTCAGGAGTTAAAGCAGGATAAAAGTATTTGCTTGGCTGTAAATATATCTAATTTAGGTGTTGTTGATAGTGTTTTATTAAAAAAAATAAAACAAATGTTAACAAAATATAATATAGCAGATAGATTAATTATAGAAATAACAGAAACATCGATAAATCAGGATTTTATAAAAACTAAGCATTTTATTGAAAGTTTACATGAATATGGCTGCCGTTTTGCTTTAGATGATTTTGGGGTTGGTTTTACATCATTTAAGCAATTACTTCAATTACCTATTGATATAATAAAAATTGATGGAAGTTATATAAAGGATATTATAAATAATAAACATAGTAAGTTTTTTGTTGAGTCATTAATTAAATTATCAGCAGATTTAGGTATTAAAACAGTTGCTGAATTTGTAGAAAATGCAGAAATAGCAAAATGTTTAATTAATATTAATATTGATGGTATGCAAGGTAATTTTTTTCTTCCAGCATCTGAAAAAAGGTTCAGTAATATTAAATAAAGTAAAATTTAATAAGAATGATCAAATTAAATATAACACTTAATAAATAGGTAATATGGATATATGTTCTAATTTACATGATTTAATACAAAAGATCGAGAAGATTGATTTAGTAAAAATACAAGGTACTGTTGTATCAGTGAAAGGAATGATAATCTCTTGTAAAGGTATTAATAAATTTGTGAAAATAGGCTCTATATGCAAAATAATAGCGAATGATAATAATGCCTATACTTTGTGTGAAGTAGTAGGATTTGAAGATAATATTGTATTATTAATGTCATTTCATGGATTAGAAGGGTTAGGTACTGGTTTTTTAATAGAAATTTGTCAATCAAAAAATGTAATATATCCTAATGAATTATGGTTAGGAAGAATAGTAAATGCATTTGGAGATCCTATAGATGATAAGGGGCCTATTAGGCATGGCCCAAAAAGCTATCCATTAAAGACGAATCCATTACCTTCTCAACAACGTAATAGAATAGGATCAAAAATTGATCTAGGTGTTAAAGCAATAGATACATTTGTAAGTTGTTGTTATGGCCAAAGGTTGGGGATTTTTTCTGGAAGTGGAATAGGAAAATCTATTTTAATAGCAATGTTAACTAAATATGCCGATGTTGAGGTAAAAGTAATAGGATTAATAGGAGAAAGAGGAAGAGAGGCAAAAGAGTTTATAGAACAATATCTAGGAGAAGAAGGTCTTAAAAAATCTGTAATAATTATGTCTACAGGTGATGAATCACCTTTGATGAGGAAAAGAGCAGCTTATATTACCTTATCAGTAGCAGAATATTTTCGTGATCAAAATAAAGAAGTATTATGTATTATAGATTCCATTACTCGCTTTGCTATGGCTCAGAGAGAAATAGGTTTAGCAATAGGAGAACCACCGACAACAAAAGGTTATACTCCATCAGTTTTTAGTGAATTACCTAAGATATTAGAGAGAGCTGGTCCTGGAATTAACGGAGCAAATATTACTGGTTTATTTTCAGTACTTGTAGAAGGTGATGATAATAATGAACCTATTAGTGATGCAGTTAGGGGATTATTAGATGGTCATATTATACTTGATAGATCTATTGCAGAACGTGGTCGTTTTCCAGCTATTGATGTATTAAAAAGTGTTTCTAGAACTATGCCTGGATGTAATAGCGATCTTGAAAATAGACAGATTAAGTTTGCAAGAAAAATGCTTGCTACTTATCAGGATATGGCGGATATGATAAAACTTGGTGCTTATAAAAAGGGAACTGACCATAATATAGATTTAGCTATTGGTTATTTTTCTAAATTAGAAAATTTTTTTAATCAAATGCCAAATGAAACAATTTCAATGAAAGAAAGTTATAAAATGTTAGGAGAAATTATTGGAATAGTTAGTTAAGCAATCCTTGTGGTAATTATTAGCAAATTATTTAATTATTAACATTTAAGTTGAGATTTATTACAATCTATTATAAACTTATAGTTACTAATGAATCTATAATTTAAAATGTAGGTAGAATAATGGTAACAGATAATGAAAAAGTATTAAATAAAATTTTACAATATCTTAGCTCTATGGGAAATATAAAAGTAAGAAATCATTATGATGCTTTAGGTTTAGTTAAGGATAATGCTTTATTTGGTTTACTTAAAGATAGATTGTTATATCTTAGATCAGAAAATATAGGAGGCGTTTATTATTGTTATAAAGGAAAAAATTTACCTTTTTTATTAGTAGAAGATTTAGAACAAATCATAACAAGTGATGATAGTGTTAGTAATAAAAATACTGATAAAATATTGCAAATGGCTACTAAAAGTTTTTGGATAGCGTCTAGAAAAATAAAAAATTAATATTTTTTATTTCTTTATTTTCTGATATTATAAAGGTATATAAGTTTATATAGCTAGATATTAATAAGATTATGAAAAAATTAGCTACTTTAGTAAAATTAGAGAAAACAAGCTTAGAAAGAATGCTTATCTCTATTAAGAGATATCAGCTCAAAAAGTCTAATTTAGAGAAAAGTAAAAGGGTTTTAATAGAAAAGGCAGATTTAGAGACTAATAAATATTACTATAGTCCTTATGCTTATATGTTAGAAAAATATTTAGCAAATGTAAGACAACAAGTGTTAATTATAGATACAAAGATAAAAGAAGCTAATAATTATATTACAAGAATAGGCGAACAGGTAACTGTTCAGTTTAAAAAAATGGTTCAATTTAAAGTTGCTTTAGAAAAAAATGAGGAAAATAAAGCAGAGCAGTTAAAAAAGTTAGAAAATAAATTTCTAGATGAGATAACAAGTAATAACCAATTATATCGTAGTAAGGATTATTAATTAGGCCTGGCGTGAAATTGTCAAGAGGAGAATAATTAAAAAATGCTTAAGTATTAGTTAGGTAAAAGGGATAATAGAGGTTAGAAAATTGGGAGTATCAATGATTTCTTTTAATTATTTTTATGCCACAAGTAGTAAGTATTATTTTTATAATACCAGAAACAATAAAAGGTAGGAAACCTTGGATTATTGCTTGTCTAAAGCTACCTAATAAAAATGATAAATATAATATACCAGATAAAAATATAGCTAAAGTTCCAGCGCTAGTGTAAATAGCTAATTTAATCCATCCTTGATCACCATGTTTTGTTCTTAATCTAGTTATAACATAACTAGATAAAATGAATCCTAATATATAGCCGGCTGATTCACTACGTAGAGCTATAAGACCAAATTTGCTAGTAAAGATAGGTGCTCCTATAAATCCTAAGGCAACATAACCAATTATAGTATACATAACTTCTTTAGTAGGATAACACATAGCTATCAAAATTACAGCAGAAGTTTGAAGGGTGATAGGGATAGGTTTGATAGGGATAACTATTTTTGCAGAAACAGAGCACAATATTATTCCTAATATTATTTGTATTATAGAAATTATTTTCTCATTAAATTTTTTAGTTATATTTTCTATAACAAGCATATTATTTTTAGTTATGTTATATATTTATGCATAAGTATATGTGTTATTTGCTCAAGATTCAATAGTAAAGTAATCTAGATTTAGACTATAAATATTTATAGTATTTTAAATTAAACTCTTTTATAATTGCGAAATGACACTGATATCTAATAAGTTATTGAATTTTTTATTTAAATATTGATGGATGATTATCTTTTTGAAAAGGAAGTAGAGACTGTAATGACATTTATAGTAGATGCTATAGAAAAACAAGATCACGATAATCTGATAGATGTTGAAGTAGGTTTTCATATATTAAAAATGAATACAGAAAAAGGAGTATTTGTAATAAATAAGCAAAACTATATAAAAGAAATATGGTTATCATCTCCGATTAGTGGTCCTCATCATTTTATAAAAGAGGGATTATTTTGGAGAAATAGGAATAAAGTAGAGTTGTATTCAATTTTAACAAAAGAATTAAAAATAAATTTTTTATTTTAGCGATCGTTATTAATAATGCTATGAATTTGAAAGATGCTATTAAAGAGCTTAGTAAATATTTAATATGCTATAAGTTAAATTTGTTTGTTGTATTTATTTCATTAATAGCTGTTTCTGGATCATTATTAATGATTGGTTATTTGATTCAATTACTAGTAGATCAAGGGTTAAGTAATAAACATGTTTTTTTTGTTAATCGAATAATTATTTTTCTTGTTGTATTTATTATTTGTTTTGCTGTAGCAAGTTTCTTTAGATTATATTTTATTAACTTAGTGATGGAAAAGGTAGCAATAAAAATAAAAACAAAGGTTTATAATCATTTATTGAGTATAGATCTTGAGATATTTGAGGAATTAAAAGTAGCAGATATATTATTTCGTTTTAGTCATGATATAGCAAACATAAAAAAGTTAATAAATAATCTTTTATCTTTTTTTATACGTAATTTTTTTATGATGCTAGGAGGGATAGTATTTATGTTTCTTCAAAGTCCAAAGATGTCAGCCCTAATTATTATTATTTTTCCTATGTTACTGTTACCACTTTTAAAATTTGGTAAATATATTAGAAAATTATCAAAACAATCTGTTGAAAAAAATAATAGGTTAGTTAATTTTATTGAGGAAAGCTTTAGTGGTATTAAAACTTTACACTCTTATAATAAGCAACAACATCATATAGATATTTTTTCTCAGCAGATAAATTCCTATATGCAACATAATAAGATAAGGTTAAAAGCACGATCTTTGTTTTTTGCTTTAGCTATTGCAGTAATTACAGGGTCAATAGTGTTAGTATTATGGTTTGGTAGCATAGATATTGTAAAAGGATATATTAGCTCAGGAGAAATGGTATCATTTATATATTATGTGTTTATAGTAGCTATTAGTATTGCGAGTATATCTGAATTATTTAGTGAGATGCATGTTCCTCTTGCTTCTTTTGAACGAGTACTGGACTTATTAAATATAAAAAAAACTAAGTTTAAGAGTAGGGCTTTATCATTAAGTCAAAAGAATGATTCTATAGAATTTAAGAATGTATCTTTCTTTTATCCATCTCGTCCTAATATTGAGGTGTTAAAAGATATTTCATTTGTTATAGAATCAGGGAAGTTTAATGCTATAGTAGGAAAATCAGGTTCTGGTAAGAGTACTATTATGCAGTTATTAATGAAATTTTATCAATATACAAGCGGACAAATAATAGTTAATTCTCAAGATATAAAAGATATAGATACTTATAGTATTAGAAAGCATATAGCTTATGTTTCGCAGGAACCTACTATTTTTTCTGGAACAATAAGGTCTAATATTGTTTTTTCAAGGCCAGATGCATCAGAAATGGAAGTTATAAATGTAGCAAAAGTTTGTGGTGTTACTGATTTTACAAATAATTTTGAAAAAGGTTTAGATTCTGAAATTGGAGAAAAGGGTATTAGAATATCAGGAGGACAAAAACAACGTATCGCTATTGCTAGGGCCTTGTTATATTCACCTCAATTGTTATTATTAGATGAAGCAACTAATGCTATGGATTCTAATTTAGAAAGAGATTTGCTAAGCAATATTTCTAAATTTTTATCTAATAAAACTGTTATTTTGATAACTCATCGTTTGTCTTCTATTGTTGATGCTGATCAAATATTATTACTTAATAATGGAAAAATAGTTGCACAAGGGACACATAATAATTTAATGAATAATGATTTATATTATAGCCAGATGAAGTTTTTTACAAATAATGTATAATATGTTGATGCTTATTTTGAAAGTTATTGCTTAGCTTTATAAATTTACATCTTGTTATTGATTTTTAAAATTAGTTTTTTGTACTATATGATAGCATCTGCAATTATTTTTATATTAAACTTAATTTAGTAAGCTAGATTAGGTTGCAATTTTTACCAGATTAATTATACTTGCTAAAGCATATTTGTAATATTAGGGATTCAAATAATAATATTCATTTATGTTGGCTGATGGTGTGTTGGTCTATTTTAGTTAATTAAAATATGGTTTTATTTTTTATTATGGATAAATTTACTAAAAATTTTAATGGTTTTCTAATTATTTTTTTCATTATTAATGGTTTGTTATTAAATTCAGTATGGTCTGTGGAATCTAGTGCTAGTAAAAAACAGCAAGAGAGTAATGGTTCTATATCAAAGCAATTAATTAAGATAAGTGAGGCTTGGGCTAGGCTACCAATAGGCTTAAGTAATAATTCAGCAGCTTATATGAAAATTTATAATATAACTAATGATGAGATTACTATTAGTCTGGAGAATTCTGATATAGCTAATCGTATAGAGTTACATAATAATATTGTAGATAATGCAGGTGTTACTAAAATGATAAAGGTTGATTTATTAACCATCCCAGCTTTTAGCGATGTAGAACTTAAGCCAGGTGGAATGCATATTATGCTTCTTGGAATCAAAAAATCTCTAATACTAGGAGAAGTTTTTGATTTAAAGTTAAAATGCAAAGAAAAAGGAAATAAAAAAGAAACTATAGTTACTGTTCCTGTTATTGTTAAATAATAATTAAGTTATATAGATATTTATAAATATTAATAATATAAGTTGCTATAGAAGGAATTCTTTTATTTATATGGTAAGTAAGTTTATATAGGTTTTATAAAATGCTTAAGTTTATAATAAAAACTTTTTTGACTAGTATATTATGTTTTAATATTTGTTGTTTTGCTTCATATGAACAACTAAAAGAGTGTGATAAGAATTATAAAGAACAGCTTTTAGCTTTAGGAGCAGATGATACAAAGTTGCTTGTTTCTAATAGTGTTTTATCTAATTCTTTTTTAAAAGTAGTTGAAGCTTGGGCTAGGCTGCCAGTAGGATTAAGTAATAATTCAGCAGCTTATATGAAAATTTATAACGAAACTGATAATGATGTAGTAATTGTAGGGGTATATGCTCCTGATGTTGCTAATAGCGTTGAAATGCGTAATAGTTTTATAGATGTTAAAGGTATTAGCAGAGCAGTACCTGTTAATAAAATAGTGATACCTGCCCATAGTGAGATAGAATTAAAGCCAAACTCAATCCATATTGGACTTTTTAGACTTAAAAAACGTTTTTCTGTAGGAGAAAATTTTGATATATATTTTAAGTATGATTCCAATATACAGGAAAAATTTACTGTGACTATAAGGAGTTAATAAAGTATTTGTTATTTGTAAAACACATTAAGAATGTAGATATAATATATGTTTTTTATAAATATTGTGTATTTTGTAAGAACAGTTTAATTCTTTTAGAACTAGGATTAGAAAAAAACTGATCTTTGTTTTGGTCAGATATTACTTGCCCTTGTTGCATGAAGATAATACGGTCTGAAACAATTTTAGCAAATTTGATATGATGTGTAACAATAATGATCATCATTTTTCTTTTTAATTTAAGAATAATGTTGGTAATATCATAAACCATTTCTTGATCTAAAGCAGAAGTAGGCTCATCAAATAATAGTATTTCTGGATTCATTATTAGAGCCCTGCAAATAGCAACACGTTGTGTTTGTCCTATTGATAATTGACTAGGTAAATCAAATTTTTGTGCGGTAATGTTTAATTGTTTTAGTAAAATATCAGCTTTTTCACTAGCTTCTTGTATTTTCATATTTAGTACGTTACAGGGAGCGTATGTTATATTTTCTATTACATTCATATGAGGAAAAAGATTGAATTGTTGAAAAACCATTCCAATTTTAAAACATAATTGCTTGCAATTATAGTCAGTAATTTTTATATCATCAATTATTAGGTCTCCTGTGGTAGGGGTTTCAAGATTATTAATACATCTTATTAAAGTTGATTTTCCACTTCCTGATGGTCCAATAATTGATGTAGCTACATTATTTTTATTAAAAACAAGATTAATATTTTTTATTGCCCAAAAATTATGATACTTTTTAGAAATATTTCTTAGTATTATCATATTTTTATCTTGTTTTCTATAATTTTACTAATAATAGTTATAATTATAACTAAACTATAATAACCTAAAGCTGCAATTAAAGTTGGGATAAAATATGAATAAGTTTCTGCAGCTACAATTTGTGCTCTACGCATTAAATCCATTCCTCCAATTACAGAAATTACTGCTGATTCTTTGATTAATGTAATAAATTCGTTTACTAGTGCAGGGAAAATATTACGCATTGCTTGAGGTAAGATAATATCTTTTATACATTTTACTTTTGTTATCCCTAAAGTTTTTGCTGCTTCAAATTGCCCTTTATTAATTGCATTTATTCCTCCTCGTATAATTTCAGAAACATAAGCTCCTGAATTTAAAGAAAAGGTTATTACTCCAGCTACAAAAATACTAATTTTGATGTTTATTAAACCAGGTAACCCAAAATATATTATAGTTAGCTGAACTAACATAGGGGTTCCTCTAAATATAGAAGTATAGGCATAAGCAAAAATTCTAAGAATTGGGTTATCTATTATTTTACAAATTGCTATTAGTGTTCCAATAGTTACTCCTAATAATAGACAAATAATACCATACTGTAAGGTAACGAAGGTTCCTTGTAATATAAAATATATTTCTGGGATAAAAGATATTAGTTCTTTATACATAATTTTTTATAAACTAAAACTAATATTATCATGATTTTTTATTTTAAATTAAATGTACTTAATACATAACATATTTTTTTTGCTGTGGAAATAGAGATTTATTTTATTTTTAAGAACTATTTATAAAATTTTAATTTAGATTAGGTTTAACAAAAAAAATAGCTATTTTTGTTATATAATAACAATTATTTGGTTTATCGCAGTTTACTTATTATTATGTATTATTTATTATAATGATGGTTTATTTTGTACTACTTAGATAATATTGAGTAATATTAATTGCTATTGTCATTAGTAATTCAGTAATTTAGGTATATATAAATATAAAATATAGTTTTATGTTAGAGCAAATAACTTTAGAAATTGTTTTTCATTTTTTCTTAATTTTTTTACGATTAGGAGCTGCTTTTCGTTATTTTCCTGCTTTGAATTTTATTCATTTTTTGGTAAGAGGAAGGGTATTGCTTGTTTTTTTTACAACAATTATGATGATGCCTATTTTAGTACCTTATTTACCAAAATTTGAAAAAGATATTTCTTTACTTGTAAAGTATATATTAACTGAGATTTTGACTGGTTTATTGATTAGTATTACAACTCAGATTTATTTTTATATCTTACATTTTGTAGGACAGGTTATATCAATGCAATCTGGTCTTTCTAATGCAGCTTTTTTTGATCCTAGCCAAAAAGCTCAATTATCTATTTTTTCTAGTTTTTTATTTTATAATGCGGTAATGTTAGTTTTTGCTACAGATACTCATTATTTTTTTATTCAAGCAATAGTTGATAGTTATATTAAATTTCCTCCAGGCGAAGTTTTTCACTCCTATGATATGGTGTACTTAATAATTCATATGGTAAATGATAGTTTTGTTTTATCATTTAAAATGATATCACCATTTATTATAGTATCTATAACCGTAATGACAGGAGCTGCTTTGCTTTCAAGATTAATGCCAAATTTACATATCTTTTTTATAATTACTCCAGTTCAGATTCTAATTATATTACAGGTATTGTATATAGTTATTAATAGTTTTTTAAAAAAATTAATAACTATCATGATATACAATATTAGAGCATTATTATAGTCTAAATTAATATTTTATATTATTGAATTCTTAGTTTTAGTTTTTGTAATAACGATCTAGCAATCGTTGTGCAACATAGTATCTGTTTCCGTATTAAGGTTATCTCCTATACAATAGACGGAAGAATTGTCAACTATTGTAGGTAATATTTCTTTTGAATTATAACCTGTTATAGGTAATAATTCCTTTGAATTATTATTGTTATCATTATTTTTTTCAATTTTATTGTTACTATTTAAGGAGTTGTGATTAAGTGTATCATCAGTTTTATTTTTTTTGTGAGCTTTATGAATAGCGTTTACACAGGAAAAAAACATACATGTTACATGATCATCGTCGCTGTTTGACATTTTATTATTATTTCCGTTTGTATGTGAAATCTTTTGGTTTGAATTTAAAGGGGATGAGCATGTACTAGATATATTTTTTATAAGTTCTGGGACCATTGAAATTATTGTCATAATATAATTTTTTTAGTTATACAAAGTTTTAATTTCTATTAATTATTATTATATAACATTAATTATTTAAAAGCAACAATATATTAATATTTTTTAATATATTAGAAATATATTTAGAGATAATTCACTTTATAATAAAGTAAATTACTCAGTCATAGACCAGTATTATTTAAATTAATATGGGTATAAAAATTTACTATATTAAAGTTATTATAGTATAAGGCAATCTTAGCTAGTTTAAAGAATTACTATGCTAGTGGTTATTTTTTATTAGTTTACTAACTGGTTAGAGGATTATTACATTAAATTTTATTGATGATAATAAATGAAGAGCTTTTTTTATCAAAAAAAATCAGTGATAAATTTATTTATATTATTAAGATATTCCAATGATAAAGATAAGAAGTTATTTTTAGTTATTTACTCTTTATTAATGAATTTTTAAAAATCGTTTATTATTATTCACTTTTAAACTTAAGGTTGATTTACTATTATCAAGTGGCTATAATAATTAGATAATTAAATAATTAAAAACGCAGAATACATTATCATTAAAGAATAAAAAAGAAACGTTATATGTTTAAAGAAAAAATAAAAAGTATATCCAATTTTTTCAGTAAGGTTCGTATAGATGACCAACTAAATGAAGAAATATTATCTAAGTCTTTATTATCACAATTTTCATCTGGGAAGAAAGATTTATTACATAATATTTTTAAAAAAGGGATAGACAAAAATACATTAAAGTTAGTAGATTTTTTAATGACAAGATTACCTGTTAATGATGTTAATTCGCTTTTAGAAGATCAGGATAGAAAAGGAGATAATCCTTTTCATAAATTAGTTATGGTAAAAATAACAGATTCTACTTTAGATATAGATATTAAAAAAAATATAGCAATGCATATGTTGCAAGTAGAGGAATCTTTTAATGGTTTAGATAATAAATCACAATATAGCTATATAAAAAATAGGGAAAGAGATATTAAGATTTCATCTGATATGATGAAGATTATAACTATGAAGAATAGTTTAGGTAATACAGTTTTTGATACATTACTAAAAAATTTATATAATGAACAAAATAAATTGTTATTTAATTTATTTATTCACTTAGGGGTGGAATATAAAAATAAGGGTCTGATAATAAACCATCTTTTTAATTCTGATAAGGGGGCATTAAGAGTTATAGAATATTTAAAGCAACAAAATAATAGTGCTAGTTTAGTAGAATATTTTCAATCTATAGAAAAATTTACTAAAATTTTACCAAATGGGGGTTATTGTTTAATAAAACCTAGAACAGTTGATGATCTTATACAAGATAAAGCTAGAGAATTATTACCAAAGGAAATAGAGTTTTGTTTCCAGAGATTGCCTGAATCAGATTTTAATAGAAAGGATATTAAAGGATATGGAACAATTATTAATTGGATTATTGATTATGGGGATTTAGATTTATTTAAATATTTATTATCTAAAATTGATTCTAATGTATTTTATTATAAGGAGGTTTTAAAGAAGCAAACATTACTGCATTATGTAATTATTAAAGGAGGAGAGAATAGTGTTGCAATGTTTAGAGAGTTATTAGTTAATCAACATATGACCGGGGCAATGTTGATAGAGTTAGATAATGATCGTAATAGTATTTTTAATTATATTGCTAAGTATCAACAAGATCAAAAAATAGAGTTTTATAATATTATATTTAATTATATAAATCAGCATATTAATAATATCAGTTTAAGTATATTATTAACACATGTTCATAATCAAAGCATAACAATTCTTCATTATATTATTGGATATGAAAGGGTTAAGATACTTGAGGTTATATTAGCTAATCATGAGATGACAAGGGATATTTTTCTAGATATAGTTAAGATCTCGATGATGAATAGCGTCAGAGTTGAGGTATTTAATGTGCTGTTAGACAGTGAATATATGGACAATAAAATTTTACAAGATATGTTTTTTAATATTATTAAGTGTAACCCTAATCATAGTATATTAGGTAGAGATTATATTTCTCAGGAACTTTTAGGATCTAAAGAGAGCGATATTGCTGATGATCATTATGCCATTTGGAAGGCTGGAGAGAATAAGCTTAAGTTATTTAATGCTGTAATATCGCATAAATATATGACTAAGGATATTTTTAAGAATAGTAAAAGTTGTAATAATAATATTCTTCATCATATTATTGTTGAGAAATCTGGTATATACAATAAATTTCAATTCTTACAGGCTATATTAGATAGCGAGCATATGAATAAAGAGATGTTTGAAATTAAAAATAATATAGGAGAGAATATTATTCAGAGTTGTACTAAATGCTATCAAGGGTTTAACAATGTTAAGATGCTAAAGGTTATATTAGCTAGCGAACATATGAGTAAAGAAATGTTAGAAAAGCAAGATTCAGAAGGGAAAACAATACTTAACTATGTGAGTGCGTATAGAAATGTAGAGATGTTGAAGGCTATATTAGCTAGCGAACATATGAGTAAAGAAATGTTAGAAAAGCAAGATGCAGTAGGGAAAACAGTACTTAGCTATGTTAGTATGTATGGCAATGCAGAGATGTTGAAGGCTATATTAGCTAGCGAATATATGAGTAAAGAAATGTTAGAAAAGCAAGATTCAGAAGGGAAAACAGTACTTCACTATGTTAATATGTATAGAAATGTAGAGATGTTGAAGGCTATATTAGCTAGCGAATATATGAGTAAAGAAATGTTAGAAAAGCAAGATATAGAAGGTCAAACAGTACTTAGCTATGTTAGTATGTATGGCAATGCAGAGATGTTGCAGGCTATATTAGATAGTAAACATATGAGTAAAGAAATGCTAAAATCAATAAATATAAATGAAAAAGCCATTACTGAAGAGATAAATAACATTATATTATCCTATATAAATGTAAAAACTGATTCTAATGATATAGAAATATCAGAATTAGTTCAAGTAAATGATGATAGCAATAATAATGAAAATATAGTTTTAGGAGAAGTTAACTTACCAATTTGCTCTGAAGGGCAGTAATGAGCTAACATAATTGTTATCATTAATCATTTTTATTAGTTTTATGTCTAAATAATTATTGGATAGTACTAAAATATAGGTAGTAGTGGTATAAAAGCATTATTTTTTAGAAATCAGTGACCTTTCCTTTATGTTGCCAATCGCCATATCTAGTAGGACTTAGATTTTTTGTTTTATATGTTACTTTATTATCATCGATAGTTTTTTGTAATGATTTTTTCTTATTAGTAGACATAGATATTATGTTGTTATTATTATAAAGTTTAAATATAGTATAATTCTAAGTTTTTGTACATAAATATCTTTATTTTGATAATAGCAAGGAATTATTTGTTGAATAATTGTATGGTAAATTTTGCTTTTGAGCTTGAGTATAAAAATCAAGTGGTTGCAGGAGTTGATGAAGTAGGAAGGGGAGCTCTTGCAGGTCCTGTAGTAGCTGCTGCTGTAATTATTAACCGTTTTAATATAATAGAAGGAATTAATGATTCAAAAAAATTATCCAAAATAGCTAGACAATTATTATATTATAAGATTATTAATAGCTATTTATGGTCGATAGGAGTAGTAGCTGCTAGTAAAATAGATCAAGTAAATATTTTGAATGCAACTAAAATGGCCTGTGTTTTAGCGGTTAGGTCATTACCTAAAGAACCTTTGGTAGTGTTATTAGATGGCAATATGAAATTTAATGATTCACGTTTTCTTAGTATAGTAAAAGGAGATACTAAGTCTATATCTGTTGCAGCAGCATCAATTATAGCTAAAGTTGTTAGAGACAATATAATGAATGGTTTAGCAAGGGAGTTTTATCAGTATAAATGGCATATGAATTGTGGATATGGGACAATGCAGCATTATCAAGCTATAGCAGATTATGGGGTAACGGGTTATCATCGTACTAGTTTTAATCTTAAACAAAAACATACTAATTAGTATATTTGTTTTTATAAAATTTTTAATCTTTTATCAAGATTTTGTTAAGTAAGATTCATTCTTTTTGTAGAAGTGCTTATATAGACAGTTTTTTGAATTTATTTAGAGTTTAATTTATTAAAAGAATTTTAAAATCTATTAGTAGTAGATAAAGAATATTTACATTATATAATATCAATATTAAAAAATAATTAATAAAAAATTAATCTATAACATATTAGTCCAAAATGGCATCATTAGAAAATGATATTCTGATAAAGTTAAAAAATTTAGCTTTTTTTCAAAGTAATAGAAATATATTAATAAACACTATTATCTTTATATCTTCTATATTTTCAATATTTTTTATATATTACTATGTTTTTAATTTAGGCAATAAAAAAGCTTTTCCTTATTTTTTGGTATTCATTATTATCCTTTTGGAATTAGTTTTAATTATTATTTTAAGTTTTAGGCTTATTAAAGCTAAAAATTTTATATTAATTAATGCAGGAATAGAGTTAGTATCTACTTTACGTAACAGATTAATTGTAGCTTTTAGTTTAGGTGTATCTATTCCTATTATAATTATAGTAATTTTTTTAACATATTTTTTTTATAATGGAATCAAATCTTGGTTTAATAAAAATATATCTACTGTGTTAGAACAATCAATTATTATTGGTGAATCTTATATTGAAGGGCATATCTTACAGCTTAAGGAAACAGTGATTTCAGTTGCTGATGATTTAGCTGATATGAAAGATAGATTACTTGATGATAGTGATCTATTTAATAAAATATTAGAGGGACAAGCAGAAGCAAGATCATTAAGCGAAGCTATTGTTTTAGAGTTAAATACTTATTCAATTTTAGCTCATAC
Source organism: uncultured Rickettsiaceae bacterium (assembly GCA_964468495.1). Classification (GTDB taxonomy): domain Bacteria; phylum Pseudomonadota; class Alphaproteobacteria; order Rickettsiales; family Rickettsiaceae; genus CAYXTI01. The sequence continues at coordinate 185,784 of CAYXTI010000016.1, read as the reverse complement.
TAAGTTAAGTTTTTCATTAATATTTGAAAATATAGAAGAAAGTTATTTTATTAGAGCTGCTAAAGGAGAAGTAGTTCTACTTCCTTCAGAGCCAACTAAAATTAGAATGTTATATAAATTAAACCATTTTAATGATAGCTATTTGATCATTGGTAGATTTATAGATCAGAATATTATAGAATATATAGATAAAGCAAATGGGACTGCAACAGAGTATTTTCGACTTAAAAATCATATTATAGAGATACAAATTATTGTTATTATAATATTTGTTTTGTTTGCGATATTATTATTACTTTTAGCAATTAGTTGTGCACAAGCATTTATAGATAAGTTAGTCCAGCCTATAAATGATTTGGTAATTGCAACAGAAAAGGTAAAAGATGGAGATTTATCTGTGCAAATAGCAGAACAGAGGTTAATACAAGATGAGATAGGTACTTTGTCTTTAGCTTTTAATAGGATGATTAAAACAATTAGTAGACAACAAAAAGATTTAGTAGCAATACAAAGATTTGTTTCATGGTCTGATATTGCTCGCAAAGTAGCTCATGAAATTATAAATCCTTTGACCCCTATTCAACTTTCTACTGAAATGTTAAAAAAAAGATTTTTACAAGAAGTATATAATAAAACTGATTTTAAAAAATATTTAGAAATTATCTTAAAACATACTAGGGATATTAATAGAATTGTAGAGGAATTTATTAATTTTGCAAAATTACCTATCCCAATTTATGATTATCACGATATTGTTATGACGTTAAATAGTTTGATAGGGGCAAAAAGATTAATTAATACTAAGATAAATTATATTTTTATTACTAACATAGATAAGTATGAGTTTATTTGTGATATAGCCCAAATTAATTGGGTTATTAATAATTTATTTAAAAATGCTGAGGAATCTTTAAAAAGTAGATTAAAAAATAAAAAGATTATATTAGAATTTATGGTAAAAGATAAAAATTATATAGAAATTTCAGTTGCTGATAATGGAGCAGGATTCTCTAAGAGTATAATAAATAATGCAATAGATTCATATATTACTACAAAACCAAATGGGAGTGGTTTAGGTTTAGCAATAGTAGCAAAAATAGTTAAAGATCATTTAGGTAAGATTAGTATTGCAAACTTAGCTTCTGGAGGAGCTGTAGTAAAGTTAATGTTTAACAACAAGAAATTAATCTTTAAATTAAAATAATGGTTGCTAAAAATTAGTATCTAAGTTTTTTTATTAGAAAATAAGCATTATATATTAATAATATTGGTAATTTCTATTGCTTTCTTATTTTGTAAGTATTAACGTTAAATATGATATCTTTTTATTTAAAGTATTCTGGGTATACTTTAGTTCCCAAAAAAAAAGTAATTATATTTTATATATGATCTATAGCAAATAAATTATTATGTTATATAGGTAAAAAACTTTAAGGAGGTTAGTTTTATGGCGTTAGATGTTCTTGTTGTTGATGATGAAGCTGATATAAGAGAAATAATATCTGATTTTTTGAAATATGAAGGGCTATCTATTAGAGTAGCCGCAAATAGTAATCAAGTACTTAAAGAAATTGAAAATAGAGTTCCAAGTGCAATAATATTAGATGTATGGCTTCAAGGAAGTGAATTGGATGGTTTAGGTTTACTTGAAATTATAAAAAAGCAATACCCTTTGATGCCTATAGTAGTAATTAGTAGTCATGGGACTATTGATACTGCTGTTAGAGCAATAAAAATGGGCGCATATGATTATTTAGAAAAGCCTTTTACACATGAGAAATTAATTATTGTTTTAAAAAGAGCATGTGAGGCATCAAAGTTAAAGAGAGAAAATATAGATTTAAAATCAAAAGTTGTTGATAAAACGGAATTTATAGGATTATCTCCTGTAACTAGTAAGATAAAAAATGAGATATTAAAAGTTGCACCTACATCATGTCGGATTATGATTTCAGGTGCAGTAGGAAGTAGCAAGGAGCTAGTGGCTAGATTAATACATAAACAATCTAAGAGAAAGGAAGGAGCTTTCTTTGTTTTTAACCCTACTTTTATAAGTGCTGAGAAAGTTTATCAAGAGTTGTTTGGAGAAAGTTTAAATAGTAATCTTTCTCTTTGTGAAAAGAAGATATGTGTTTTAGAAGCAAGTAATAATGGAACTTTATATATTGAGGAAGTAACTAATTTATCAATTGAGTTACAAACTAGATTACTCAAATTTTTAAAGGAACATACTATAATTAAGAGTAACGGTATGAAGGTAAAATTAGATGTAAGGATTATTACTTCGACAACAAAGGATATAAAAGCAGAAATTTCAGCTGGTAATTTTAGACAGGATTTATACTATAGATTAAATGTGGTATCATTGGTGGTTCCTTTATTATCTGAGCGCAAAGAGGATATACCTTTACTAACAAAGTATTTTGTTAAACAATTTGCTAGATTTTCTGGTATTCAAGAGAGAGAATTTTCTACAGATGCTTTTGCTACTCTACAGGCATATCATTGGCCTGGTAATGTAAGACAGTTACGTAATGTTATTGAATGGACTTTAATAATGAATCCACCTAAACCAGGAGTGAATGAAAAAATAAGATCTGATATGCTTCCACAAGATATTATTAATGGTGCTGTTAGCATTGAGAAGCCAGATCATAATTTAGATATGATGTCTATGCCATTAAGAGAGGCAAGAGAGCTATTTGAGAGACAATATTTATCTGCTCAAATGAATAGATTTAATAATAATATATCAAAAACATCTACTTTTGTAGGGATGGAAAGGTCGGCTTTACATAGGAAGCTAAAAATGCTAAATATTTATAATAATACTGGGAAAATAACTAATAAAGAAAAAAATATGGCATTAAATGTGGTTTAAACACTACTTTATTTTAAAATATAAAATATAAATATTATTTATATTTTATCATTAGTTTTGTTTTTATTTATTTTTAGTTACTCTTTTGTTATTGCTCTTTAATAAATGCTTTAAGGAATAATAATTATGAAAAAAATTTTTCTTATTATTTTATGCTGTTGTTTTGCAAATTGTAGTAAGGATAATAACTTATTTGATAGTCAAGGAAAGTTAACTGCAGATGGAAATGAAAAAATTAAAAATTATGTTTTACAAAAAAATTTAGCTAAAGAAAAAATAGATATTAAAGGAGTATTTGGAAGTAATTTAAAAGGGTTAAAGCTTATAAATGTATCGCTTGAATATGCCGATTTATCTGGGATAAATTTTCAAGATTCGGTTATATCACGTGTAAATTTTACAGGAGCTAATTTAGCAAATGCTAATTTTTTAGGAGCTACTATTTATGCAAGTGATTTTTCTAATATAGAATTTTCTTTGATAGAGTTTTATTCTGCATATTTAGAATCATGTATATTTAATAATACAACTTTTAAAAATGCTGTATTTGATGATTGTGTTTTCTCAGATTCTGATTTTAGTGGAGCAGTTTTTGACAATACTAAGTTAAATAACATTAATTTTCAAGATAGTGTATTTTTTAAGGCAAGAGTAACTAATTCAAAGTTTTATAACTGTAACTTTATGAACTCAAAGCTTATAGAGTTACTATTAGAAAAAGATATTTTTTTAGGAGTTGATTTTAGAAATAGCGTATTTTTAAAGTCTGTGATAGAAGAATCAATAATTGAATCTTCTGATTTAAGTAATATAAAAGCAAGTAATGTAGATTTTATCAAAATAGATTTTTATGAAGATATTATAACTGAAGCGGTATTTAGTAATATTCACTTTAAGTCTTGTAGGTTACCAGATTCTTTAATGAAAAAAATAGTCATAGAAAAAATAAAATTTACTGATTGTAATCTTAGTAATGCTATTATTGATAGCGCTACTATTAATATAATTGATATTAATGATAGTAATTTAGTTAAATTATCATTATTAGATAGTAAGGTTGATAGTATCTATTTTGATAATATAGCAGGAAATAATATAAGGTTCAATGGCTCTGAAATAAATAATTTACAAGGATTTAATAGTGATTTTAGTTTAATGCAAGTGAAGAACTCAATAATACAAAAGGCTGAATTTTTTAATGTTAATTTGACTGGTTTATATACAGATAAATCTTCTTATAATAATTTAATATTTGAAGAATCTATTTTAAAAGAATCAATTTTTTCTTCTGTACAGGCTAAAAATATTAGTTTTTTTTATGTTGTATTAGATAGAGCACTTTTTTTAGATTCAACTTATGATCAATTAATTTTTGATAAAATTCAGTTAACAAATTCACAAATTAGAAATAATACAGTTAAAGTCTTTAAGTTAATTGATTTTAGTTTAGGAATACAAAAAAATGTAATATTAGAAAATAAAGGACTAGAAGCCTTATCGTTGATTAGTAATAATATTACTACTATAGATCAGTTATCTAAAAGTAATGATTTATCCAATATTAATTTATCATATCTTAACTTATCTGCAATGAGGTTTAGTAATACATCATTTAATGGAGCTATTATGAAATCAGTTAACTTAAGTGATGCGTTTATTATATCTTGTAATTTATTTGAAGTTGATTTAAGTTACTCTAATTTAACTAATACTTATTTTGATTATTCACAAATAATCAGTTTAATAGTAAAAGGGGTGGAATTTAATAATACTATTTTTTCTAATTCTAAATTAAATAATATTGATTTTAGTGAGGCCTTAACTTTAGATATTAATATGAATAAGAATCAATTATCAAATATCAATGGTCTTTATAATAAGAAATAGTTTTATAAAATAATACCCTTTTATTTAAATGTGTTTTTTATGGCATATAATTTTCATCGTGCTTTGTAAGCAGAGTATGAGCTATAAAGAGATTATAAGAGGATAAATAACCTTCTGCTATTATACCTTGTAGTTCTCTAAATAAAGGAGGAAGGATGCCAGTATATTTAACTATTAATTCTTGTTTATCATCAGTAAGAGTAAATGTTATATTTTTTTCTGTTGATTTTATTATAGATCCTTGTTTTATAAATCCTCCTATTCTAACCTTATTTTGTTTGTTAAGTTGTATTTTATGTATTTCTGATATAGGGTAATAAAAAATAATAGTATTTTTAAGCTTTGCTAAAGTAATATAACATCCAAGCGTTGTTAATAACATAGTTATTATAATATATAGAACCCTATTTCTTATTCTTTTGTTCTTCATTATAATATATATTATATTGGTAGAATGATTTTATTAAAAGTAGCGTTAATATCAGTAAAGTAAATAGATAAGATAAGATAAGATAAATACTCATTTGTTGTTATTATCAATAAATTTTTGTTTTGCTATTTCTGTAGAAATCTCTCGTGCTTTTGTAGGATCCATACTTGCAATAATTGGAGCTATTTTAATTTCTTTCATGTTAGTTACTACTTGTAATAAAATAGGCATTTCTAATTCATTAAGAATTTTAGCAGCATCTTTTGGTTTCATATTTTCATATATTTTAACTAGACTAATTATTTTTTCATGTTCTTTTTGGTCATGTTGTTTAAGAAGCTTTTCTAATTCAATTTGTAGTGCTTTTAATTCCTCAATTTTTTGATTTACTTTATGTTCTGTAGCTTTTAATACTTGTTCTTTAATCATAATATTATGTTCGGTATTATCTAGCTTTTCTCGACGTTTAGATAATTCTTTAAGTAATTCTATTTCTGAATATGATAAATCGTGATTAACTATATTAGTTGTAGTATCAGTTATGTTATTTTTATTAGGTTCAGTATTTGCTTTATCTATTTCTATTTGATTAGAAGCTGGTTGAGTTGATTCATCTTTATTTATTACATTGTTTCCTATAGTGTTGGATTGAGATTTTATAGTAGAAGAATGAGTATTTGGTTCATTATTATTATTTGCATAAGCATAATCAATTAATACTGAGCTATCAGAGGATATTTTAACATAAGTATTATGCTCTTGTATTTTTATAAATAAAATCATTGATTTAATCACTAAGATAATCATTATTATGCATATAATAGGACTAAAAAGGATAGTTTTCATTTTATGTTATTAATTTTTCTTAATGTACCATAATAACTATTTTGTGATAACTTATTAGAAGTTAATTCATTTGTTCTGAGTTTAGATGAAGTAACATTTTCGGATTGTTTTGTTTTAGCTGACTCTATTAATTTCTGAAAATGTAAGGCTCTATTGTTTTTATTATCATTATTTAAATTGTGCTCAGCATCATTAGTAAAAGATGTTGGATCATTAGTTTTTAATTGGTCATTAGCTGAATTATTTCTAGCAGTTTTTTTTGAATAGTGGTATTGATTTTCAATTTTATAAGTTATCTTACATAATGTTTTAAGGTTTTCTAAAGTATTATTGGCTTTATTTACTATTAAGTTAAGATCATTACTAGTAGTTTTTTTTATATTTTGCATTATTTTAATATTGTGCTCAGTTTTATTAATGCCAACATTTAATTCTTTTATCATTCTAGCAAACTCAACTCTGCTATTTTGTAGACTTTGTACTTTTTTATTTAAAAGATAACAATAGATTGTACAGATAATTAACATTATTAGTAATAAAAAATCTAGCAATATCATCAATTTTAAGATAGTTTAGAGTTATATAAATGTAGTTAAACTAACTGCTATTTGGTTATTTATTTTACCAACTTTAGCTTTGAATAAATTTACATGACCTGACCTTATCGTTACATCTTTGTTTTTATCATGATCCATCATGATAGTATCACCAATTTTTAGTTTGGCAACATTTTTTATTGTTGAAATAGTATTTGTAATTATAGCTTCAATTCGAAAATCTACTTTATTTAATCCTTGGATTAATAATTTTTCCCATTCAGTATTTTTGCCAAATTTATCTCCTAGAAAAATAGTCTGCATTTGTTCTTTTATAGGGTCAATAGCTTTATAAGGAATGACTACTGTAAATTCTTTCTTTTGTGAATATATTTCAACACTGAGTCTTAAAATTATTATAGCGTCTGATGGTTGAGCAATAGTAATAAAGTTAGGATTATTTTCTACTCTTTCAACAGAAAAGGTGCTAGGGCTAACTTTATCAAATGCTTGGCTAAGTTCTTTTAGTATTACTTCTGATATTTGGCGTGTAATACTTTGTTCAATTACACTTAGGTTTCTAGATAATATTTTTTCATTATCAGAATTAGAAGATAGATTTTTTTTCCCTCCTAGTAGTAAATCAAAAAAAGTAAATAACATGTTATTTTCTAAAACTAACAAGCCAAAATTTTTCCATTCTATTGCTTTAAATACTACAATAGAGTATAAATTTTTTAGTGTTTGTAAATAAGGAGTAAATCTTTGCGATTGTACATCAACAATATTAATATTTATAGCTTCAGAAGTTAAATTACGTAAGGCTGTGGATAAGTTTTTGGTAAATTTTTCGAATATAATCTCTAGCATAGGGAGCTTATGATATGATTCTAGTGATCTTTCTAGGATATTTTTTACTCCTTTAATTTTCTTTATATCTGTATTTTTTTGTTCTGGGTTATTATCTTTAGGTTGTGTTTGCATATGCTGATTAATTAGGTTAAATTAATTTCTTGTATTAATATTTCTTTTACTTCAATAGGATATAATATTTTATTAACCCTTTTTAAGATTTCTTCTTTTAGTATTATAGAGCTACTAGAATTATGCAAATCTATACTTCTTAGTAACCTTAAGAAGGTTATTATATTATCTTGAATAATTGGAATTTGAGCCACGATTGCTTTAGCATCTTTTTCAGAAAATAACTGCAAAATAATTTTTATTTGTAAAGTATCTTTTTTGTCATTGTTGGTAGGAATAAGGTCAATAGTTATAGGGTCTATATTAACGAACACACCATTTATTCTATTGTGTAGAGTGTTATGATCAGCTTTTGTTTTATCATTTTTTTTCTCTATGTCATCATTACTATAATTGACTGATAGATTGTTGTTTTTTTTATGTAATAAAGGTAATACAATTATGTTAAATAAAGTAGTGATAATTATGGTTACAATTATAATTGTAACTACTTTAGCTGATAAAGGAATTTTGCTTAAGAATTTTTGCTTTTTTTTAGGATATTCATTATATAAATCATCTTCCTGCAAAGAGTGTTCCTTTTGATTTCTTTTTAATTGTTGTTCGTTTAGCACCATATTTTTTTTGTATTTTATGTTTTTAACTGCATTTTTATTATTTTTATGAAGAGATAAGAAATCTTTAGGTGAAGAATTTTTAGTTTCTTTAAACTATTTATTATCATGGCTATTACAAATATAACTTAGGACTTAAAATAACTATATATTTCATTTAGTTACTATATTTATATTTTTTATTAATATCAATAAACTTGTTTTTTTTCTTGGTTATTTAGTGTAATTAATTCTTTAATTGATTAAGTTTTAAAACATGTTTACTTTAATAAGCAATGGTTTAACTATACTTAAGTTAATATTAATTATAAACTATTTCAAAATCTATTTATATTGTCAAATAGTATTTGAATAAATTTTAATAAAGTTTATTTATTTTAAACTGAAATATATAGTGATTTATAATCATTAATATTTCTTAATAAGATTATATTCTGTATTTGCTGGTTAATGAGCTATGTCATTAATTATTTATTATTTTAAAGTTTTATTTATTTGTTGCTACTTAAAAAAGAATTATTTAATTAGATATATAAAATAATGTACTAGAATTTTGCTTTTATTATGATAGAGTAATATAAAATAAAATTATCTTTTAGGTATTTACTAAAATAATTATTTGTATTAACATGAAATTTATTTAACTAAATTATTAGGATGTTTAAGTGACGCTAATGACTATTTTAGTAAATTTATTTAATTCTTAGCTTTATAGAGTTATCTAATTAACTTTAGATTTTTGATAAATTTATTTAGTTAAAGGAATTTATTAATAGTGAAAATTATCAAATAAATGATTATAACATTAAGGATATTATGTCTTTCAGTTATAAATTGGTTAAAGCTTTTTTTAAAATATAATTTTATTATTATATTTCTGTTATTATTAGCAGCTAAAATTAGTAAGGGAAATAATGCTTGCTACATTACGTTATCTAATCAAATTGCTCGTAGAGTAGAACTTGAAGTAATTACAAATAATTTAGCTAATGCTAATACCTCTGGTTTTGAACAATCTTTTGTTCTTTTTAATACAAAAAATTACTCTCAGGGTAATAATAGAAAAAATTCTTTTGTTAATGTTAGTTCTGTTTATCGGGATAAAACTCAAGGAGCAATAAAAAGAACTAATGTTCCAACTGATGTTGCAATAGTAGGAGAAGGCTATTTTCAAGTAATTACGCCAAGAGGACTGCGTTATACAATAGATGGTTCTATGGTCATAAATAATGAAGGCGAATTAGTAAATTGGGCAGGTTATAAATATACTAATAGAGAAGGTGGAGCTATAGTAATTCCTGAAGAGTTTAATAGTCTTCAAATAGCTCAAGATGGCATTGTATTTGTTGATAATGAAGAAATTGATACAATAGGAGTATTTACTTTTGATAATGATAGGCTTTTAACTCCTGAAGAGGGGATGTTATATTATAATAAAAACCAACCTGTTATTCCTTTAGAAGAATATAAGTTAGTAACAGGAGCTTTAAGGGCTGCTAATGTAAATTCTACAGCAGCTATGTTACAAATGGTTGCTATGCAAAGATCTGTACAGTCAACTAATCAATTAATGTCAGAAATTTTTACTATGGATAAATCAATAATTAAAATAGGAAAAAATTAATTTGTTAAATAATTTATATCGGAGTATTCAGTATGAGTGTTTTAGCTTTAAATACAGCAGCATCAGGGATTAATAGTATATCTAATCAAATAAATGTAGTTACGGATAATATATCTAATGCTAAGAGTGTTGCTTTTCAGAAAATGATATTACATACAACTAACTTAATGTATGTTTCTCAGGCAAAAGCTGGGATAGCTGAAAATACTGAAAATGTAGGTAAACCAGTTGGAATTGACATTGGATTGGGATCTAAAGTTGCAGGTTCTTATCGAGATGTTTCTATGGGTGCACTTATGGAGACTAATGATCCTTTAAATATAGCAATTACAGGAGCTGGTTATTTTTCAATAGCTCTGCCCAATGGAAGAGTAGGCTATACAAGAGTGGGGTTGTTTTCAAGAGATCCTGAGAATGGAAATATTATTACTCATGATGGTTATAATTTAGCTGAAAATATAGTTATACCTACTAATATACCACTTAACAATATTAATATTAGTTCAAGTGGGGTCATATCTTATACTAACCCTGATAATTTAGCAGAAGAAATTGAGGTTGGTAGGTTAGAAATTGTTAATTTTGTAAATGAACAAGGGTTGCAACCAATGGGTGGAGGGTTGTTTTCTGAAACTGAAGCTTCTGGCGAAGCAATGGTTATAGAAGATACTAATAATCATTTTAAACAAAAATGGTTAGAATATTCTAATGTAGAGCCTTTTAGAGAGTTGATGCATTTAATTGATTTAAGACATATTTATGAGTGTATTCTAAAAACAATAAGGATTTATGATGAAATAAGTAAAGAGTCTTCTAGTATTATAAAATAAATGGTAATGTTAATATATATATTGATTTTATTAATGAATAATAAACAATTTTAATTTTTATAGCATTAATTTTTATGAAGTTGTTTTATTATATAATGGTATTATTTTTTTCTTTGATGCTAAACTATAATATAGCAGCAAATGATAGCATTATTGATAGTAAGTTAATTGATTTGATAGAAAGAAGAATTAATGATGAAAAATTATCTGTATCTATTACTTATTCTTCTAATACAAAGTTATTAAGAATTAAAAGAAAGGAATCTGATATTGTATCTATTACATTAGAGAATTTTGATAAAGATAATAAGGTATTTGTTGCTAAGGTAAGTTATAAAAGCGGGTTAATTGATAATATATCAGGGAGTTATCATCTTTTTCTTGATGTCCCAGTGGCTGCTAGGTCTATTAAACCAGGTGAAATAATTGATTTTGCTGATATAAAGTTTATCAAGAGTAATCTTGAGCAGCTTAAAAAGAATATTTTTACATCAGAATCTGATTTAGTAGGTAAGCAAGCTAAGAAGTATATTCAATTGGGAGCTGCTTTTACTATTCGAGATATTTCTAAACCAGTAGTGATAAAGGTAAATGATCCTGTTAATATTATTTATAATTCAGGTTTGATTAGTTTAAGGATTTCTGGGATTGCTTTAAATTCTGGAGCAGTAGGTGATGTGATAAAAGTAAAGAATAGTACCTCAGGAATTGTTTTGTTAGGTGCTATTGTTAACAAAAATACAATTCAAATTGGAGAAGAGTAATGTATAAGCGAATTGCACTAATTTATATATTGTCTTTACTATTTAGTTCCTGTACTGAGCTAAAGGAGAGATTGTCAAGGTTAGGTCAACATCCTAAATTTACAAATATAGAAATTCCTCCAATAGATGGAGAAGATGATATATTTGTAAGTACAGGTAATAATATTGAAGGCGAAAGACAAATGGCTCATGTTAGTAAAACCAATTCATTGTGGCAACCAGGTTCAATTAAATTTTTTAAGGATAGTAGAGTATGGAATGTGGGTGATATTATAAAGGTATTAGTGCATATTAAGGATAGTGCAAATCTTAATAATAGCACGCAACATAAGAGAGATGGTAAAGATAGTATAGGGTTACCAAAATTATGGGGTGTAGAAGATAAATTTGCTAAATTGTTTTCAGAAAAAGGTGATCCAAAGGCATTAATTAGTGCTAATTCTAGTCGTAATCATTCTGGAAATGGCAATATTGCAAGAAAAGAAGATATAAAAACAGAGATAGCAGCTATAGTGACTAAAGTACTATCTAATGGAAATTTGATTATTCAAGGTCATCAAGAGATTATGGTTAATTATGAATTAAGAGAGATAAAAATAGCTGGGATTATTAGGCCAAAAGATATTACCACTGATAATTCAATTAATACTAATCAGATAGCTGAAGCAAGGATTTCTTATGGAGGTCGTGGGATAGTAAGTGATGTTCAGCAACCTAGAATAGGTTCTCAAATTTTTGATATAGTTGCACCATTTTAATCTATATTATCTTAATTATCTATAAATTGGTCGGGGCAGAGAGATTTGAACTCCCGACCCTCTGGTCCCAAACCAGATGCGCTACCAGACTGCGCTATGCCCCGTTTATTATATATTATGCTATATTGCAGAGAAATTTAAGTTATTTTACTAGCTGTGTAATAAGTAAATTAAATAACATTATATAGATTAAGTTAATTTGTAGCTATTCATTTAGCATAGATAATAATATAAATATAATAAACTTAATTTCTTATGGGTATTACCAAAAATATTGGCTCCCCGGGCTGGATTCGAACCAGCGACCTAACGGTTAACAGCCGTGTGCTCTACCACTGAGCTACCGAGGAATATTTTATAAGTTATAATACATAATATAATAAAATATACACGTTTATAAATAGTAAAACAATTATTTAATTATTAGTAGCTAATATAATTATGTATTCTAATATTAATGTTTAACTTTTATAACAAAACTTTTGTCTAAGGTCTATATTTTTTCTTTATTTATTTTAGATATGGTAATAATTATATATTGAAAAATAATTTTTATTTAGATTATAGATAATGACTTGATTGTTAAGTTTATGATGTGTACACTTATAATAAAAGTGTATATATTATTGATAAGGAGGTTTATATTTATGAATAAAATAGAGTTTAAGGAAGGGTTTATATTTAGGTTAATGTACTTCTTTTTTTGTACTGCACTAATATTTAGTAGCACTGATTTAGTATTTGCAGATGATGCAGTAACAAATAAGCCAATGGATGCAGAAAATGATGTAATAGGACAAACACTATGTAGATTAGTTAATAACCTAGAAAGCGGAATTGCTAGAGGAATTGCAACTTTAGCTATATTTTCAGTAGGTGTTGGTTTGTTTTTAGGAAAATTAAATTGGGGAATAGCTGCTGCAACAGCTGCTGGGGTAGGAGTTATTTTTAGTGCTCCAGAATTAGTGAATTTTATTATTGGTGATGATGTTAATACATGTAAAGATTTACTAAAGTAGCAATATATTCTTTACATTAATATTATTCTTTAAAACATATATTATAACGTTGGTAGTTCAAAAATATTAGCTAATACCTTATAGGTTTTATAGAATATTTATATGTTATAGAATCTATTAATAATAATCAAATGCTAATTATGTTATGATTTTAAAAATATAAACTTACTTATATAAATTATTTATTGTTTATTTAGTAGGATAAGTGATAACTTAAAAGAACATAGAATTATATGATTTTGGTAAGTAAAAAAAATTTTATTAAAATAGTATTTTTTATAATATTGGAATTATATTTTATTATGACGGGGTTTGTATATGCAGGGTCGTCTCAGAAAGATGATAAAACCAAAATCTATGTTAAGGAAACTGTGTTAGAGGAAGTAGAATTTTTTGATAAGTATAATGTAATAGGAGAATGTGTATTTACTAAGAGTAAAGATTTTGTAGCAACAACAATAGGAACAGTTGATTTTGTTTTACCGCCAAAGAATGTCCTAATCAAAAAAGGAACTGTATTATTTACAATAGATAGTAAGGTAGCTGAAACAATAAAGTCAGAGGCTGAAGCAGCTTATTCTGATGCTCAAAGTAATTATAATAGAGATTTATCTTTATTGAAAAGAAAAGTTGTTAGCGAAGAGAATGTTAATAAATCTAGAGTATTATTAGAAAGCGCTAAACTTAAACTAAATCAGGCAGTTAATAACTATAATGATATGGTTATTGTTATGCCGTTCGATGGGTTTGTAGGAGTTATTAAAGCAAAGGTAGGTGATAAAGTAAAAGCAGGAGAATACTTATTTTCGGTAGTAGCTTCAGGAGAAAAAAAAATATTCTTTAAATTACCAGAATCATTATTTAGTAAAGTAAATAGTATATCTGAGTTTTATGCTATAGATTTAGATAAAAAAGTAGTTAAAGGAAAATTTGTTGCAGTTTCAAATTATATTTCTAATGAAGGCATGATAGATGCAGAAATATCTTTTGCTGAAAATATAAAATTAGCCCATGGTAGCTTTGTATCAGTATCAGTTATATACAATAAACATCAAGGAATAGCTATTCCTGAAAAAGCAACTATAAAAAATGGTGATACAGGAAGTTTTGTATATAAAATAACACAAGGGAATAAAGTAGAAAAGGTATTAGTGAAGTTAGGTAGTAGTAATAATACTGATATAGTAGAGTTGCTTTCTGACGAGTTAAAAGTAGGAGATAGAATAGTATTGGAAGGATTAACTAAGATATCAGATGGAGATATAGTCTCAAATTTAAATGAATATTAGATATAAAAAATAATAAATAATATGGGTATTTATTTATGCAGCTTTCTATAACTTGTATAAAAAAGCCAGTTTTTACAATAGTATTAAATCTTATAGTTATAGTACTTGGTTTAATATTTGGTTCAAGATTACAGATTAGAGATACTCCTAATATTAACCCTCCTGTAATAACTGTTCAGTCTAATTATGCTGGTGCAGATGCATTTTTTATGGAAGAACAAGTAACAAATAGAATAGAAGATGCAGTCAAGACTACAACAGGTTTGGATTTTATGACTTCTGATAGTTCTGTTGGCGAGAGCAGTGTAGTATTAGTTTTTAAATTAGATACTGATATTGAAATAGCATTAAATGATGTAAGATCAAAAGTTTCAAATATTACTTATTTATTTCCAGAGGATATGAGAGCACCGGCAGTGAGTAAAGTAGATTCTGATAGTTTTCCAAGTTTCTTTATTAATATAGATAGTGATAGACATGATGGTTTAGAGTTAACAAGAATAGCTGATAATTTAGTAAAAACTTCTTTAGAAAAATTGTCAGATGTAGGAAGTACAGCATTTTTTGGTTCAAAAGTTTATAGTATGAATATTTTTCCTGATAATTTAAAAATGTTGCAACATAAAGTTTCTCCTTTAGAAATTGAGCAGGCAGTGAGAGCGCAGAATAAAGATTATCCAGCAGGGTTTATAAAATCTAAAGTAAGGATTTTTACTTTAAGACTTAATTCTTCTTTAAGCTCAGTACAAGAATTTGAAAATATTATTATAAGGAAAAATCCAGATGGGAGCTTATTAAAATTAAGTGATGTAGCTACAGTTAGTCTGTCTGAACAAGAAAATAATATATATTTACGTTATAAAGGTAATAATTCTATGATATTAGGGTTAATTGTACAATCAGATGCAAATATTATTACTTTATCAAATAATGCAACAGCTGAACTAGAAAAAATTAAGAAAAATTTACCTCAAGGGGTAAATTTAAGTATTGCATATGATGCTGCTCTTCCAGTAAAAGAATCTATAAAATCGGTATTTATAACTATATTTGAGGCAATTATATTAGTAGCAATAGTTACATATTTATTTTTAGGATCTATAAAGATTACATTAATTCCACTTGTGACAATTCCTATTTCATTAATAGGTAGTTTAATTTTTATGTATTTATGTAATTTTTCAATTAATAACTTTACACTACTTGCAATGATATTAGCTATTGGTCTTGTTGTAGATGATGCAATAGTAATGTTAGAAAATATTTTTAGACATGCACATGAGTTAGGTAAATCAGCACTTCAGGCTGCTTATGATGGATCAAAAGAAATAGCTTTTGCTGTTGTGGCTATGACAATTACTTTGGCAGCTGTTTTTATGCCTGTTGGTTTTATAGAAGGATTTTTAGGAAAATTGTTTATTGAATTTGCTTGGACTCTAGCTTTTTGTGTATTATTTTCAGGTTTTGTAGCTCTTACTCTTAGTCCTATGATGTCTAGTCGTATGGTTGAGATATCAAATAGTCCTAAGATAAAGATATTACAGAAATTTGATTATCTACTAGATAGAGTGCAGGGATTATATGTTAAGGGATTGAAGTTATTATTAAATAATAAAAAATATTTTTTTTTAGCATGTGGTGTTCTTATAATGCTTTTAGGTAGTGTTGTTAGTGGAGTTGATAAGGTATTTATTCCAGAAGAGGATCAAGGTTTTTTACAGGTGATGTTTAATGGACCTGAAGGTTCAAGTATCAATGAAACTACAAACGTTGTTATGCAAACTGAAAAAATTATGAATAAAGAAAAAGATTTAGATCACTTTTTTTCAGTCATAGGTTGGCAAGGAGAGAATAAAGCAGTAGCTTTTGTTCCTTTAGTAGATTGGTCATTACGTAATAGATCTCAAGATGAAATTAAAAATTCTTTAAATGAACAATTTAGGTATATTAGTGGTATGTCTGTATCTGCTTTAAGTCCTAGGTTAATGGGAGGTGGGGGATCTGATAAAATAATATCCTTTAATCTACAAACTTCAGATGATTATGATTTACTTGATCGTTTTAGTAATATATTTATTCAACGTATGAATGAAAATAATGAATTATTTCAGAATGTAGAACGTGATTTTTATGCTGCAACACCTACTCTTGATGTTGTTATAAATAGAGATAAAGCTTATCAGTATGGTATTGATTTATTTACTATTGGAAATACTTTACAGTTACTTGTTGCCGGGAAAGAAATAGGAAATTTTATTTTAGGAAAAGATGTTTATAATGTTATTATTCAATATCAAAAAGAACAAAGGAGTTCTGCTAATTCAGTAAAAAATATTTTACTTAAAACAAGAAATAATAATGTTGTTCCTATAGAAGCAATAGCTGATATAAAATATACTAGTAGTATAAAATCCTATAAGCATTACGATAGTGATCGCTCAGTTAATATTTCTTCTGATTTAGCTCCAGGAGCCAACCTTACAAAAGCTATTGCTGTAATTGAAAAGATTAAGCAAGAAATCATAGGTAATAATAATATATACGTTAAATATATTGGCGAAATAGATAGAATGAATGAATCTTCGTCATCAATATTTTTAACATTTTTATTTGCAATAGTGTTTATATATTTAGTATTATCAGCTCAGTTTGAAAGTTTTTCTGATGCTTTATTAATTTTATTAACTGTTCCTTTTTCAGTAGTAGGAGGAATATTATCTTTATTTTTATTTAATAATACTATTAATATGTATAGTAATATAGGTTTAGTTACCTTAATTGGATTAGTTACTAAAAACTCTATTATGATAGTAGAATTTACTAATCAATTAAAAGAGGAAGGGGAAAATTTACTAGATGCAGTGGTTAAAGCTGCAAAAATACGATTACGTCCTATTTTAATGACAAGTATTGCTACTATTTGCGGCTCTATTCCTTTATTATTTGCAACTGGAGCTGGTGCTGCTTCACGTAGATCAATTGGGATTGTTATTTTTGGAGGAATGATTATTGGAACTATATTTACTGTTTTTGTTATTCCAGTATTGTATCATTCTTTTAAAAGAGAAAGAGAGTCAAAGTGAAAATATTAGGAATTGATCCTGCAATTTGTTCATTAGGATGGGCGATATTGCAATTAGTTGAAAATAAAAAAATAGTTTATGTAGAGAGTTCTATTATTAAATCAAAGCTATCTAGTCAGCCTTTATATCAAAGATTATCATCAATTGTTTGTTCTTTAGAGAAAGTTATAATAATGCATAAGTTTAATGCTGTTGCAATGGAGGAAAGTTTTATTAATAATAATGCTTCATCATCTTTAAAACTTGCTTATGTAAGAGGCGCTATTATGGCTTTAGTAGGTAGGTATAGTTTATTATTTTATGAATATAAACCAAATACAGTAAAAAAAACTGTAGTAGGGATTGGTCATGCAGAGAAGCAGCAAATAAGTAGTATGATTAAAATGATAGTATCTAATACTCCTGAAGGAATGTCTTTTGATCAGTATGATGCTCTTGCTATTGCTTATACTTGTTTAATGAGATCAGGTATTAACAGTAATTATTAATATTTAAGTTTTACTAAATTCTATAATCTATATTACAATTGTTCAAAAATGTATTGATTGGATAAAGAATATATTAAAAATACCTTTATCTTAAGAGTTATTAATTTTTTCACTAATTAGTCGATATGAGTTTTCTATACCAAAAATTTTAATAAATGATCCCATTCTGGGGCCTTGTTGTTGACCAAACAATATTTGATATAATTCTTGAAAGAAAATGCGTAAATTATTATAGTTTGATTTTTTTCCAATAGAATATATGTGAGTTTGTATTTCTTCAGATGTTACTTGAGGATGGAGTTGTTTTAATATATTTAGTATTTGTAATAAATACTCTTTTTGTTCAGGAGATGGTAGTAAGTATTTCTTATTTTTTTTGATAAAATCATTATAGTAATTAATAGCAAAATTAACTAAGTTATCTAAATATGGAGAGTTATTTTGATTAGCATTAGGGGCATAATTCTTAATGAACCCCCATAATATACTTTTATTCTCAGGATTACATACAGTTGCTAAATTTAGTAATAAAGTAAAATTAATATTAAAAACATTAATTTTAGGGACATTTCCATTATGTATATGGAATAAGGGATTATTTATTTTTTTTTCAATATCATGCTCCTGATAATAATTATTATTGTAGTTAATATATTCATCAATAGTTTTTGGAATAATAGCAAAATGTAATCGTTTTGCTTTTGAAGGAGATTGGTATGTATATAATTTTATGCTATCTATAGGAGCATAACGTAACCACTGATCGATATCAATACTATTACCTATAGTTTTAGAAATTTTATGTCCATGTTCATCAAGAAATAATTCATAAAAATATTGTGTAGGAACTTTACCTCCTAGTATCTGACAAATTTTATTATAAATCTTAGAACTTATCAAATGATCTTTACCATACATTTCGTAATCTACATTCAATGCAGCCCATCTCATAGCAAAATCAGGTTTCCATTGTAGTTTGCATTTTCCACCTTTCACTGAAGTCTCAATTAGTTCATTATCAATATTTTTATAAGAAATAGTATTTTTTTTTCGATTTATATTTTCAATTTTCACCTGTAATACTTGTCCAGTATTAGAGCATATAGGCATAAAAGGAGAGTATGTTTTCTGGCGTTCTTCTCCTAAATTAGGTAACATAACTTGAAGAATTTTATCATAATTTTCTATTACTTTAACCATCATATGGTCAAATAACCCAGATTTATAGCATTTAGTTGCACTATAAAATTCATATTTTATTTCAAATCTATCTAAGAATGAACAAAATTTAGAATTCATATAGTCGCCAAAGCTTTCTTTTTCACCAAAAGGGTCTGGAATTGATGTTAAACTTTTTCCTATATGTTGTTTTATCATTTCTTGATTTGGAACATTAGTAGGAATTTTTCTCAATCCATCGATATCATCAGAAAAACATATCAGTTTAGTAGGCATATTATACATTCTTTTAAATGCTTCTTGTACCATTACTGTTCTAGTTACTTCAGCAAAAGTTCCAATATGAGGTAGTCCAGAAGGCCCATATCCTGTTTCAAATAGCACATATCCTTTTTTAGGAGTAATTCCATTAAGTGATTTAAATATCTTTTTTGCTTCTATAAAAGGCCATGCTTTTGATTTTAGTGCTGCTGTTATATAATCTGATGTCATTAATTATTTAATTATATAGTTGTTAATTTTATTAAATATTGGTTTGTATATTAAATAATAATTTGCATTACAACAAGAGCTAATTTACAATTAATGTATTTATAATGAAAAATTATTTATAAACTTTAGATTCAAGTGTTGTTATGACTCTAAGAAATTATATATTTAGTAATTTATATTATTTTATTATACTGGTGTCTATAGTTAGTTTGTCTATTGTTTATGTTGTAGAGTATATTTTTGGTTTTTTTGTATGTGTTTTTTGCGTTTATCAACGTTTTTTTTATTTAATTTTTATTTATATTTCATTACTTGGTATTTTAGTAAAAGAAAAAAAAGAATATTATTTTGCTTTAGTTGGTACGACTATTTCTTCTATAATTTTATCTGCTTATCATAGCGGGATAGAAAGGGAGCTATGGGAAATGTCAAGTGCTTGTTTTCCTAAATTATTTAGTGCAGAGGCTACTTTATCTTTGGAAGATTTTCAAAATTTTTTATATCAACAAAAACTATCTATGTGTAATAAACCTGCATTAATGATATTTGGATTATCAATAGCAGAGTGGAATTTATCTCTTAACATTGTAATATTTATATATTTATTAGGTTATTATATATTTAAAAGAAAAAAAATAGGTTCTTTTTTATAAAAGTTTCAATAAATAAAATTTATTAATAATTAAAATTAAAGTTGTAATGCCTAAGCCTTGTTTTATATATAAAAATAATAAAATAGCTGAGATAGTTAGAGTAAATTATGCAGGAGAATTTGGTGCACAGATGATTTATAAAGGTCAAATAGATTTTACTAACAATAAAAAAGATAAAATGTTATTTGAACATATGCTTAATCAAGAATTAGAGCATTTAGATTATTTTTATCAACAAATGATAAGTAAAAATATAAGACCATCATTATTAATGCCAGTGTGGTTAGTTGGGGGTTATTTATTAGGGATGATTAGTGCAAAGCTTGGTATGAAGTCAGCAATGGTAGTAACAGAAGCTATAGAAGATGTCATAGAGTCCCATTATCAAGAACAAATTGATTATTTAGAGCTAAGTGCTGATGATAATGATATGCTTTATTTTATTAAAAAGTTTCAGAAGGATGAGTCTGAGCATAAGCAGATTGCTATAGATCATGACAGTCAATATGCTGTTTTTTCTAAGTTATTTTTTAAAAAAATTAGATTATTATGCGTTATTGCTATTAATATAAGTAAAAAATTGTAAAACTTATATATTTTCAAAATTTTTTATTTATTATATAAATATTGCAAGCGTACATTTAATTATATAAGTACTAATTTATATATAAATTTACTATTTTATCCATAATATATTTTTTTAAATAAGTAAACATAGCACTAATTATTACTACTAGAGAGGAAGGTTGAATCTTAGCTGCTTTTTATTTTTTTAGCATATAAAATAATAACAAATAATGTCTTATCTTGTTTCTTATAAAAATTATAAGCCATGTTTTAATAAAAGCTCATATATTGCACAAGGAGTAGTTATTGTAGGGAATGTCACTATAGGAAGTTATTCTAGTATATGGTTTAATAGTGTTCTAAGAGGCGATGTTAATTCGATTACTATAGGTGATAGGACTAATATTCAAGATGGAACAATAATACATACTTCAAGAAATGATAATGGTAGCACTAGTATTGGAAATAATGTTACAGTAGGACATAAGGCATTGATACATGCTTGTACAATACAAGATAATGCTTTTATTGGGATGGCTAGTATAATTATGGATAAGGCTATTGTTGAAAAATTTGCATTAGTAGCAGCAGGAAGTTTGGTATCATCTAATAAGATTGTTAAAAGTAAAGAGCTATGGTTAGGTAGACCAGCTAAATTTATTAGATATGTAACAAATCTTGAGCTTGATTATATGCAGAATAATGTTAAGCATTACGTTAATCTAGCACAGGAATATAAAAGATTTTAATTATAGTTATCTGATAATAGATAATTTTTAGCTATTTTAGATCAAAGCTTTACAATTGATTAATTATATTTTTTTATTTGATAGTCTTTCTAAGTATATTGTGTTTTATTCCTTATTTACTGGCAGTAATATCTGCCTAGAAAATAAACAAGCTATTTCTCTAATTGAAAATCCAGCTTGTTGCATTTGCTTTATCATTTTTAAGTAAGGCTCAACTTCTTCTCCGCAACCTAATTTTCTAAGTATTTCTTCTTTTTCCATATCCACCTTCTTAGAGCTTATTAGTTGTATTATTAAGTAATAACATGTTTACCAACGCTAAATATATCAGTCTATTTATAAAAAACAAGATAATATTAATTATTAATCTAATAGAATATTAGAATATCTTTTTTGTTTGAAGTTATAATCAATTATATGGAATGTTAAAAATATAAAAAATAAATACTAAATCATTACTTATTTCTTGAAGATAATTAAAACGTCCTGATGCCCCCTGATGACCAAAATTCATATTTGTTTTTAATATAATTATATTATTATTTGTTTTATAATTACGTAATTTTGCTACCCATTTTGCAGCTTCCCAATATCCTACTCTTGGATCATTTAATCCAGCTGTAACAAAAATATGAGGATAGGGTTGTTTTTTGATATTGCTATAAGGGCAGTATGATTTTATATAGTCAAAATATATTTTTTCTTTTGGATTGCCCCATTCTTTAAATTCTTGTGGGGTAAGAGGTAATGTTTCATCAAGCATAGTATTTAATACATCTACAAATGGGACATGAGCTATTGCAGCTTTAAATAAATCAGGTTTCTGATTAATAACATTACTTATTAACATCCCGCCTGCACTTCCTCCTGCTATAATTATGTTATTTTTAGAAGTGTATTTTTTTTTAATTAGTATTTCTGCAGCTGCAATAAAATCATCAAAACTATTCTTTTTATTTAAATATTTTGCTGCTTCATACCAATCTTGGCCTAAATCATCTCCTCCTCTAATATGTGCAATGGCATATATAAATCCCCTGTTAGCTAGTGACAAAGCTTTATTATTAAAAGCAGGAGAGATACCAATTCCATATGATCCATAACCATATAAATATAATGGATTAAGTCCATTCTTCTTAAAGAGAGATTTTTTATATAAAATACTAATTGGTATTTTTACTCCCTTATTAATAGCAAATATTCTTTCTGTTTTATAGTCATTACTATTGAAACCAGAAGGAATTTCAGTTGTTTTTAATATTAGTAAAGAATCTTTTTCTATATCATATTTATATGTAGTATGTGGTTGCACAAGGGAAGAATAACTAACTCTAATGTCGTTTTCTTCAAAATTAGTTGAGTAAATAGTTGCAGTATATGATTGATCAGAAAATAATATAGTTTTATATAATTTCTTTTGTAAATCTACTATTTTTAATATATCTATACCTTGTTTTTTATAGTTTAGTAATAAGTGTTTTTTTGTTAAATCAAAACTTGATAAATATTGAGTTTTTTTATGAGGAATAAATATCGACCATTTATTATTTTTATTAAAATCTTTTGATTTGGTCCTTAATATATAAAAATTTTTTGCTTTTTCATTAATATGTAGATAAAAATATGGAGCATTATGATCTATAGTATAATTAATACGGTTTATTCTTTTTTTTATTAAGGTAGGAAGATTATTTTTACAATTATTTTTATAGTTTATTATATTTAAGTAGTAAATTTCATTACTTTCATGCCCAGAAACATTAATAAAAATATATTCTTTACTAGAGGATTTATTAATTGAAACTGAATATAAAGAATCTTTCTCATAGAAAACTATTTGATCTTGTTTAGGGTCTGTACCTAACTGATGGTATTTTACCTTATTTACTCTCCAATTATTATCAATAGGAGTATAAAAAAAACCATTATCAGTCCAAATAATATTTCCTATAGTATTACTAATCTCATCTTTTAGATATTCCTTCTTTGTTAGGTGGATTATTTTTATAGTATATTTTTCTCCTCCTGTATAATCAATAGAATAAGCAAGTAATTGGTGGTCTATACTTATTGCAATATCAGAAATGCTAATAAATTTATAGCATTTAGTTAGCTTATTAGTGTCAAGTATAATTTCTTCTTTTCCTTTAGTTGACCATTTTTTGCGACAATAAATAGTATAGTTGCTATTGCTATTAGTTTTTGTATAATAATAATAATTATCTTTTTTGATATATGTGGATTTATCATTTAATTTTATTCTATTTTTAAGTTCTGTAAATAGAATTTTTTTTTCTTTAGAAAGGAGGTTAAAAAATGAATTGCCATAATTATTTTCTTTTTTAAGATATGATAGAATTTTATCTTCAGTTACCTTCTGCGGCCAATCTTTACTTCTTAACCAGTGATAATCATCATGAATTATATCTTTATGAATTTTTATTTGATAAGGTATTTTTTCAGCAATAGGTGGTTTTATATTGTTCATAATATTTATGGCTATTTTTTCTTATAAATTAACTTGTTTATTTATACAGTAATTTAATATTTATTAAATTAATTTTAAGAGTTATTTTATATTTTTATTATTGATCTCAGATTATTAGTGATCTAAGAAAAGTTAGGTAAATTAAATATGTTATGTTATGCAAAATATTTATAAATTCCTGAAAATTTTAATGATAGTTATTGTTAATATTTCTTAATAAATAGGAAAGCTTTTAGATATTTCTTTTACTCTTTTAGCAATTCTTCTTTCTATATCATGTAAATTAAAATTATTATTTTTTATATGATTTAGTATATCTGAAATTATGTGAGCAATATCTTCAAATTCTTTTTCCTTCATACCTCTAGTAGTACAAGCAGCGCTACCAAGCCTAAGACCTGAGGTAACAGAAGGAGCTCTTAGATCAAATGGAATTGCATTTTTATTAGTAATTATTCCTAATTTTTCTAATATCTCAGAAGCAATATTTCCAGTAATATTATCTTTTCTTAAATCTAATATTACTATGTGGTTTTTTGTGTTTTTGGTTAGGACGTTAAAGCCTCTTTGTTGTAGAGTTCTGCAGAGCTGTTGAGCATTACTTATTACTTGTTTAATATATTGTTTATAGTTATCTGATAAAGCTTCTTTAAGTGCTACTGCTTTAGCAGCAATCACATGCATGAGAGGTCCACCTTGTATTCCAGGAAATACTGCTTTATTTATTTTTTTTGCTATATCATTGTTATTGCTTAAAACGATACCACCTCTTGGTCCACGTAAAGTTTTATGTGTTGTAAGTGTTACTACATCTGAATAAGGAAAGGGGTTAGGGTGTTCTCCAGCAGCAATAATACCTGAAATATGAGCAATATCTGCCATTAAATATGCCCCTATTTTATTAGCTATTTTTCTAAAACAACAAAAATCTATTTCATGACTATAACAAGAAAATCCTGCTATGATAATTTTAGGTTTATATTTTATAGCTAACTCTTCTATTTGTGCATAATCAATAAGGTATGTGTTAGGGTTAACATCATAATATACTGATTTAAACCATTGCCCTGATATGTTTACATTATTTCCGTGTGATAAGTGTCCTCCACTGTTTAATGACATAGCTAAAATTGTATCATTAGGATTTAATAAAGAAAAAAAAACAGCCTGATTTGCTTGCGACCCAGAATGAGGTTGTACATTAGCATATGAACATTGAAATAGCTTTTTTGCTCTATTTATTGCTAAATTCTCTATTTTATCTACTTCATTGCAACCTGAGTAATATCTATTACCTGGATAACCTTCAGCATATTTATTAGTTAAAATAGATCCTTGAGCTTCTAGCACTGCTTTACTTACAAAATTTTCTGATGCTATTAATTCTATAGAATTAATTTGTCTAGTTTGTTCTTGTTTAATAGCTTGGAATATTTCTAGATCAATATCTTTTAACGATTTATCTCTACTATTAATCATGTTATTAAATATATTTTTAATGTATTATTGATTTAACAATATAATTGTATTATTGATCTATTTTTTAATCAAGTTAAGTATATGTTTTTTATTAGTTTTGATTAATTAAGAAATTAATTGCAAAATTTAACCCTATCATGTCAATAGAGTGTTTTAGCTTTGGAATTATTAAATGATCATTTTTTATATTATATTGATTTAAATAACTAATAGTTTTTTTACTTTCCTCTGATGAAATTATACTATCATCTTGACCATGAATTACTGCAATAGGGCTATTAGTATTTTCTATTATATCTGGCGGAATGAGTCTTCCTGAAAAAGAAATAGTAGCACTATAAGGATTTTTAGTAGATAAGGTTAAATATAATGCAACCATAGCACCTTGTGAAAACCCACATAATATGGTATCTTTATTTGTTAGCTGTAGTTGATTTTGTTTTATTCTAATAATATCATTTATCTTTGGTATATTTTTTTTTAATAAGGCTAATACTACTTGATAGGATCTATCTTGTAGGCTAAACCATTGTCTTCCCTCTGGTGCTAAATCATATTCTTCAATACCATGGGGGGATATAAAATGATAATAAGGAAGTTTTTCTCTAATATATGGTGTTAAGCTGAGTAAATCATATCCATCTGAACCTATTCCATGAAGAAGTACCATTAACTTTTTTGCATCTTTATTATATGGTTCTTGTTCTGGGTAATTATTCATTAGATTATCTTTTATCATGTTTTTAAAATTTATTAAGGCTAATAAATAAATTGTTAAATATGATTTGTATTAATAATTTTTATTAGTATAAAATATTATTTTTGATTTTTTAATTTTTACTATTACTATTATAATATAAACAGAATTTCTTAATAGCACAACTAAGACATTTAGGATCTTTTGCTTTACATATATATCTGCCATGTAATACTAACCAATTATGAGCATGATGCAACCATTTATTTGCAATTTTTGTTAATAAATCTTTTTCAATGATTTTTAAGGATGTTGATGTAGTAAAACCTAATCTGTGAGCTACTCGGTATACGTGTGTATCAATAGCTATAGTTTTTTTATTAAAAGCGCAGTTTAATATGACATTAGCGGTTTTCATACCAATGCCAGGTAGTGTTATTAACTTTTCAAAAGTATTAGGTATTTTTCCTTGATAATCTTTAATTAGCATATTTGATAATTTTATAATATTTCTAGCTTTTATATTAAATAATCCTATTGTTTTGATATAAGATTTCAGGTTATTTTCTCCTAGTTGCAGCATTTTTTCTGCTGTATTATATTTAATAAATAATTTTTGTGTTGCCTTATTAACGGCAATGTCAGTAGATTGCGCTGATAAAATTACTGCAATTGCAAGAGTGAATTTATTATTATAATTTAATTCAGTCTTTGGAGTAGGGTTATTGCTACTAAGAATTTTAAAAATTTGGTTACTATCTTTTAAATTCATTGTGTTATATAATGCCTTGCTATATTATAATCCTTTTTATAATTTAGGTATTATATAATATATATTAGTAAATTTTTATGGTAGATAAAGAAATTTTTAATTTGATAAAAAATGCTATAGCAGAAAATGATGTTGTATTATTTATGAAGGGAACTAAAGATTTTCCTATGTGTGGATTCTCATCAACAGTGGTTAATATTCTTAAAAAATTAAATATAAATTTTAAGGACTATAATGTTATTGATAATTCTGATTTAAGACAAGCAATAAAGCTTTTCTCTGATTGGCCAACTATTCCTCAATTATATTGTAAAGGACATTTTATTGGAGGGTGTGATATAGTAAAAGAATTATATGAGAATAATGAATTGGAGAGTATGATTAATAAAATATTATATTAAATTTTAAGTTATAGAAGAATACTAGTTATATCAGATGATTTATTTTTATACAAAGTTGATTATTTTTATTACTTCATAATAATTTTAAAATTATTAAAACAATAATTCTATTTATGTCTAATGCTATCCAAATTACTAATTTAGTGAAATATTATAATGATAAAACAACTGGATTATCATTTACAGCTTTGGATAATCTTAGTTTAACTATAAAAAAAGGCGCAATATTTGGGTTATTAGGACCAAATGGCGCAGGAAAATCTACAATGATTAATATTTTAGCTGGAACAGTGCTAAAAAGCTCTGGAGTAGTAAAGATTATGGATTATGATATTGATCAATATCCTAAAACTGCTCGTACATTAATTGGAATTGTTCCACAAGAAATAGTTATAGATCATTTTTTTTCTATAAAACAACTATTATTTTTTTCATCTGGTTATTATGGATTAAAAAAAAATGATGATAAAATTGATCAAATTCTTAAAGATTTAAGTCTTTATGATCAAAGAAATAAACGTCCTAGATATTTATCAGGAGGAATGAAACGTAGATTTTTAATTGCAAAAGCAGTCGTACATTCTCCAAAAGTTTTAGTGCTTGATGAACCAACAGCTGGTGTTGATATAGAGTTACGTAATCAATTATGGAATTATATAAAAATTTTGAATAAAGAAGGGGTTACTATTATTATTACTACTCATTATTTAGCAGAAGCAGAAGAATTATGTGATAATATTGCTTTTATTAATCATGGGAAAATTATTAAAAACTCTACTAAAAATAATTTGTTGAATAATTTAGGTAGTAGAGAATTAGAAATTGAATTTTATAATAATCTTGATGTAAAGAAAATACAAAATATATTCAACGAAACTCAAGTTATAGCTGATAATAGAGTAAAAATATTGTTAGATAAAAAAGATAAGAATTTTATTGATTTATTGATAAAAATTCAAAAAGTTGCTGCAATAAAGGATTTAAGAATCAATCAACCAAATCTTGAAGATATTTTTTATAAAATAATTAATAATTAAAAATTATTAATTGTTTAGCAAATAATCTACTTTAATATTATTCTAGAAATATTGAAAATAAATTTTCAATATTTCTAGATTTATGATATATTAATTATCTGAAGGTTAAGATTAAGTAGATTGATGTTTACAGTATTAAATGATAGGTCTGTTATTCATATTTATGGACAAGACGTACAAAAATTTTTACAAGGTCTTGTTACTAATGATATAGTAAAGCAAAATTTTTCATATAATTACCTGCTTAATAATAAAGGAAGATATTTATTTGATTGTTTTATATTTCAACAAGATCATAAGTTTTATTGGATAGATTTGCCAAAAAGTCAGTTATTTGATTTTTTATCTTTATTGCACCTATATAAGTTGACAGCAGATGTTGTTATTAAGGATGTCTCAGATCAATTTTGTGTGACATATTCGATTGAAAATAATCTAAAAAATATAATTTATTCTTTTCGTGATCCAAGATTTAATATGCTTGGATTTAGATCTGTTTGTGCAAAGAAAGACATTAAATCTACTGACCAAGCAATAAAAAATTTATATTTAGAAGATAAGTATAAATATTCTATTCCAGATGGGGTAGTTGATTTAAAATATAATCAATCAATTCCAGTTGAATATGGTGCAGATCAGTTAAATGCTATTAGTTATACAAAAGGATGTTATATAGGGCAGGAACTTATTTCTAGGATAAAACATCAAGGCATAATTAGAAAAAAAATATATCAGTTGGTATTAAATAATCACAATAATGATATTTTTAAAAATACTGATCTACTAGATAAAACTGGTAATAAGATTGGAATATTATGCTCAATTTATCAAGGATTAGCTATTGCATTGCTTAGAAAAGAAAGTTATTTAAATTTAGAGGAAAAAAATACTACTATAGGTAAATGTAGAGTATCTATATTAATTCCTGAGTGGTATAATGAATAAAATATGGTTTTTGTATAGTAAAAATTTAGGTGTCTTATGAGATTACTTATTATTGGAGATGGAAAAGGTGATATTAAGTTAGCTATAGACATAGCTAAGCAAAGAAATGCTAAAGTAACAATGGTAGAGTCTTGTGATCAAGCAATTAATTTTTTAAATCGAGGTAATAGCGTTGATTTACTTTTTATTGATATTTGTTTTGATATTAAGTATTTAGTAAGTTTAATGAAAAAATATAGTATTAATAATACAGCAGTCGTTGCTTATGGTGTAAAGTCTTCTTCTAGAGATGCTGTGAATGCAATTAATGCAGGAGCAAAAGAGTTTTTGCCTTTACCTCCTGATAAAAGTTTAATAGCTGCTATTTTTACTGCAATCTCTGATGATTCTTTAAGTATTATAGGAGAGTCTGATGCTTTAAAAAAAGTAATTAAAATTGCAGATAAGATAGCTCCATCAAGTGCTAATGTCTTGATTACAGGAGCATCAGGTACTGGTAAAGAGGTATTTGCTAGGTATATACATAATAATAGTACTAGAAAAAATCGGTTATTTATTGCACTGAATTGTGCAGCAATACCAGAAAATCTACTAGAGTCTGAATTATTTGGCCATGAAAAAGGAGCTTTTACTGGTGCTGTTCATCGTAGAATAGGAAAGTTTGAAGAATCATCGGGAGGAACTCTTCTTCTAGATGAAATTAGTGAAATGGATTTAAAATTACAGGCTAAATTATTGCGTGCTATTCAAGAAAAGGAGATAGATAGAGTAGGAGGAAAGCATCCTATAAAAGTAGATTTACGTCTTATTTCAACCTCAAATCGTGATTTGGTTGAAGAGATTAAGAAAGGGCGCTTTAGAGAAGATTTATATTTTCGGCTAAATATTATTCATATTGAGTTACCTTCATTGAAGCAAAGGGGTAATGACATTATTTTATTAAGTGATTATTTTATTAAGAAGTATGTTGCATATAATAGTCTTAAACCTAAATTTTTATCAAAATTAGCACTTGAAAAAATGTTAACTTACCCATGGACAGGGAATATACGCGAATTAGAAAATGTTATCCATAGGAGTGTTTTATTATCTGAAGGAATTGAAATTGCAGCTGATGATATTGATCTTTCTGATAATCATAACAAGGTAGTATCATCTCAATCATTACTTAATGAAAAACAGATGATATGCAGTGCACTAAATTATTGTTTAGGAGATATAAATAAAACAGCCTATATTTTAGGGGTTTCAATTAGTTCTTTAAAAGAAAAACTAAATGAATATAATTATCAAATATAAGTAGAATTTATAAAATAAATAATGTTTTATTTTTTATTAAATGATAGGTTACCAAATTTTTTGTGAAAAGCACTTACACTTTTATTGGCTTGGTTTACTATGTTCATTATAGATTTATTCCAAGCAGGATGCTTACGAAAATCAACATCCATAAGTATTTTCCTTGAATTAATAGTAGAATATGTTTGAAATTCATCTTTACCAATTTGCACTGTTAAAGGATATGATTTAGGGTGTATTCCTTTTTTCATTATTCCCCCTTTTCTTTATATTTTGTTTATTAATTAAATTAATCTGATTTTTTATTAATTTTGCTTTATTAGCCAATTTAGCTTTTTTAGCTTTTATCATATATAAATCAAATCCACCTGCTTTCTCAATTGAACTAATACAATGAGCAGCTATCTTAAATTTGTATTTTTGGCCAGTAATATTACTTTTATAGTGTATAGTTTGCAAATTAGGTTTAAATACTCTTTTTGTTTTTCTATTTGAATGAGATACATTATTTCCAAACTGAACACCAATTCCAGATAATTCACATCTACGAGACATGTAAGTTTCTATTTATAGTAGTTATTTAATTAATTATTATATCTATTGCAGACAATTATATAATGCATATATAAAAAATACAATACTAAACATATATTACTATAATATATTAGTTGTATAATGCTAAATAATAGATTTTTATATAAAGTACACTTATAATAGACTTTATATTGTTATTTAAGTTAAGCTTTATAAACCTTAATTTAAATTTAGTAAAATATTAACTGGTATATTGTTTTATTTATAGCATAATAAATGATTTAACTATAATTATTGGTATGGCAGGACATTCTAAATTTAAAAATATTCAGCATCGTAAAGAATCTCAAGATAAAAAAAAAGCAAAATTATTTGTAAAGTTAGTTCATGAGTTATTTTCTGCAGTAAAGAGTGGTGGTATAGATCAAGTTTCTAATTCTAGGTTAAGAAACGCTATTATAAATGCAAAACATTATAATTTACCAAAAGATAGAATAGATAAAGCTATTTTACAAGCAAGTAATTCTGATTCTAAATCATTATTATTTGAAATGAGATATGAAGCTTTTATTCCTGGTGGAATAGCCTTTATTATTGAATCATTAACAAATAAAAAAAATCGTGCTATAGCTTATATTAGAAGTATTTTTTCAAAATTTGGTGGAAAGGTTATAGATAGTGGAGGGGCTAGTTTTTTATTTAATAGGGTTGGAAGGGTAGTATATTCTAGAGGAATAGCATCTGACGAAGATATCCTAGAAGTTGCCTTAGAAGGCGGAGCAGTTGATATTATTTCTGATAATGATAAACATGATATATATACATCAAGTAATTCTTTTAATTATTGTATAGAATGTTTAAGAAATAAATATGGGGATCCTCAAAAATCATTTATTTATTGGCAACCTTATAATGTAGTTATTGTTACTGATAAAGAAAAAGGTCTAAACTTAATAAAATTAGTTAATCTTTTAGAAGAAGGTGATGATATACAAAATGTATTTTCTAATTATCAATTATCAGAGCAGTTAAAAAATGAATTATTATAACCCCTCTACTAACTAAATATTTTTTAACTAGCTTTTATATTTTTATCAAGTCTTTATTAGATAATTTGGAGTCTTTATTTGTTAATTTAGAGGAGGTTTTATAACACAATAAAGACCCAAATAAAGCAGCAATGTTGCGGATGTAGAAGCCGTTATAATCAATCTGGGAAAGGTAAATATACACCGCAACCTTGCTTTAATTATGTAATTTCAAGTCTTAGCCTAATACTAAATAATAATTAGATAACTTATATATTATTCTAAATATTTAACATTAAATTAGCTTAGTACTAATAATAAATTTAACATCTGTTTTTATTTATGTCTAGAAAAAAAATAAACTTTTTGTATATTTTTTTTTATTATAAGAACTTATAGTGGTATTTTTATCATCATTTTATAGAGCAAGACTATAATAAATATTATATATAAATTATCAATTTATTATATAATGTATTAATAATTGAAAATTTAAGTAATACTATAGAGTTAATAAAGAATTTATAGAAATTTTTTTATATTATTTATTAGAATTTTTCTTGATATTATTATTTACTAAATATTGACATTATCAATGTTTTATATTACAAAGTTATTTTCCGGCAGTTATAATAGTTTCAGTATTTTTGTTATTTAATTAATGTATTACTAATAAATCGTATTTATATTATATTGCTTGAAAAATTGTTATCCTTTGATATTGCTTCCTAAATTACGTTATTCATTAATTTTAAAATAATTATGTTATATAATTCTCAATTATTGGAGATTATTTGGCCAATAAAAAAATCTGAATTAAAACTATTTATATCTATTGCTTTAATTATGTTATGTGTTGTTTTTAATTTTGCTATGCTACGAGCAGTCAAAGATAGTCTTGTTATACCTAATATTGGCGCAGAGGTAATTAGTTTTTTAAAACTGTGGTTGGTTTTACCCTCAACAATATTATTTACTATTATTTATATTAGATTATCTAATATCTTTAGTTATGAAGTTTTATTTTATTTAATAATTACAGCTTTTTTAATTTTTTTTCTATTATTTGCTTATGTTTTGTACCCTAACCATTCTTATTATCACCCATCTAAGGATAAGATAAACAATCTTATTGTTATGTATCCTTATTTAAAATGGCCCTTACTTTTAATTGGCGAATGGAGTTTTGCTTTAATGTATGTTTTTTCTGATTTATGGAGTGTAATTACTATTAACTTATTATTTTGGCAATTTACTAATTATATTTTGAATACTGAAATAGCAAAGCGTTTTTATCCAATTTTTGGTATGATTGGCAATTTAGGAGTAATATTTTCAGGAAAAATTTTATTGATATTTTCTAATATTGCAAAAAATAATATAGAAAAAAATACTCTAATGAAATCAGTAATTGATTTACAATGCATAAAAATTATTCAGTTTTCTATACTAGCAATAATTGTTGCAGGAGTTGTAGCAATGATTATATATAGATATGTAGTTTGTTATATTTCTAGTTTTACTATATTGAATGGAAATTTGATAAAATCTCCAAAAGAAACTAAGACTAAATTATCTTTTTTTGAGAGTATAAAATTAATTGGTAAATCTAGATATATAGGCTCTATTGTTGTTTTATTATTTTGTTATGGTTTAGCAATAAATATAGTAGAAGGTGTTTGGAAGTCAAAAATTAAAATATTATATCCTAGTACTATTGATTATATCTATTTTATGGGAAATTTTAATATAAGAATGGGGGTCTCATGTGTTCTATTTACTATTATTGGAAGCAATATTTTACGTAAATTATCATGGTATCATGCAAGTATATTTACTCCTATAGTTATAGCAATAACAGGTTCTATATTTTTTGCTAGTATAATATTTTTTAATTTTTTTGGTAATTTTGGGATTGATAATAATCAAGTAATATACTATGTGGTTATGGTAGGAGCAATCCAAAATATTTTTACTAAAGCTACAAAATATTCTTTATTTGATACTACTAAAGAGATGCTATATATTCCTTTATCTCTTGAATTAAGAACTAAGGGGAAAGCGGTAGTAGATCTAGTAGGTCTTAAGTTTGGGAAGTCATTAGGTGCTTTTATACAATCATTTTTTTTTATTTTATACCCAATGGCCACATTTGATTCAGTAATTATATATTTAATGTCTATTTTTATTATTATAATGTTAGTATGGCTATTACATATTAAAGTTTTAAATGAAGAGTATAAAAAGTTTGTTAATTAAAAAAGATGTAAATAATTAGTTAGCTCTATTAATACTAAATACATAGTATACTCTTAACTATAAAAGAGGTGACTAATTAAATAAATATTAATTAAAAAAGAATGTGAAATGCGTATTTTAAAAATAATATTGATATTATTATTAAGCGTAGTTTTGCTTTATTGTGCTGGATGGATTTATTTAGTAAATAATATTACTAAAAATATTAATTATTATGCTAATAAACCAATTAATCTTGAGAAATTATTAGGTTCATACAATGTTTCTTTTTCTAAATTAAGTTTAGTTGGATTTCCATTTAAAATGGAAGCAATAATTCATAGTTATGCAGAAGAAACTAAAGGATCAAAAACTTCTTATTTAGATCCTATTAGGATAAGTTATTCTTTATCTGATGATCAATTTTATATTAGATATAATGGTGATGTTACGTCATCTTATAAGCCTGTAGGATATGATTTTGGAGTAAAAATTCAAGTAGAAGATTTTTTATTAGCTATAAAAATACCTATAGGAAAATCGTTGTTTTATACATTATCAAAAATGAAAGATCCTTTTGAAATTGTAAATCATATTAAGGAATGTAATATTATTACAAAAAAAGTTAAAATATTTGATATAGGAACACAAGAGCAGTTATTTGATAAGGATTATGAGTCTCTGAAATTAATATGGAAAAATACAAAATGGTATTTAAATATTAATGATTTTTTATATAATATTCCTCAACAATATAGTGTTAGTTATCAAGTAAAAACTAATTCTATTAAAAAAGCTGATTATTCTAATATAGTCTTACCAAAAAGTTTGTTTAGTGGAGTATTTACTATACCTAATAAAGTTGATTTAAAAATTGATGCAGAAATTAAAACATCTGCAAGCTATATTAAAGATTTTTTAAAAAACTATTTAATAGCACTAGAAGGGTATTTTAAAGGAGAAACTATAGAAATTATTCCAATAAAAAAAATAGAGTGTCAATATTTTACAGATCCTAATAATAGGACTAAAACAAAATTAAGCGTAGTATTTAATACTGATATAGAAATTAAAGAGGGGTTTGGTAATAAATTACTGTCTTTCTATAACTTTATTTTTCCTGCAATTACATCTAATTCAATTGGAAAACTTATTAATAATGGTATCAATTATATGATTACTAATAAAGATTTTTTACATTTACCTCAATTAGAAAATACAAAATATAATGTTATTATAGATTTAAATTCGGATTATATATCGGATAAACCTTTTGTTCAATTGAATGATTTTAGTTTTTTTTCTAATAATTCAGGAATAAAGTTAACAAGCGAGATAGAACCTCCTACTATACTTAATCCATATAATGTATTTTCTTCAAAATGGATAACAAATGGTAGGTTATATATACAAAATTATTGTGATGTAGTAGATTTTTTTTCTAGATGGTTTTTTATTTTTGGTAAATATCGTCATTTATCGCAAGATGTTAAAGCTGTTTATTCTAATGTAAATAAAATTTTTTTGAAAATAATTTCAGATTATCCTAAGTCTATCTCTGATGATGTTATTATTAGTTATAACATTAATAGTCAACAATCACAAAAATCTAAAATAGGATCAGTGAAGATAAAAGACATAACTGTTATATATGAATCATGTTTGTATAATAAATTTTTTGAGATGGTTGGAGGAGGAGATGATGCATTGACAAAAATAAAAAAATTAGTACCTTATTTTGATATAAATGATCGTACCTTACAAAATATGCTATTGTTTTATAATGAAATGCTTAAAAATAATTAAGATATAAGGTAGATGATTCTAGTAATATTATAGTCATTTCTAATGAGATGAGTAATGGTAAGGAAGAAACATGTAGTTGTCTGAAGTGAATAAATAATAATTTAATAATCTCAAGATCTAGAAAAAAGAAATTTAGAATATATATATATTATGTCTAGAAGGTAGCAGTATATAAGTTTGGTTATATTGTTTTTAATGTATGTATAATAGGTTATTATATGATATCAAAACTTAATTTTCAGCTAAGTATTAGATAATTTTAGTTCTTATATTTTAGTAGATTCTAATCTAATTAGTTAGGTTAGTAAATCAATGGTAATTTATTTTTAGCTTTTTTGGGGTATTTTTTTATGATTAGGTGTTTTGGTATTATTTATGTTAAGGTATTGCATTGGATTTATTAGAAGAGATACATCTTTACTTGGGAGATGATATGAATAAGGTTAATAATTTAATTTTGGATAGATTGTTTGGGCAAGAGGAAATGATTCAAACCATAGGTAAATATTTAATCAAATCAAAAGGAAAGAGGATTAGAGCAATTTTAACTATTCTATCATCAAGATTGTTTGGATATCAAGGGAATAATAATATAAGACTTGCTGCAGCTATAGAATTTATTCATATGGCAACTTTGTTGCATGATGATGTTATAGATGGTACTATGATAAGGCGATTTTTGCCTACAGCAAGTGTTGTATGGGGTAATAAAGCTAGTATATTAGTAGGAGATTTTTTTTTAAGTCAATCTTTTAAATTAATAGTAGCAACAGAATCTATAACAGCATTATATATACTTTCTAATGCTACAGCAGTAATAGTGTCTGGAGAGGTTGCACAACTTACTAATTTAAAAAATAAGGAGTTTATCAACCAAGAACAATATAATAAAGTTATCACAGCAAAAACATCAGAATTATTTGCTGCTTCTTGTGAAGTAGGGGCAGTCGTTTCTAACCAGAAACAGCAACATCGTAATGCTTTACGTAAATTTGGATATAATTTAGGCTATATGTTTCAGATAGTTGATGATATGTTGGATTATCTTAGTAGTTCTGATGTGGTAGGCAAAACTGTTGGAGCTGATTTTTTAGAATCTAAAGTTACGTTACCATTGATATTACTTTATAATAAAATGACTTCTTCTCAACAATATGAGTTAAAAAAAATATTTTATAGTAAAGAAAAATCAGTAATTCAATTTGATCAAGTTAAATCTTTAATAGAACAGTGGAAGATTAGGGATGATATAAAACAATATTTACAAATATTAAAAAATAAAGCACTGATCAATTTAAATAATATCTATATAGATAATAAAAGTAAATATTATTTAAAGCTATTAATAGATTTCTTAATTAGCAGAGTGTATTAGCATTGTATATAATTTATAATGTATATTATTAGCTCTAAACTAATTAGACTTTTGAAGCGTATTGGGAAAAGAACTGTATTTAATGTAATATAAATAAAGATTAGTATTATCTGTTTTTTATAATATGAAAAATATATTAATGTTAGAGGGTAAGATCAAAATAATAACTTGGTGGTTAGTTATCATGTGTATATTGGTATTTACTATTATTGTTATAGGAGGTCTTACTAGGTTAACTGATTCTGGGTTATCTATTATTGAGTGGAAACCATTTTTAGGAATTATTCCTCCTTTTAGTATAGAAGAATGGTACCATGAATTTAATAAATATAAGCAATTTCCTCAATACAAAATAAATAATTTTTTGTTAACTATAGAGGATTTTAAAATAATTTATTGGATTGAGTTTATTCATAGATTAATAGGGCGTGTTATATTGGTTGTATATTTTTTTCCTTTATGCTTTTTTATTGTTAAGAATTATATTGTTAAGGCTAATATATGGCCTTACTTATTGATATTATTACTCATTTGTGCTCAAGGAGTAATGGGATGGTATATGGTTAAAAGTGGATTAATTAATAATCCTTATATTAGCCATTATAGATTAGCTTGCCATTTATTATTGGCAATAATTATATTTAGCTTATTATTTTGGCAGTTATTAGGTATGTTATATAAAGTATTTCCTATAGTCGCAAAAAAGTTTAAAATTATAAAAACTATGTTAGTAGTTTTTATAATTTTGTTATTTATACAAATATTTTTTGGTGCTTTAGTAGCTGGTCTCAAGGCTGGTCTTGTATATAACACTTTTCCGTATATGGGAGAGAGTATAATTCCTAGAGAATTTAATGATGTTAATTATATTAGTTTTTCTATACTTAATAATCCAGTATTAGTTCAGTTTTTTCATAGATTATTTGCATGTATAATTTTCTTTGCTATCACCAGCATATGCATTTATAGTTTATATTTAAAAAATAATCAACTAACCTTCTCTTTGTTAGTAATATTTATTGTTGTTTTAATTCAGATAATTATAGGTATTACAACGCTTATTTTTTCTGTGCCAATAGTTCTAGCTTTATTCCATCAATTATTTGCTATAGTGTTATTAATGTTACTACTAAGGTTATTATTTTTAATTAGAAGCAACTAAAATATAATTAGAAATTGAAAACAAAATTTCTAGTTTTAAAAATATTTTATTAATTTATGATATGATAAAAATGTATGTACAAACAGAGATTCCTGTTAGGCTTGATAGTTATTTGCGTCGTTATTATAATTTATTAACTCAAGGAGTTATTGAAAAATTTCTTCGCTTAGGGCAGATCAAAGTTAATAAAAAAAAAATAAAAGCAAATTTTAGAGTAGTATCTGGAAATGTTATAGAGTTATCTAATGAGATTTCTCAATTTAAGTTTAGTCGAATTAATAAACATAGTAGTAATTCTTATTCATTATCAGTAAAGCTATTAGCTAGTAAATTATTATCAGAATATTTAGTATATCAATCTAATGATTTAATTGCTATTAATAAACCATCAGGGTTGTCAGTTCAAGGTGGAAGTAAAATACTTTTTTCTATTGCAGATGCATTAAATTATTTAAACAGGAAGAATAATAATATAAATAAGGAATATAAGATTGTTCATCGTTTAGATAAGGATACTAGTGGAATATTACTTATTGCTAAAGGGTATTATAGTGCTGTAAGGATTACTGAAGCTTTTAAAAAGCGGTTAATAGATAAAACATATGTTGCTATTTGTACAGGTTATCCAATAAAAAGAGAAGGAAAAATAAAAAGTTGGATTGGAGAGAATAATTATGAAGATCAAACTAATAATTATAAGAAAAAAAGGATAGCTATTAGTCAATATAAGGTAATAAATACTATTAATAATAGATCTATTATTAAATTTTTTCCATTAACTGGAAGAAAGCATCAATTAAGGATACATAGTAAACAAATAGGTTGTCCTATAGTAGGAGATAAAAAATATGGAGTAGAGAATAATAAAAGAATGTTACTATATGCTACACGGATAGTCATTTCAAAAATGGTTTTTGGAAAAGAAATAATTATCTCAATTCCTTATTTTAATTAATTTTTAGTGTTATTATTTTAAATTTTATAGTTATTTAATATTTTAGACTTTAAAATTTATTAAATATTATTATATAAAAATATAATAATTATAATTAAAGATTTTTTTGAAAGTTAAATTCTAATAAAAAATAATAAAAATTACTTGCTATAACTCTAAAATAATATTAAGTATATGCTTATATTAATTTAAACTATTATTAATTAGTAATATAAATTGTAATAAATATTAATGATCTTATTTTTTTGGCGGTTAAGGATACTTAGCTTTTATTGTATAATTGTTATTATACTTTTATTAATGCTTGTTGTATCTTTAATAGTTAATATTTTTTCAATGAGTTATTTTATACGTTATAAGCTTGCTGAGTTGTTTTCTATTTTTTTTGTTTTTTTTCTTAAAATTATACTAAATATTAACTATAAAGTTTCAGGATTAGATAAATTACCTAAAGATAAGGATCCTTACTTAGTTTTAGCTAATCATCAGTCATTTTGGGAAAATTTCTTTATGCAAATTATTATACCAATTCACTCTTGGGTAATAAAAAAGGAATTATATTATATTCCAGTATTTGGTTTTTTGCTAAAAATGCTTAATCCTATTGCTATTAATCGTAAGAATAGTATGTCAGTAACTGAAATATTAAATGAAGGAGTGAAAAAAATAGAATCAGGTTTATCTCTTGTTATTTTTCCAGAAAGTACTCGTGTTCCAGTAGATCGTAGTGTGAAATTTAAACCAAGTGCAGCAAAGCTAGCTTTAACTACAGGTGTGCCTATAGTTATGATAGTACATAATGCAGGGTTATTTTGGCCAAAAGGATTTTGGTTTTTGAAATCTGGAACAATTACTGTTAAAGTTATTGAGGTTATAAGTAAAGCAGAATTATTTAAATATGATACCAGGTCTCTTACTAATTATATTGAGTCAAGAATTAATAGAGAAAAAGGTTTGTTAATTGAGTAATATTAAATCATATTAAAAATTGTTATATATTATGTTTAATCTTATTTGTCGATTAGTGATTCTAATAATATTGGAATTGTTTTCATTTGCTATTATAGCAGATAGTATAGAAACAGATACAATAGCAGATCCAGAAAATCAAGATGAAGAGGGAAGGTATAATTATATTAGAGATTATAGCTTACCTTATTACAAAGATAGATGTATTAATATTGATCTTACCAAAGATAATTTCTTAATTACTAAACAACAGGAAAAAATTAATGTCAATGATAATTTGTTTACTTCAAGTAATAGTTCGTTAATCAAATATAATAAAGCACGAGTTATTGTGTTGAATAAAGTCATTGCAAAAAGAGATAAAGTGATATTAGAGTTGAATCAGCTAAAATTTTTTGCTAACTTATCTATTGAGATTTCTCAATGTATAAAAAATACAGATCCTTATGATAGTTATAATCTTATGTGGATAAATGTATTAGAGTACATAGTAAATGATCATCCAAAGATAGTTTTTTCTGGATGGATTACTTCTAAATATCTTTCACTGTCTACGGTGGAACATCCGGTATATGAAATTATCCCTGTTGATTGTATGTAATAAATATAACATGTTATATTTATTACTTTTAATTTGTATGTAATTAGATATAATATCATGTAGTCAGTAACTCTATAAGGATGGTTGCTTTTTTTTATTATATAATTAATTAGTTTTTGTTTTATTACTTAGGAATTGTTATGAATATTACTCAAAAATCTTATATATCTTTATTTTGTTTAGCTCTAGTTTTTATATTGTCCTATATGTTGAATTTTTGTAATAAAATTACATACTGTGCGTTAGTATTTATAATGATAATGTTTTCTGTAAATTTTCTTTATAGGTTGAATAGCTATAGGAAGATTATTGTTTTTTTAGCTGGATGTGTGTTTTTTGTTTATAGTATCTTATCAGGAAGGAATTTTTATATTCATAAGATCATAGTAGAGAATTTGCTTGATATATCGTTGTTTTCATTAGTGGTTTCATCATATGTCAATATATATCTTGTTGGTATCTTAAGTTATAAAAGAAATGTTATAGCTATATTTATAGCTTCCTTAGTAGATGCTGTTATTATGTCATTGTTTTTTTTAATAAAAGAGCACTATTCTATGGATTGGATATTATCTCAATTTTTTGTAGATATTACATATAAATCATTATATTTATTGTTATTATATCCTTTTTATAATTGGTTATTAAAATCTTCTTTGCTAAATATAGAAAAAAATCGTCCTTTTTCAAGTATTATGATTAATCGGATATTGTAATTTTAACTATACTAAAAATTAGTTTTTCTATTCCTTAAGTTGTAGGATTTAATCCTGCTATTTGTTACTTATTTTATAATAAATAAGTTAACTGTTATAAGATTTTTAACTCTAACAATATATGTTTAATTGTGATTTTTATTTTATAGTTAAATTTTTACTAGATTCTTATTGCATAGATGGTTATAATCCGATGAAATCATTATAAATGTACTTTAAGTTTAGTACAGAGTTAATAGTAGTAATTAATAATAAATAAGGTTTAATCAATTGGCAGTATTAAGAAAAAAAACAGGGATTTTTGTAGAAATGAAGAGCATATTATGGGTTGTATTATTTGCTTTAGCTATAAGAACTTTTATTGTTGAGTTATTTTTTATCCCAAGTGGATCAATGAAGACTACTTTATTGGAAGGTGATTATATATTAACCACTAAATATTCTTATGGTTTTAGTAGATATTCTTTTCCTTTTAGCTTGAATTTATTTTCAGATCGTATTTTTTTCTCTCCTCCAAGTAGAGGTGATATTATAGTAATGCGTCCCCCTAATGATATGAGTGTAAGATATGTAAAAAGGCTGATAGGTTTACCAAATGATAAAATAGAGATTGTAAAAGGCATATTGTATATTAATGGTAATATGGTTCCAAAAGAGATGGTTGGAACTTATGTAGATAAAACAGGTAGATCTTATATAAGCTATAAAGAAACTTTACCTAATGGTGTTAGTTATTCTGTTGCTCAGTTAAAATATATTACACGAAAAGATTATAATTTTGGTCCATATATAGTACCTAAAGGGTGTTATTTTTTTCTAGGTGATAATAGAGATGAGTCCAATGATAGTAGAAAGGATTTAGGATTTGTTCCAGAACAAAATCTTATAGCAAAAGCGCATTATATACTTTTTTCTACTGAAAGGGTTTTATATGATAGCGATCTTGGTGTTATAGATAACATATTGAATGTTTGGTCATGGTTAAAATCTATTAGATTTAATAGGTTATTTAGTAATTTATATGCTAATAATAGTGAACATTATTAATGATAAGTTCTCTTTATATAAAAAATAATTTAGCTTGTCTTGAGGAAAAAATAGGGTACCGTTTTTTAAATCAAGAGTTGTTAATAGAAGCATTATGCCATCCATCATTAAAACAAAACACTGATTCAGTTAAGTATAGAGATTATGAACGTCTTGAATTATTAGGTGATTCAATATTAGGATTTATTATTACAGAAATGTTATTTAATAAGTTTATAGGCTATCATGAAGGAGAAATATCTAAAATAAAATCTTATCTTATTTCTCAACAGCAATTATATAGGATATCTCAAGAAATTAGCATTGCAGATTATATTATAATGGCAGATGGTGAAGCAAAATCAGGTGGTAGAGATAATCCCAGTAATGCAGCTAATGTTATGGAAGCTATTTTAGCTGCTATTTATTTAGATAGTAATATTAAGACAGTGAAAGAAATTATTTATAAATTTTGGTCATCTGATATTAAGAATATTGATATTAATTATTATGATCCTAAGACTTTTTTACAAGAATGGGCACAATCAAATAACTATGATATACCAAAATATTCTATGGTTTCTAGTTATGGTCCTCCTCATGCACTTAGTTTTTTTGTGGAAGTAAATGTAGGTCCTTTTATTCAAAAAGGCACTGGAAAGTCTCGTAAAGGTGCAGAAAAAGATGCTGCTAAAAAGTTAATATTATTAATAAATAGTAAATAGTTAATTTGTGTTATTTTAATGTGTAAACAAAAGTTTTTATCTGTTGCTATGATAGGAAAACCAAATGCAGGTAAATCAACATTACTTAATTATTTAGTTAAACATAAGATTTCTATTGTTACTCATAAAGTACAAACAACTAGGACTATTATTCCAGGGATTTTGACTTTAGAAGATACTCAATTATTATTTTTTGATACTCCAGGTATTTTAGATCCTAAATCAACAATAGAGAAATCAATGATCAGGTGTATTTGGTCCAGTATTAATGATGCTGATATAATATTATTAATATTTGATTCTACTACTAAGGTAGATGTTTTAATTACTAATTTACTATATAAATTGTTAGCTTTAGATAAACCAATTATAGTAGTATTTAATAAGAGTGATTTATACTCACAATACTTGCAAGATAATATATGTTATTTTAGTAATTATTTTAATAATAATGAACATATCTTTAGTGTATCAGCAATTACAGGACAAGGTATAGAAAAATTATTGTATTTTTTTAGAAATAATGCTCCAGAATCAGCTTGGTTATATGATAAAGAAGAAATTACTAATTTGCCTTCTTATTTTTTAGCTGCAGAAATTACTAGAGAAGAGTTATATTTGCAATTACATCAAGAACTTCCTTATCAATTAGTTGTCCAAAATGAATATTGGGAAAAATTAAAAAATGGATCTATTAAGATTAGGCAAATAATTATTGTATCTAGAAAATCTTAT
This sequence comes from uncultured Rickettsiaceae bacterium, assembly GCA_964468495.1. GTDB lineage: Bacteria > Pseudomonadota > Alphaproteobacteria > Rickettsiales > Rickettsiaceae > CAYXTI01. The sequence continues at coordinate 141,123 of CAYXTI010000016.1, read as the reverse complement.
AAGACTATTATTATTGGTAAAAATGGACAAAAGATAAAAGAAATAGGGATTAGATCTAGACAAAAAATTGCTCAATTGATGCAAACAAAAATACATTTATTTTTATTTGTTAAGATTAAGGTTGATTGGCAGAAAAACTTAAAATTATATAGTATATAATTTTAAAGAATAAGTTATAATTTATATATAAAATAATTTTCCTTAGGAAAGAAAGTTATAAAAAACTAATTTTATTAAAACTTGCATAAATAGTTTTAGTGTTAAAAATAGAATAAAAGATTTTTAGAGATTTTATTATCTATTTTTTATAAAAATTATTAATGTTAGAGTGTTTATAGGATTTTTGCATTAAACTAAATGCTAATAGTAGGCAATAGTAGTACTACACCATATTAGCAAAATATATAAATTTTTTATTTTTCTAGTATTTTATCTATTTTATCAATGACTTCTGGAGACATTTCTATTTTTTTTCCCCATTTTCTAGTTGTCTCAGGAGGGATCTTATTGGTAGCATCTATACCCATTTTTCCTCCCAATCCTTGATTGGAAGAAGCAAAATCTAGATAGTCAATAGGGGTATTTTTTATAATAATAGAATCTCTACTAGGATCAGTACGAGTTGAAATAGCCCATACTACTTCTTTCCAATCTCTAATATTAATATCATCATCTACTACAATAATATATTTTGTATACATAAATTGTTGTAGAAATGACCAAAGACCAAACATTACTCTTTTTGCTTGACCAGCATATGTTTTTTTTATAGATATAACAGCAATACGATATGAGCAACCTTCAGGAGGAAGCCAAAAATCAATTATTTCAGAAAATTGTTGTTGAATTAATGGAATAAATATTTCATTTAATGCTGCGCCTATAATAGAGGGCTCATCTGGAGGTTTCCCAGTATATGTACTTAGATATATAGGATTTTTTTTCATTGTTAATGCAGTAATATTAAATACTGGAAAAGTTTCTACATTATTGTAGTACCCTGTATGATCACCAAAAGGTCCTTCAGGAAGATATTCTTCGTGACTTATTTCTCCTTCTATCACTATTTCACTATGTAACGGTATAGCAAGATCTACAGTATTACATTTTATAAGTTCAATAGCTTTACCTTGAATTAACCCTGCAAAACTATATTCAGATATATTATTAGGAATAGGCATAGTAGCTACTAAAGTTAGTATAGGGTTAGCACCAATAATTGCTGCTGCTGGCATAGGTTTTTGTTGTTTTTTCCAAGTATTATGATGATGAGCTGCTCCTCTCATTTTAAGCCACCTAATGATTAACTTATTTTTACTTATAGGTTGCATACGATAAACTCCTAAGTTATACTTACCCGTTTCTCTTTCTTTAGTAACAATAAGAGGCCAAGTAATTAAAGGGCTTACATCCTCGGGCCAGCATTTTTGTATAGGTAATTTAGTTAAATCAGGGTTATATTCTACTTGATGAGTTGTTTTTTTATTTATTATTTTAGGTCTCATTGCTAAAATTCTTTTAGCTAATGGAGCCATAGATATAGCATCTTTTAATGATGCTGGAGGATTAGGATTTTTTAGAAATGATAATAAATTACCTAATGATCTAAATTCTGAAGGGTCTTTTAGCCCTAAAGCAAAAGCGATTCGTTGTGGATGAGCAAATAAGTTGGTTAAAACAGGATATTGTGATTTTTGTTTGTTATCTAATATAACATTCTCAAATAGTAATGCAGGACCTTGATTATTTAAAAATCGTCTGCTAATTTCAGTAATTTCTAGATTGGTAGATATTTGTTGACTGATTCTTTTGAGATGATTATTTTTTTCTAAAAATATAATAAATTCTTCTAAATCTTTATATGTCATTTGTGATAAATTATTAATTGTATAGAAAACTTTAACTAATCAATATTTCTATCTAGGATGATTGATCTCATGTGATAATTCTACTACAACAAAATCTAGATTATTAATATCATTAATAGTAGTTAAAAATACTCCTTGATCATTTATCTTAGATACTTTTGCTACTAATATCCCATATGGAAAAAGTAAACCATCGCCTGATGTGTATATTAGTTCTCCTACTTTAATTTTATGATTTTCAGCTAAATATATTAGTTTTAATTCATCTCCTTGTTTTGCTATTATCCCTTTTTCTCTAGATTTGTTTGTAATTGCAGGGATACGAGAGTTATAATCATTGATTAGCATAACAACAGAGTACTCATCAGTGGTTTGTATTATTCGTCCTATTAGTCCTTGATTTCCATATACTATATTGTTTATTGAAATACCATTATTTTTACCACTATTAATAATTATTGAACTACTGAATGGGGTAGATGAAAATGAAATAATTTTTGAAGTGATATAGTTATTATTTATTGATTTCACTACATTAAGCACTTTTTTTAAAGCTATATTTTCATGCTTTATTAACATCATGTTATTATATTCTTGTTTTAATAAATCTATTTTAAGTTTTAGCATTATATTTTCAGCTTTTATATTTTGTAAGTTTATTATATTGTTATATGTGTTTTCTATTTTTATTTTTGATTCCTTATAGATTAAATGTCCAATTGATAAAATTGTACTACTAGTTGTTAGTGCAGTATTAGCTAGAAAAAGATGTTGAGAAAAATAAAGTAGTACTAAGGAAGACAATATTAATATATATGTAGTATATTTTTTTACTGTAGCAAGTCCCCATTTATTAGAATTAAGTAGATAGTGTTTATGGTTAATTCTTTTATTTACTAATGCCATACCTACTCTTGTTTAAATAAGACATGCTTAAGTTTAGAAAAATTTTCTAATACTCTTCCAGTACCAAGAACTACACAGGCTAAAGCTTGTTCTGATACAAATACAGGAAGTTTAGTTGATTCTCTTAAAACATAATCTAGATTATTAAGTAATGCTCCTCCTCCAGAAATTACAATACCTTTATCCACTATATCTGAAGATAACTCAGGAGGAGTACATTCTAAGGCAGTTTTTACTGCTTCAATAATTTGACTTACACAATCTACCAAACTATCTGCTATTTGATTTTCATTCAAAATAATTTCTTTTGGTATTCCATGTACTAAATCACGACCTCTAATTTCCATTGTTTTAGGTGTACTTTTATTATCGCAATATGCTGTTCCAATCTTTTTCTTTACTTTTTCTGCGGTAGATGCGCCAATTAGTAAATTGAAGTTGCGTCTAATATATGATACTATAGCCTCATCCATTTTATCCCCACCTACCCTCACCGATCTAGCATAAACTATACCCCCGAGAGATAATACCGCTACTTCAGTAGTTCCTCCTCCAATATCGACAATCATTGATCCTGTAGCTTCTGTTACAGGTAATCCAGCTCCTATTGCTGCAGCCATAGGTTCTTCTATTAAAAATACCTCCTTTGATCTAGCATTTTCTGCTGCTTCTTGTATAGCTCTTCTCTCTACTGTAGTAGAACCGGACGGAACACAAATTACTATACGAGGACCAATAAATGATCTACGGTCTCTTACAGAGTATATAAAATATTTTATCATCGCTTCAGCTCCTTTAAAATCAGCTATAACCCCATCTTGTAAGGGCCTTTGAGCATGAATATCTGCCGGAGTCCTACCAAGCATCATTTTAGCCTCATAACCAAAAGCATAAGGCCTACTAGTTCCATTTTCATTTATTGAAGCAATTACTGAAGGTTCATTTAACACTATTCCTTTATTTACTTTATATACTAAAGTATTTGCTGTTCCAAGGTCTATAGCTATATCGGAGGAGAAAAATAAAGAGCGTATTGTCATAATATTTTATATAAAAAATATTTTAATATCATTTGCATTAATAAATTAGTTATTATTTAAATTATACTTTAATTCAAAGCTTATTTAAGTTTATTGTAGTATAAAGATCTTAGGTTGTATATTAAAATAATAAAAAATTACTAGTAACCTAGCTTAGGTTACTAGTAATTTTTTATTATTTTATTTTACTTATGTTTTTTTCCATTTCATTAAAAGCATCATCCCAATTACCAGTAGTAGCAGCTCGACTATATTCTGTTACTCTATTTTCAAAAAAATTTGCATGTTCAATTCCGTTTAGTATTTCATCTAGCCAAGGTAATGGGTTATTACCTACTAGATATATAGCATTTAATCCTAGCTGAGTAAGACGTTTATCAGCAATAAATCTAATATATTGTTTTATTTCTTTAGCAGTTAGACCGTTAATATCTCCAACTTCAAAAGCTAAATCAACAAATGCATCTTCAAAATTAACAATAGTTGAGCATGCTTCATATAGTTTATTTAATAATTTTTTATTCCAAACCTCTGGATTTTCTTGTATAAATGTTTTAAATAAATGGATAATAGAGTGTGTATGTAGTGTTTCGTCTCTCACTGACCATGTAACTATTTGTCCCATACCTTTCATTTTATTAAATCGAGGGAAATTTAATAATATAGCAAAGGAAGCAAATAATTGAAGTCCTTCAGTAAATGCTCCAAATACTGCAAGGGTAATTGCAATATCTTCCTTTGTTTTTACTCCAAATTTTTGCATATAATCGTATTTATCTTTCATTTCTTTGTATTTCATAAATGCTTGATATTCTATTTCATCCATTCCAATAGTATCAAGTAGGTAAGAATATGCTGCAATATGAATTGTTTCCATGTTAGAAAAAGCAGCTAGCATCATTTGTATTTCAGTAGGTTGAAATACTTGCGAATAATGTTTCATATAACAGTTATTAACTTCTATGTCTGCTTGTGTAAAAAACCGAAAAATTTGAGTTAATAAATGTTTTTCTCCAGCTGACAAGTTATATTTCCAGTCTTGAATATCATCAATAAGAGCTATTTCCTCTGGCAGCCAATGTATTTTTTGTTGAGTATGCCAAGCATCATATGCCCATGGGTATGAAAATGGTTTATATATTGGTTTTGCATTCAGTAATGACATAATGATACCTTAATTTTTAATTATTAATTAAACTAACAACGAATAATACTTTATTTATCTGATTTTACAAATTAATTAAAGCTTATATAGTAAAAAAGTGTATTATTTGTTTTATATATAATCAAATAACATACTTCATTTAGGTTTTATAATTAGTGATTGAAGCTTTATTCTACTTAAATAAATTTTAGTTAGTATGAATTTACTATTCGCATGATTCACATTTAGAAAAATTATTATTTTTATTAGATAATTGTATTTCTGGTTCTTTGTTTGGTGTTATATAATTAGTTATATTTTCTTTTAATTCATTATTTTTCTCAGATACTTTTTCTGCTCTTTGGATAGAAGTAGATCTTACATAATATAGGCTTTTAATTCCTTTTTTCCAGGCTTGGTAGTGAATGTTATGTAAGTATTTTTTATTAATATTAGATGCTATAAAAATATTTAGTGATTGAGATTGAGAAATAAAAACACTGCGATCTGCTGCTAAATTTATTAATTGATTTTGATCTATTTCATAGGCTGTTTTAAAAATTTCTTTTTCATGTTCAGTTAAAAAAGTTAAATGTTGTACTGATCCTTCGTGAGCTGAAATGTTTGACCATGTTTGATTATTATCATAACCTTTTTTTTGTAGTAACTTTTTTAAATGTTTATTTTTTACTGTAAATGAACCACTTAAAGTTTTTTGGGTAAAACTATTAGCTGTATAAGGATCAATACCTGGGGAAGAATTACCACATATAATTGAAATAGATGCTGTAGGAGCTATAGCAGTTTTATTGCTAAAACGTTCTAGTATATTTGCTTCTTGAGCATCTAAGCATGCACCTCGTTCTTTTGCAAGTTCAATTGATATACGATTAGTTTCTTTGTAAATATGTTCAAATATTTCTTTATTTAATACTCTTGATATTTTTGATGATATAGGGATTTTTTCTTTTTGTAGGAATGAATGAAAGCCCATAACTCCTATGCCAATACTACGCTCTCTTATTGCTGAATATTTTGCCTTTAACATTGAACTTGGAGCTTTATCAATAAAGTCTTTTAGTACATTATCTAAAAATCTTCCAATATTAGAAATAAACTCTCGATCATTTTTCCAATCGTTATAATACTCTAAGTTTAAAGATGATAAACAACATACTGCTGTTCTTTGTTGATTTAAATGGTCAATTCCTGTTGGTAAAGTAATTTCAGCGCATAAATTAGAAGTTTTCACTTTTAGTCCTAATTTTTTATGATGTTCTGGAATTGCCCTATTTACTGTATCAGTAAAAAGAATAAAAGGTTCTCCTGTTTCAATTCTAGTAGTTAATATTTTAGTCCATAAATCTCTAGCCTTTACAGTATTTATTACTTTTTTTTTGTGAGGACTAATTAGATCCCATGTAAGGTTATTTTCTACAGCATACATAAATTTATCTGATATAGTGACACCATGATGAATATTTAAAGCTTTACGATTACTATCTCCTCCTGTAGGTTTTCTTATATCGATAAACTCCTCTATTTCTGGATGATTTATAGGTAAATATACTGCAGCACTGCCTCTACGCAACGATCCTTGAGAAATTGCTAAAGTCATGGAATCTTGAACTTTTAAAAATGGGATTATTCCCGAAGTTGTACCCCATTTTTGTATAGATTCATTAATAGATCTTACATTTCCCCAATAACTGCCTATTCCTCCGCCCTTTGCTGCAAGCCAAACATTTTCTGTCCAGGTATCTACTATACTATCTAAACTATCGTGAATTTCATTTACAAAACATGAGATCGGAAGTCCTTTATTAGTTCCACCATTGCTTAAAATTGGTGTAGCTGGCATAAACCATAATCTTTTTAGATAGCCATATATAGCATCTGCGTGTGCTTGATTGTCTGAATAATATGAGGCAACACGAGCAAAGAGATTTTGATAACTCTCATTTTTTAATAGATATCTATCTTTTAGTATTGCTTTGCCAAAATCAGTAAGTAGGTTATTAGCATATTCATCTATTTCTATAGTAATTTTATTGTTTTTTTTTCTTATCATTATTATTAACCTTTGCTTAAATATTTATTTAAAAATTGTATTGTTATATTCAAGTAGTTATAATTTTTAATACAGTGTTAATTTTCTTTTATATCAGTATTAATTTTTTATTTAGATATAAATTAAAAATCGATTATTTAATGATTATTAGGATTATATATTCTATTATAAAAATAATTTAAGTAGCAATAGAAATAATGTTTTATTTGATTAGGTAATCTCAAAAATTTGTATATAATTATTTTTTTTTAGAGAAAAAATAATTTTTAGTGTTAAATATAAAAACTAAGAGCTACTAATGGTAAAGAAATATATACTACCAATATTTATTTTATTAGAATTTAAATTCTAATATTTGTTGTATTTTTATTTGATTTGTGATTATTTATTTTAAGTCTTTAGAATAATTGCTACTTATTATTAAAGTAAATAAAAAATTTTTATGATTAATAATAATATTTATTTAGAGAAGAAATATTATAATAATTTATTGTTTTTTTTTTCGAAAACTTTGCCTAATCATATAGCAATAGCAGTTTCAGGTGGAATAGATTCAATGGCTTTATTGTGCATGACTTCTAAATGGTGTAAAGAAAATATTGTTACATTAACTATATTAACAGTAGATCACAATTTACGTGAAAATGCAAAAAAAGATGCTCTTTTTGTTAAAAATAAAGCACAAATGTTAAATCATGAATGTATTATATTATCTTGGAATAATTACAGCAATAATTATTCCAATATACAAAATAAAGCTAGGGAAGGACGTTACAATTTAATGACAGAAATATGTAATAAATTAGGAATTAAGTTTTTATTAACAGCTCACCATATGGATGATATAGTGGAAAATTTTCTTTTTCGCAAAAACCGTAAATCAGGGATTTTAGGTCTTAGTTTTAATAATTTAAATTATTGGAATGATGTCGCAATTATTCGTCCTTTGCATAGTTTCAAAAAAAGTCAATTAAAGAGTTATTTGGAGCAAGAAAAGTGGTTATGGGTTGACGATGAATCTAATTATAATAATAAATATACAAGGACTAGAATTAGACAATATTTAACAAAATTATCTCAGAAAGAGAGAGTTACTATATATAATGAGATCAATCAGGTAAACGAAAAAGCTCAATATCTTAATGATCAATTAATAAAAGCACTAGCAGAAATTGTCAATATAAGCAGTTTAGGGATAGTTTTTTTTAATATTACTAGCTATAACGTTTTAGAATATGAAATAAAAGTGTATTTATTACATTATTTATTAACAATAGTTAGTGGATTACTACATACACCTAGGTATAGGAATTCTAAACATTTAATTAGTTTAATTGATAATGGTCTTTTGGTAAAGAATACTTTACATTCATGTGTTATTGAATCAGCTGGTGAATATATTGTTATTTATAAAGAATTAAATAAGATTTATGATGGATATAAACTTTTATCTAACAAAATTATTTGGGATAATAGATTTTTAATTACTATTGATAATAGTGATTCTTATATCAATAAATTGATTGTTGCAAATAGTTTATCTATTAAAAAATTTACTTTAAATGATTTTAATTTTATTATGGATAAACTAGATTATCCTAAAGAAATTAGATTAAATACTTTTCTTTTTTTAAAAAAAAGTATTTGTAAATCAATATTATTTACCTTTCCTGTAATAAAAAGTTTTAAAAAAATCATAGCAATTCCTCATATATCATATTATGATAGCATTGATTTAGATGGTTTATTTGATATAATATTTAAACCAAGGTATATTTCGCGTTTTGTTCACTTTTTGTAGTAGTTTGTAATGAATAATCAACAAAAAAATATTTTAATTTGGGTTTCTATTTTTGTACTAATGATAATTATCTTCAATGCAATTAAAGGAGATAATATAGGGAGTATAAGTGAAAGATTGGCCTTTTCAGATTTTTTAAATAAAGTAGATGAGCAACAGGTGACTGCTGTTAAGATACAGGGGCGTACAATTGAAGGTCGTTTTGTTGATGGGGGTTATTTTAAAACATATGCCGCAGATTATCCTGGGTTAATTGATAAATTAAATGCAAATGGAGTATATACTGATGTTATGCCTATAGATACTAGAATGAATTCATTATTTAGTATTTTCTTATCATCCTTTCCTATGTTATTGTTAATTGGTATTTCAGTGTTTTTCATGCGTCAGATGCAAAGTGGTAGCAAAGGTATGGGGTTTGGAAAATCAAAAGCAAAATTATCATCTGATAAAGGGCCTAAAATTACTTTTGCTGATGTAGCTGGTATTGATGAAGCAAAAGAGGAATTAGCTGAAATTGTTGATTTTTTAAGGAATCCTAATAAATTTCAAAAATTAGGGGGGCAAATACCTAAAGGATGTCTTTTAATTGGTCCTCCTGGTGCTGGGAAAACATTATTAGCTAAAGCTATTGCTGGTGAAGCAAATGTTCCTTTTTTTAGTATTTCAGGATCAGATTTTGTAGAGATGTTTGTAGGTGTAGGTGCAAGTAGGGTACGTGATATGTTTGAGCAAGGGAAGAGAAATGCTCCATGTATTATATTTATTGATGAAATTGATGCTGTTGGTAGACATAGAGGTATTGGACTTGGAGGGGGTAATGATGAGAGAGAACAAACACTTAATCAAATGTTAGTTGAAATGGATGGCTTTGAATCAAATGAAGGTGTTGTGATTATTGCTGCTACTAATAGGCCTGATGTATTAGATCCTGCTTTGTTACGTCCTGGTAGGTTTGATAGGCAAATTACGGTATCAAATCCTGATATAAATGGACGAGAAAAAATTTTAAAAGTACATGCCAAAAAGATAAAGTATTCTGAAAAGGTCGATTTGAGAATTATTGCACGAGGAACTCCAGGATTTTCTGGCGCAGAATTACAGAATCTTGTAAATGAAGCTGCATTAATTGCTGCTAGATCTAGTAAATCTATGGTTGAGATGAAAGATTTTGAGGAAGCTAAAGATAAAGTCTTAATGGGAGTAGAAAGAAAAAGTTTAGCAATGTCTGATGATGAAAAAAAACTAACAGCTTATCATGAAAGTGGTCATGCATTAGTAGGACTTTATTGTAAGGCTTCTGATCCTATTCATAAAGCTACTATTATTCCTCGTGGAAGGGCATTAGGGATGGTTTTAAGATTGCCAGAGAATGATAGATTTTCTATGACTTTTGAAAAAATGAAAGCTGATATTGCTGTTGCTATGGCAGGTAGGGTAGCTGAAGAGATCATTTTTGGCACAGAAAAGGTTACTTCTGGAGCTTCTTCAGATATAAAAATGGCAACTAATATGGCTAAAGCTATGGTAACCGAATGGGGACTTAGTAGCAAGATAGGACCAATATTTTATGGTGCTAGTAATGATAATTCTTATTATAATAATGCAGGAGGTCATGATCGTAATAAATCTGATAATACAGCTGAGGTTATTGATTCTGAGATAAAGAAAATTATAGATGATGGTTACAATTTAGCAAAAGATATATTAACTAAGCATATAGATCAGTTACATTTATTAGCTAAAACTTTAATTGATAAAGAAACTCTTTCAGGTAAACAAATTAAACATGTATTGTTAGGTAATAACATTAATAGCGAGGATGATCCTGTATTTCCAATGGTTTTAAATGATATACAGGTTAATAAAGAATGATTATCGTTTTGCTATAATGCTATAAGCAAAAAAACATATAACTGAAGAATATTTTATAATAATTATATATTCACCTAACTAGTATTAGTAAAGAATTTAATAAGTGTTTATTATTAAAGTATATTTATTTTACATTAAGATTGATATTTTCTAATATATATAATTTTTGTTTTTATATTATATTCTTATTAAGACAACTATTAATAAGATTAGCTTTTATTTAGTGTAGGATAAATTTTTGCTAGATATATAAAGTAATTAATAATAATTGTAGGAATTTAAAGTACAATAAACTATATTGTCATATTTTGTTATCAAGGTTAAAATAAGATAGATATAAAAGTAAATTATTTTAGGATTAGATAAATATTAGCTAAAATAGATTTGTTATATACATAAAGACTTAGTGATAAGAGCTTGTTCTTACTCAACTAGAGCTTGTTCTATAACCTCTGCAACATTATTAACAGGAATTATTTCTAATGTTTTTTTTATATTATCAGGAACTTCTTTTAAATCCTTAATGTTATCATTAGGTATAAGCACTTTTTTTATTCCTCCTCTACTAGCAGCTAGTAACTTTTCTTTTAACCCTCCAATAGCTAACACTCGACCACGTAGTGTAATTTCTCCTGTCATTGCAATATCTTTACTCACAGGTTTTTTAGTCATTAATGATACTAATGTTGTATAAATTGCAATTCCAGCAGAAGGCCCATCTTTAGGAATAGCTCCTTCAGGGACATGTAGATGTATATCTATTGATTTATAATTTTTTTCTGAAATACCTAATATTTGAGTATTAGATAAGAAACAACTGTAAGCAGCTTCAGCAGATTCTTTCATTACTTCTCCAAGTTTTCCAGTCGCTTTAATCCCTCCCTTTCCTTTAAAAGATACTGCTTCTATAGTTAATAAATCTCCTCCAACTGAAGAGTAAGCAAGACCAGTAGTTGCTCCAACTTGGTTTTCTTGTTCTGCTAACCCATATTTATATTGTTTTACTCCTAAGTATTCTTCTAACATATCAGAATTAATCGTGATATTTTTAATTTTAGGATTTTTTAAAATTTTAGTTAAAGCCTTTCTAGATAAAGTTCCAATAGCTCTTTCTAAAGTTCTAACACCAGATTCTTTTGTATAGTATTTGATTACCTCTAATATTGTCTCATCAGGAATAGTTAATTCCTTTTTATTTAATCCGTGTATGGTTATTTGTTTTTTTATTAAATAATTTTTAGCAATTTGTAATTTTTCTTCTTCTAGATAACCGCTAATATTAATAATCTCCATTCTATCAATTAATGCTTTAGGTAGATCATAAGAGTTAGCTGTTGCAATAAATACAACATTTGATAAATCATATTCTACCTCTAAATAATGATCAACAAAATGAGAATTTTGTTCAGGATCTAAAACCTCAAGCAATGCTGATGCAGGATCTCCTCTCCAATCTGAACTCATTTTATCAATTTCATCTAATAACATTACAGGATTATCAACTTTTGCTTTCTTAATTAAGTTAATAATCTTTCCAGGCATTGATCCAAGATAAGTTCTTCTATGTCCTCTTATTTCTGCTTCGTCTCTAAGACCTCCTAAAGCAAATTTTGTATAATAGCGATTCATGGCCTCAGCTATAGATTTAACTAAAGATGTTTTTCCAACTCCAGGGGGACCAATTAAACATAATATAGGACCTTTAATTTTTTTTGATCTTTTTAACACAGATAAATATTCAATTATTCTTTCTTTAACTTTTTTTAAGCCATAATGGTCCCTATCTAAAATAATTTCACTTTTATCAATGTTAATTGAGTCTTGAGTATTTTTCCCCCAAGGCATAGACAAAAGTACTTCTAAATAGTTTCTTGTTACAGATGATTCAGCTGATAATTGATTCATCATTTTTAATTTTTTTATTTCACTATCAGCTTTTTCTTTAGCTTCACTTGATAAGTTAAGTTTTTTAATTTTTTTTGTTAAATCAAAAAAATCTGACTTTTCATTACCTTCATCTATTTCTTGTTGAATTGCTTTTAATTGCTCGTTTAGATAGAAATCTCTTTGATTTTTTTCAATTTGTTTACGAACTTTTTGATGTATATGTTGTTCAGTATCTATTTGAATATTTTCAGATGTAATAATTTGAAGGAGCATTTTAGCTCGTTTTAACACGTTAACTTCTTCAAGAAGCTTTTGTTTTATTTCTAAGTAGTTTGTTAAGTGTGATGCTATTATATATATAATATAGCTTGGGTTTTTTTGTTTAGTAATAATATTGATTATTTCAATATTTATTTTTTTATTATGTCTAGTATATTGTTTAAAATTCTCAATTAAATTGAGAGTTGTTTCATTAAGTAAATCAAGGTTAGTTACTTCTTCATCTGGAATAATAGTATATTTTGCTTCAATATGATCATTAATTTTAATTTCAGATAATTTAACTCTATTAATAACTTCAATAATAATTCTTGCGCTATTATTTGGTAACTTTACCGTTTGTATAATTTTTGCTAATCCTCCAATTGTAAACAAATCACTGGCACTAGGAGCATCGATATCGTTTCTTTTTTGAGCAACAATTAGTATTTGATTCCCTTCACCTATTTTTTGTGCTACAACAAGGGAGTTTAAGGATTTTTCTCTTCCTATTAATACAGATGTAGGTGTTCCTGGGAAAATTACTATATCGCGTAGGGGTAACAAAGGAAGAACTTTTTTTATTGTATCCATTATATTATATTTTTCATTACTTAATCTTAATTTTTACAATTATTTTAGTTATGATCTTAGTAATATAGATATATAATGATCAAATTCACTAATTTCAAGAAGATTATTACACATAATCTTATTAAAAAAAAGTCTAAATCCATTATTTATGGTCTAATAGTTATTTTATTAGCATACATAAATAATTATAGTTGTTTTTATTTATTTTTATCTAAAAGACTATACATTATAGAATAACATTATAGTTTTTAGTTTATCATATTAAATATATTTATTAAATAAGTAATATTTTTTATATTATTGAGTTCTAAAAAATCGGATTTTAAAAATATTTGAAACTGGTATTATTAGTATTAATTATACTACTAGACTAATTAAAAAAAATTTAATATGATTATGCCTTAATAAGGCTAGCTAGATTTTGATTCTTAAAATACTTAAATTTTTATATAAAACTTATAGATACATCTTAAGTAAACTTAATATAAGTTTAAAATGCTAAAATTTAAAAAAGGTGAATTTTTATTATTGTGATTAAACAAAAAATTAGCTCTTATTTTAAAGGAGTTTTATGGTTTATATTAAGTTTAATAAGTAGTGTAATTAATGACATACTTACCAAGTATGTTACAGCTAGTTTAGATATATATGAAGTAGTTTTTTTTCGATTTTTATTTTGTACTATTACATTAATTCCTTTTTTTATTTATAAAAAAATAAATATATTTAAACCAATTAATGGTATTATAATACATATATTTAGAGGTATCTTATTATTTTTTGCAATGATAGGATGGGGTTATGGTTTATTAATAGTTCCTATAGCTACTTCTACTGTTATTAGTTTTTCAATTCCAGTTTTTGTTCTTGTATTGAGTAAAATATTTTTAGATGAATGCATTATATGGCAACGATGGGTGAGTATTAGTATAGCTTTTATAGGTTTACTTATAATATTACTACCAGAAATAACAATTAATTCTGTAACTTATTATAAGTTAGAAATACTAGTTTTTATTTTTGCTGCTATTTTTTTTGCTTCACTTGATGTTATAAATAAGAAATTTATAAAACATGAACAAATGCTTAATATATTATTTTATCCAGCTTTAGTTACAACTATACTTTCTTTTTTTTCTACCTTTAAGAATTGGGTATATCCTACTATTAATCAATTTGTGTTTTTATTCTTTTTAGGTATAAGTGCAAATTTAATTTTATTGTTTTTGTTAAAAGCATTTAAACAAATAGATGTAACTGCTGTAGCTCCTTATAGATACTTAGAGTTTATTATCTCAACTATCATAGCATATTTTGTATTTGATGAAATACCTACAAAATTTACTTTTTACGGAGCATTAATAATTATTCCATCTACTTTATTTCTTGTATATTCAGAAAAAAAAGTTTCAGAAAATGAATAAAAAGAAATTGATGTTTTTTAGTGCTATTGCAAATACTTTTGAATGGTATGATTATTCCTTATATGCTCATTCTATTGATGTTATAACAAAAAAATTTTTTCCTATTAATAATAGTGATAATTTATTACAGGCATTTTGGTTATTTGCTATAGGTTATCTAATGAGACCATTAGGAGGAATATTTTTTGGCATTATAGGTGATATTTATGGAAGAAAAGTATCTTTAAGTTTAGCCATAATTTGTATGGCTTTTCCTATGTTAGCTATTACATTATTGCCTAGTTATGATAGTATAGGAGTGATATCAACTAATATTATGTTTTTAATGAGAATTATACAAGGGTTATCTATGGGTGGAGTTTTAACTAGTTCTATTACATATGCTATTGAGCATGATATCAATAGAAAAGGACTCATTGGTAGTATTCCTATGGCTAGTATATGTATAGGAATATTATTTGGTGCTGTTGTAGTTCAAGTGGTAAAGTATATTTTTTCTGAGGAAGTATTTATTTTATGGGCATGGAGAATTCCTTTTTTTGTTGGTTTTATTATTATCTTTATAGGAATCTATTTTAAATATCATAGTTATGAAACTCCTTTATTCAAAAAGGCAAAAAATTCTAGTCTTTTAACAAAAATTCCTTTAAAGATAGTTTTAACTAAACATTTACACAAAATTATAATTTCTATTTTTATTAATGCTTCTGGTTCAGTGTTATTTTATATTGTTGCTATATATATGCAATCTTATTTAGTTTTTTATAGAGGGTTTCAAGCTAATTATGTAGGGTTTTTAAATAATATATGCTATCTATTAATGGCATTTATTGCTGTATTTATTGGATGGTTATCAGATAGAGTTGAAAGAAAAAAAATTTACATTATTAATTTAATAGCTATAGCTTTATTATATCCTATTTTAATATTTTTTATAGTAGCGAAAAGTTTTCTATTTGTTTGTATTGCCCAATTATTATTAAGTATTTTAGCTGCTATTTATATTGGACCTGAACCTGCTTTACAATTTGAAATGTATCCTACTAATATTAGAAATACATCTCTTGCATTGTCATATAATATAGCTACTAGTATTTTTGGAGGAACAGCTCCTTATCTAATGCAAAGTGCTGTAACAAAAACTGGAACTATTATATCATCTGTCTATTATATATGGATTTGTGTCCTATTAGGATTAGTTGCTTTATATTTTTATAACACTAATAACAGGGGATAAAATTATCATTTTTTTACTTTATTAAGCATTGAGCTAGTTATATTTTATTTTGACCAATCAGGGTCTGAAGCATCATATGGAGTTGGAATCATATGTTCGTTGGCTCCTGTAAAGTCTATTCTATATATTTTATTTATATTTGAATCATTATAATTATTAGGCTTTTTTCCTTTTGTAAACACTAAGACTTTTCCATTTTTTGCCCAACAAGGATTTTCTACTAAATACCCTTTTGCAATTAATTTTTCTATTACATAAGGATTATTACTTTCAGCATTCATTATTCCTATTGCAAAACCATATGCTTTACTAATTTTAGTAAATGCTATTAAATTTTCACAAGACCATGTAGGTTCAGCATATATACCATAATCATATGTTATACGGCTAATATTACTACCGTTTCTATTCATAATATATAATTGCCTTGTGCCGTTACGATCAGAATTAAATACTATTTGTTGCCCATCAGGAGAATAATTTGCAGAAGTATTAATACTATTACCAGTAGTTAATTGTGATATCTTTTTTGTGCTTAAGTTTATTTCATATATATGAGTAGAAGAGTTTTTTGCTATTGATAGCAGTAGATGTTCTCCATCAGGAGAAAATCTTGGAGAAAAAAACATTCCTGGTAGATCAATTAATATTTTATTTACACCAGTTTTTAAGTTTACTATGTATAATTTAGGTATTAGTTTTTTGTAAGATAAATATACAATTTCTTTATTATCAGGAGAAAATTTAGGAGTAAGTACTAAATCATCACCATTGGTAAGATATCTATGATTTGCTCCGTCTTGATCCATAATTGCAATACGTTTTTTTCTTTTTAAGTATGGGCCTTGTTCTGATACATAAACAATTTTTGTATCAAAATAGCCTTGATTTCCGGTAGCTTGATAATATATTTTATCAGCAATTTTATGTGCTACTCTTCTCCATGACATTATTTTAAATTCAAAGCTTTCATTAATTAATTCTTTTTCTAAAATTGGATCCCATAAAATAATTTTTATTTGAATTCTGTTGTTACTAATTTTTTTTATTGTACCATTTAATAAGAGGTTAACATTAATTTGCCTCCAAGCAGCAAATAATGGCTGATGCATAACCCCTATTTTTGTTTCTATAAAGGAATGTGTAGAAATAACTTTAAAGATTCCGCAATTAGATAGATCATTATTAATTACATTTATTATATTATTTTTTTCAATTATTATTGATTCTTCAGAATTACTAAAATCTGCAATTGCTATATTAATAGGATCTATATGACCTTTTGTAATTCTTATTGGATCATTAGCATATGAGCATAATACAGAAGATAATATTATTATACTTATTATACAAATGCGATATAGAGTTTTCATAATTAATTTCTATTTTCCTATAAGTTTAAGAATTAAAAAGTTAATGTAATAAATTTACATAGGTAAATCCTGAGAATCAAATAATAATTCATATTCTTGCCATATGCTATAACGTTCATACTGTAAATTTACAATAGGACTAGATTTCCATACTGCTCTAATAGCATTTTCTATAATTATTTTACATACATCTTGGTTAGGGTTATAACAAATAACTTTTTTTACATCTACTTTTCTTATTGTTCCATCTGGGTTCATATATAATTTTAAAGTAACACTGCCTCCTTTTAGATGTTTTAAATTTAATATGTTCCAATTTTTTTCTATTTGGTTTCTTATTATCTGTTGCTCTGTAATAGATAAAGGTAAATTTTTGTTATATTTAGTACTTTTATGATGTTTTTCTTCTTCTTTTTTTTCAGAAAAATCATTATTTTTTGTTTCTTTATTATCTGATGATTGCTGTAGATTTTTTAGTATTGAATCAATTGAATCGTTTTCTTTGGAGTTTTTGTTAGTTTCAGCAGATTTAGTTTTATTAGCTGAGGGTTTCTTAGGCTCAGGAGATTTATTATTAGGCTTAGGAGATTTTGTATCATTAGCTGGGTTTATAGGTTCAGGAGATTTATTATTAGACTCAGGAGATTTTGTATCATTAGCAGGAGTTTTTTCTAATTCAGTATTGTTATCTTGAGACACTGAGTAATTTTCTGCTTTCTTGTTTAGAGTATTTTTTTTTGATGATGAACTATCTATTTGTTGAGTATCATTATTGGTATGAAGGTTTTTGTATTGTGTAGGAAAATCTGTGGCCAAACTAGTATTTGCTAAATCAAAAACTATAATATCTTGCTCATTATTTATAAAATTAGGTTTAAAAAAAAATCCTTTGTATAGTAATATAAAAAAAATAACTACATGACCTATAATAGAAGAAGCAAATCCTATAATATGGTGTATTTTAATTAAGTTATTCATTATTTTGATATTGTTAAGAGTTATGTCTAAACAATAAAATTTTATCAACTATAAATTGCATTAAGTAAGTAATAATATGCGTTATTTTAATAAATATTTTAAAATGATTAGATCTTATCCTTAGGTTTAGTAATCAGTGAAATTTTTGTTAATCCTATATTATGCAGAAGTGATATAATTTCTATTATAGTTCCATAAGAAACATTTTGATCTCCTATTAAAAATATATTTTGATTTTTATTTTCCTTATATAGGGTTTTAATTTTTTTTGCTAAATCTATTTTTTTTACTAAACTATCATTAATAAAAAATTCTTTGTTATTGTTAATAGTAATTAGTATTGGTTTTTCCTGAGTAGAAATGGAGTTATTATTAGCTTTAGGTAAATCAATATTAATACCTGTGGTAAGCATAGGGGCTGTAATCATAAAAATAATTAATAATACTAACATTACATCCACCATTGGCGTAATGTTAATCTCTGATATTAACTTTTTACGTTTAAAATTATTAGTTTTGTTAATTATTAGCATAATTTTAGTAAGGCAATGTTTGTTCAGATTTTTTCTTCATC
Organism: uncultured Rickettsiaceae bacterium; assembly: GCA_964468495.1. GTDB lineage: Bacteria > Pseudomonadota > Alphaproteobacteria > Rickettsiales > Rickettsiaceae > CAYXTI01. The sequence goes on along the minus strand of CAYXTI010000016.1, from coordinate 122,093 downwards.
AATAGCTCTAGATAATAAATTATAAAATTCGCCATTAAAATATTCTATTTTTGTATAGATATTGTCTAAATTATTGGATAAATAATTAAAAAATATTACAGCAGGGATAGCAGTTAATAATCCAATAGCTGTAGCTATTAAGGCTTGTGATATTCCTGGTGCTACGACAGTTAAAGCAGTGTTTTTCGAAGAAGCAATAGATTGAAAGCTATGTATAATCCCCCACACGGTTCCTAGTAACCCAATGAAAGGCGAAGATGAACCAACTATTGCTAAAAAAGATAATTTTTTTTCTAGTTGAGTAATTAATTTTATTTTAGTTAGGTTCATTGCTTGAGTGATTCTTTCTTTTCGGCCGGTTTTTAAAAAATCGTTATTATCATTATTATAGTCATCATTTTTTTTGTATTCATCCATTGCATTTACAAATACAGCTGCAAGAGGATTATCGATATCTTGTTTTACTTCTTTATATAAAACTTCTAGTACTGGGCCAGACCAAAATATATTTTCAAAGATAATCATTTTTTTTATTGTGCTTCTATAGCTAAATATTTTACTTATTATTATAGCCCATACTTGAACAGATAATAAAATTAGTATTAATAATATTAATTTTTCAAAAAAATCTGATGCCGCTATTAGTGATATAATAGAATAAGTTTGGTCATTATTGGTAGGAACTAGGCTAGTAATGTTTTCTATTTTATTCATTTATTAATAAATATATTTATTTTTATAATTTTTAAGTTATATTATCTTATATATTTTTTGTAAAGTATAGCAATTTAGTAGTTATAAATGTAATATTTTTATTATATGTTTATATATTTATATACTCAAGTAGTTTACTTAGAGTATGCTTTTTATATATGTTTTATAGATTACTAAATAATTAATGATATAATGAGAGTAATGGTTATACATATATTTTTGTTATGATAAAACTCTTTAACTAATGCGAAGTTAATTAATTAAAAATTAAAGATGTAGAATGAAGATAATATTAATTTATTTTATAATATAAAAGCTTTTAAAATTATTATCTTTAATTATAAAATCATTTCCTTATTAAAAATAATTAATTTATTTAACAATGAGTATAAAGCCTATAGTTGATATATATACTGATGGATCATGCACAGGTAATCCTGGTCCAGGAGGGTGGGGAGCATTGTTACAATTTTCTAATATTAGCAAAAAAGTCTCAGGATATGCTTCTAATACTACTAATAATCAAATGGAAATATTGGCAGCTATTGAGGCTTTGAAATTACTTAAAAAATCATGTATAGTTAATTTATATACAGATAGTATTTATTTACAAAAAGGAGTGACGCTTTGGATGAATAGTTGGCAAAAAAATAATTGGAAAAAAAGCGATAATAAACCTGTAAAAAATGTTTATTTGTGGAAAGAATTGCAGTGTGAAATTGATAAACATGACATTAACTGGTGTTGGATTAAAGGCCATAATAATAATTATGGTAATGTAATAGCAGATCAATTAGCTGTAGCTGCAAAAAAAAAAGTAATAGGAGGGGTATAATAAATGTCTTTTATAACAAAATGTTTAATAAAGTTGTTTAGTAAACAAATAGGAGAAGATCAGTTTGGCAACAAGTACTATATATCAAATAAAATGAATTATTTAAGAAAAAAAAAAAGATATGTAATTTATAATGGTATTAGTGAGCCAACAAAGGTTCCTCCATTGTGGCATGCTTGGTTGCATTATTTAGTAGAAGAAATTCCTAATGATAAAGATGGAAATTATCAATATAAATGGCAAAAAAATTATGTTCCTAATTTAACAGGGACAAAAAATGCTTATAATCCTACTAAATACACTAGTTTAAAGCTTTCATCTGATCGAATATGGCATCTAAAATAAATTGATTTGTTATGAAAAATATCATTGAAGTTATAACAGGTTTTTTAATTATTGTTATTCTATTTTATGTTATTTTATTTATATATAAATGCTATGTAGCAAGAAATAGTAATGGATATAATTTACAGGCAGATTTTGCTAATGTAGAAGGGTTAATAGTAGGTAATGATGTTAAGTTATGGGGGGTAAGGATAGGGTATGTTCAATCTATTACTTTAAACCAAGAAAAATTAGTTGTAGTTACTAAATTAAATATTGAAAAAAATATAAAAATACCAATAGATTCTAGAGCTGTTATTTCTAATCAAAATTTTTTAGGTAATTATTATATTAAAATAATTCCTGGAATTGATAATCAATATTTATTATCAGATGGTATTATTCCTTTTACTCAATCAGCCTTAAATTTAGATGATATAATTAATAAAATAATTTTACAAAATAAGTTATTTAATTAATATCCAATATTAGATGAAATCAGTTTTAAATAAAGAGTGGCGATTAATAGCTAAAAATGAATCTTTTATAATTGAGATATCTAGAAAATTTAAGGTTAGTGATTTTCTAGCAGGATTAATTGCCTCTAAGGTAACTAGTATTAGTGAAGCATGTAGTTTTTTAGATCCAAAAATAAAAAAATTATTGCCTGACCCCATGCATTTGTTGGATATGGAAAAAGCTATTACTAGAACAATAGCAGCAATTGATAATAATGAAAAAATTTCTATTTTTGCAGATTATGATGTTGATGGTTGTACCTCCGCTGCTTTATTAAAAAATATATTGTATGAATTAAATGTTTCTACAGAAATTTATATCCCAGACAGAATCATAGAAGGATATGGTCCTAATATTAATGCTATAAGAAAAATAAAGCAATCTGGCACAAAATTGCTTATTATGGTTGATTGTGGATCAATATCTTTTGGTCCCTTGGAATATGCAGATCAAATAGGTCTTGATATTATTGTTATTGATCATCATATAAGTCTAACTAATTTACCAAAAGCTGTAGCTATAGTTAATCCTAATCGTTTTGATCAAACTAGTGAATGTAAAAATTTAGCTGCTGTAGGGATTACATTTTTATTTATAGTTGGTTTATGTTCTCAATTAAAAAAAACATGTTTTTTTTCTAAGAAAAAAATAGTATATCCAAATTTAATGAATCAGCTAGATATAGTAGCTCTTGGAACTGTTTGTGATGTAATGCCTTTAGTTGGATTAAATAGAGCTTTTGTAAAACAAGGCTTAATTATTGCACAAAAAAGAAGAAATATAGGTTATAGCACTTTATGTGATATATCATTAATTAATGGGCCTATAAAATGCTATCATTTAGGTTTTATTTTAGGCCCAAAAATTAATGCTGGAGGTAGGGTAGGCGAAGCTCAATTAGGAGTTGAATTATTAACTACTAAATGTCCTGATATAGCTAAGAAGATTGCTTGTAAGTTAGATCAATATAATAATGCACGAAAAGTTATAGAGATGCAGATACTAGATCAAGCAGATCAAATTGCTAATCAACAAATTTCTGATCCTATATTATATATTGTTGGAGATGATTGGCATCCAGGTGTGATTGGTATAGTAGCAAGTAGATTAAAAGATAAATATAATAAACCTACAATAATTATTTCTTTTTCAGGTAAGGATGGCAAAGCATCATGTAGATCAGTAAAAGGTATTGATTTAGGAAATAAGATTATTGCTGCAAAATTACAGTCTTTAGTAGAAAAAGGTGGCGGACACTCGATGGCTGCTGGATTTAGTTTACAAAGAGAAAAAGTTAATCAATTGCATCAGTTTTTAATTAAATCAATTACCAAAGATATTAAAAATAATATAATAACTTCTCAAGTAAATTTTTATCATGCAGAATTAATTGTAAAATCTATAAATTATAAATTAATATCAGAAATTGAAAAAATAGCTCCTTTTGGAGTTTCTAATTCTACCCCAATATTTAAATTTTCTAATCTTTATATATTAAATGCTAAGATTATTGCTAATAAGCATATTAAAGTTATATTTGCCTCTAAATTTCCTTTATATAATGCTACTACATTAAATGCTATAGCTTTTAATGTAGTAGATACAACACTAGAAAAAGTGTTAATGTATAAGAAATATCGTGTTATGTCTGTATTAGCAGGAGTATATTATAATCAATATAATGATCAATCTAAAATAGAAATACATATAAAAGATATAGTGATTGAAGATAATATTTAAGTTTTTGTTATTAGAATAAAACATTAACTTATTAATATTAAAACTTAATTAAAATAAAAAATTTTAATTACTATAATTACAATGATTATTGACATAATTATTTAATTATTATAGCATGCTTCCATACTATATTTGTGTTAGGTTGCATTAAAATACCAATACAAATGTTTTTTTGTAATAGTATTGATATTATATGGTTATAAATAGTAATATAGTACAAAGGATAATTTCTTCATTAATTTTAATGATATTATGCGTAGTTGTAGCTTTTGTCTGCAGGTTTCTATTTTATATAACAGGCATAATATTAGCTTTCTTTATGTTTTCTGAATGGTATACAATAACTTATAATTCTAACTTATATAGGTATATTGGGTTAGTTTTAATTCCAGTAGCAATTGTATCTATGATGGTGTTATCATTATATGATTCGGTAGGGTGGCTGTTATTATCTTTTTTTGTAGTTATATCGTCAGTCGATATTATGGCTATGTTTGGAGGAAAGATATTTGCTGGTCCTAAGCTTGTTCCTAAAATTAGTCCTAATAAAACAATAAGCGGGTTTGTTATTGGTATAATAAGTGGTTCAGCTTCGCTTTGGTTATTATCTCTAATTCCTCAATATTATATTCCAGAATATTTGCTAAAATTTAATATTAATCTTTTTTTAAAGTGTGCTATATTAGCTTGTATAGCTCAAGTAAGTGATATATTTATATCTTTTATTAAAAGAAAAGCCAATATTAAAGATAGTGGAACTATAATTTATGGGCATGGTGGAGTATTAGATCGTTTTGATAGTATAATATTTACTGCTCCTTTAGCCGCAATATATTTATTTATGGCTCATTTTTATAATAGTTCAAGTAATTTTTAATTTTTAGAAAGGGTAATTGAGCTCGCATTTGCTTCTAGGTGCTTTCACCACACTATTGAGAGTATAACAGAGAGTTGTAAAATTAATATTATAAAATTAATTGTTATTTTAGTACTAGTATATTATACTAATACTTGTAGTATAAGTGCTTTTTCTTGTTGTAGTAATGTTATTTTTTAGTTTAATTAACTTTTATTTTATCAAATTTAATTAAGTCTTATTTTGGTAGTTAATCTAGTAACAGGTAGTAGATGATAATTATTTAATAGATAATAATTATTGATAAAAAAATGAAATTGGATCATATAAAATCTATAAGACTAAATAGACTAAAGAATTTTATCGTTCCTTGTTTAGTGGGGGCTATTTTTATTTATTTTGTTTTTCATTTGTTATATGGCAGTAGAGGTTTATTTGCTTACTGGAATATTAAAAAACAGTTAGTTGAGTCACGAAGTTATTTATGTAATTTACAGGCAAAAAGTTTAAGAATAGGAAATGATGTTAAATTATTAAGTTCAGGTTCTTTAGATTTAGATATGTTAGATGAAAAAGCTAGAAATATACTAGGTTTTTCTAATAAAGATGAAGAAATATTTTTAATTGAAAAAGAATAATTTAGTGATATAGTTGCTAGATATTTAGTGTTTTATAAATATATATTAGATTTAATTATAAAATGGAGGGTTATTATTACAGTTCAAGTATTTTATAATGATATTCCTATGAATTTTTTTCTTGAAGGAGATTTAGCTGTAGATACTGAGACTATGGGGTTAAATCTGAATAGAGATAGATTATGTGTTCTACAATTTAGTAATGGTAATGGTAAAGCATATATAGTACATTTTACTGACCAGAGTTTTATAGCTCCAAATTTAAAAAGATTATTAGAGGATCCTAATAGGATTATTATTTTTCATTATGCTAGGTTTGATTTAGCGGTCATTAAAAAATATCTTCAAATTGATATAAAAAATGTTTTTTGTACAAAAATTGCATCAAAATTAGTACGTACTTATACTGATCAGCATGGATTGAAGGAGTTATGTAGAGAATTGCTAGATATTAGTATATCAAAACACCAACAATGTTCATATTGGGGAGACAGCGTGCTAAGTAATGATCAGCAGGAATATGCTGCTAAAGATGTATTATATTTACATTCCTTAAGAGAAATTTTAACTAAAATGTTACAAAAAGAAAATAGGATTGCTATTGCTAATAAAATATTTAATTTTCTCTCTACAAGGGTTGAATTAGACTTAATTGGTTGGGAGCATGTTGATTTATTTTCTTTTAATTAAATTGATGTTATTCTTTGTCCGTCTTCATTTACTCTAGTTAGAACGAAATCTTTAATTTTTCTAAAGGCCTTATTTTCAATCTGACGCACCCTTTCCTTAGAAATTTTATATTTCATACTTAAAGTGTCTAAGGTGGATGGAGATTCATTTAGTTTTCTTGCTGTTATAATAGTTGTTTCTCTTTCATCAAGTGTTTTTAAAGCCTCAGTTAGTACAAGCATTTTACTATTAAAAGCTTGTTTACGTAACAGAATACTTTCTTGATTTGGTTGAAGAGTCGGTAATAAATTAATTATTTCATTGTGGTTATTGTCATTTTTATTTGCTGGGTTATTTAACGAGAGGTCCTGATAGGATAGGCGTTGATCCATCTCAGATACTTCTTTGCTGCTAGCTCCTAATTTATTTGCAATTATATGGTAATCAGTTTCGTTAATATTATATTTATAATCATTTAGCAATTTATTTTTTGCTTTTCTTAAGCTAAAAAATAGCTTTTTTTGAGCAGAAGTTGTTCCTATTTTTACTAAAGACCATGATTTCAAGATATATTCTTGTATAGATGCTTTTATCCACCACATAGCATATGTGGATAAACGAAATCCTAAACTATAATCGAATTTTTTTACTGCTTGCATTAGTCCAATACTTCCTTCTGAAATTAATTCAGAAATTGGTAACCCATAATTTTTATATGTAATAGCAATTTTTACTACAAGCTTAAGGTGGCTTGTTACTAGTTTATGAGCTGCTACTAAATCATTTTTCTCAAGATAGTTTTTTGCTAGCATAAATTCCTCTTCTTTAGTTAAGGAATGAATACTGTTTACTGCACGTAAATAACTATTAAGACTATTCTTGATAATAGGTGTATTTTTTGTTTTTATCATTGACTATATCTTATTATTAATATTATTGTTTTATTTAGATAGAATCTATATATTTACACTTATAAAGAATACAAAATTTTACTAATTTTAAAAATTACTAGTTTCATTTTAATGAATGAGTAATCTGGTAAAAAAACTATACATATTTAAAGATTGTAACATAATATCTACAATTGCATTCTACAACATATATTCTGACACATTATAGAAGATATAAATAATATTAACAAGTATATATTTTGGATTATAAGTGAGACAATTTCATATTAGTTTGGCGAAGATAAATATATAATTTTAAAGTAGTATTAGTAAAATTATTGTAATGTTGTTATATTATAAAAAATAAATTTGTTATGCTTTCAAATAATTTATAGGAGCAAATGATCAAAGGTTTATAAAATAGTATAATTAGAAATCAATATATTAATAATTGGTTATAAGTATTGTTTCCTGTTAATTATTATCTTAATTATCTAGGTAATTATAAATAATTAATACTAGGAATTAGGTTGAAATTATAACAATCAATATAATTAATTTAGTTAATGTTATTGGTGTAATAAATATAAATAATAGATATATTAATGATAAGAAATTTATATGAAGGGGTAATTACAGCATTAATTACTCCTATGAGAAATGGGATGTTGGATATTAAAGCGCTTGAAAAAATAATTGAGATACAAATAAAAGCAAAAGTAGAAGCTATCTTAATAGCTGGATCCACTGGAGAAGGTAATATTTTAAGTGATGATGAGTATTATAATTTAATAGATTATGTTATCAAGTATAATATGTCTAGAGTAGCAATTATTGTAGCTGTTAATGAAATTAGTACGGAAGAGGCTATAAAAAAAATTAGGAAATTATATAACTTTGATATACAAGGAATTATGTTAATTACTCCGTATTATGTATATCCTACTCAGGAAGGAATTATTCAGCATTATATAAAATTAAATGAAGTTAGTAAATGGCCAATATTAATATATATAAATCCTAAAAGGACAGGTATAGATCTGGAAGATAATACTATAGTGAAATTATCTGAATTAAAAAATATTGCCGCAATAAAAGATGCTAGTTTAGATATCGAAAGGCCATTAAGATTATCAAAAAAATTAATGCATATTAATTTTTTAAGTGGTAATGATAATAATGTTATAGCATATAATATATATGGAGGAAAAGGGGTGGTATCAGTGATATCTAATATAATACCGGATTATTGTGTGCTAATACAAAGAAAATATAATTCTGGAGAAATATCTCTAGCTCTTGATATGCAAAGTAAAGTGCTGAAATTATATAATAGTTTAGTAACTGAAGTTAATCCAATAGGAATAAAGTATGCGGCATCATTGTTAAATTTATGTAAGAATGAATGTAAATTACCTTTAACTATTGCTAGTAAAGAAACAGCAAAGAAAATTCAAATAGCTGTAAAAACTTTTAATATTAATAAAACAATATTCTAATTTCTAATATAGAATCATGGTCACTAAGTAATTTAATCTATAATGTCTGGGCATAAAAGAAAATATATATCTATCAATAGAAAAGCGTTGTTTCAATATTATGTTGAATCCAAAATAGAAGCTGGTATAATTTTAGTTGGAAGCGAGGTGAAATCTATAAGAGCAGGTCATATTTCTATAGCTGAAGCATATGTTGATATTAATAAAGATAATATGGTGTATTTGTATAAATGTCATATTGCAGAATATAAATATTCAAATTTATTTGCTCATAACTCAACAAGAGTTCGTCAATTATTATTAAGAAAAAGAGAAATAGAAAAAATTTATGGAAAAGTTAAATTAAAAGGTTATACTTTAATACCATTATCAATTTTTTTTGCAAATAGTTTAGTAAAAGTAGAGTTGGGTGTAGCAAAAGGTAAAAAGATTTACGATAAACGTCAAACAATTAAAGATAAAGATTGGAAAAAAGAAAAAGATAGAAGAATAAAAGAAAAAAATAATGAATATTAGTCCTGAGTATTTAATAGAACGAAAAAGAAATAAGTTATCTGTCATAAGATGGAAAATAGTAACATTAATAGTTGTTATTGGAGCAATTGTTGCTTTTAGCCAGGGATTTAAAACAAATTTAAATTTTTTACAAAAACAAAACCCCAAAAAAGAGCCATATATAGGAAGTATTGAAATTAATGATATTGTTTATGGGGATTTTAAAAAAATAAAAATAATGAAAGAAAGAGTTTTAAATGATAATGATATAAAAGCATTAATAGTAAATGTTGATTGCCCTGGAGGAACTGTAGTTGGAGCAGAAAATATATTTAACACTTTGCGTAAAATTGCAGAGAAAAAACCTGTTGTAGCAGTGCTTTGGAGTGTAGCTGCTTCTGGGGGGTATATGGTAGCTCTTGGCGCTGACTATATAGTTACTCATAATGGAACTTTAACTGGGTCAATTGGAGTAATATTACGTTCTACTGATATTAGTGAATTAGCTAAAAAAATAGGCGTTACATCTAATACTTTAAGGTCTTCTGAGTTTAAGGCTATGCCTGATTTATTTGAAAAAACACCTCCCTATGTTAAAGAAGTATTGTTAGAGGGGGTTATGGATACATATCAATATTTTATAGAATTAGTAGCAACTAGGCGTAACCTTGATATAGATTATGTCAAAAAAATAGCTGATGGAAGAACATATACAGGAAGACAAGCATATTCATTAAAATTAGTTGATGCTATAGGAGAAGAGGAAACTGCCTTGTCTTGGTTATATCAAGAAAAAAAAATAAGTAGTGATTTAAAAGTAAAAATAGTGGAAATTAATAAAAAGGATAATATTTCTTTTTTATTTGATTTTTTTTCAAAAATTAAATCTTCGCTAAGCTATATAAGTAATCAAATTCTATTTAGTATTTGATATAAATTATTAATTATCGTTATAAGATATTTATTATAATTTGATTTTATAAGCATATTTAATGTATAATGAAAGTTAGATAAAAAATAAGGTAATAGTATTTCATTATTTACTTATTGACATAATAAGTAATATTGTTTATAAGTAAACTAGACATTTAGGTGATTTATATGTTAACTAAGTGTTGGGCTGTTTAGTATAGTAAATAAATAAATTGTATAAAGGTAGTGACGGTAATAATTAATAAAAAAATCATTTGTTAATGGTTTTTACCTGTCAAAATTATATTTGAATTAATGACAGAATCAAACTTGAGAGTTTGATCCTGGCTCAGAACGAACGCTGGCGGTATGCTTCATACATGCAAGTCGAACGAATATATTTAAGGTTTACTTTAAGTATATTAGTGGCAAACGGGTGAGTAACACGTGGGAATCTACCTATTAGTATGGAATAACATTTGGAAACAGATGCTAATACCATATATTCTCTACGGAGGAAAGATTTATCGCTAATAGATGAGCCCGCGCAAGATTAGGTAGTTGGTAAGGTAAAGGCTTACCAAGCTTACGATCTTTAGCTGGTTTGAGAGAATGATCAGCCACACTGGGACTGAGATACGGCCCAGACTCCTACGGGAGGCAGCAGTGGGGAATATTGGACAATGGGCGAAAGCCTGATCCAGCAATACCGCGTGAATGATGAAGGCCTTAGGGTTGTAAAATTCTTTTAGTAGGGAAGATAATGACGTTACCTACAGAAAAAGCTCCGGCTAATTCCGTGCCAGCAGCCGCGGTAAGACGGAAGGGGCTAGCGTTGTTCGGAATTACTGGGCGTAAAGAGCGCGTAGGCGGATTAGTAAGTTGGAAGTGAAATCCCAAAGCTTAACTTTGGAACTGCTTTCAAAACTGTTAGTCTAGAGTGAAGTAGGGGGTGATGGAATTCTTAGTGTAGAGGTGAAATTCTTAGATATTAAGAGGAACACCAGGGGCGTAGGCGATCACCTGGGCTTCAACTGACGCTGATGCGCGAAAGTGTGGGGAGCAAACAGGATTAGATACCCTGGTAGTCCACACTGTAAACGATGAGTGCTAGATATTGGGAATTTATTTTTCAGTTTCGCAGCTAACGCATTAAGCACTCCGCCTGGGGAGTACGATCGCAAGATTAAAACTCAAAGGAATTGACGGGGGCTCGCACAAGTGGTGGAGCATGCGGTTTAATTCGATGCTACGCGAAAAACCTTACCAACCCTTGACATGGTAGTTATGGATAACAGAGATGATATCCTTCAGTTCGGCTGGGCTACACACAGGTGTTGCATGGCTGTCGTCAGCTCGTGTCGTGAGATGTTGGGTTAAGTCCCGCAACGAGCGAAACCCTTATCCTTATTTGCCAGCGGTTTGGCCGGGAACTATAAGGAAACTGCCGATGATAAATCGGAGGAAGGTGAGGACGATGTCAAGTCATCATGGCCCTTATGGGTTGGGCTACACGCGTGCTACAATGGTACTTACAGAGGGAAGCAATACGGCAACGTGGAGCTAATCCTTAAAAAGTATCTCAGTTCGGATTGTTCTCTGCAACTCGAGAGCATGAAGTTGAAATCACTAGTAATCGCGGATCAGCATGCCGCGGTGAATACGTTCTCGGGCCTTGTACACACTGCCCGTCACGCCATGGGAGTTGGTGTTACCTGAAGTTGATGAGCTAACGCAAGAGGCAGTCAATCATGGTAAAATTAGCGACTGGGGTGAAGTCGTAACAAGGTAGCCGTAGGGGAACCTGTGGCTGGATTACCTCCTTTTAATGACTAAAATAGTGACTAAGTACATTATGATATTATTGAATAAGTGATGGATTAATGTATTCGTTTTAGTGTGACTTTAAATTATCGTTGCTACTTTATTATAATTATTTAAAAACTATAGAAAATATTAGTAATAATAGGTTGTTTAGGTATAGTTTACTATTAAGAATTAAAAACGTGATTCTATTATTCTATATTAGTTACTATTTTATTTTTTCCAGTTTGTTTAGCAGAGTATAGTGCTTTGTCTGTTCTATTTATTAGTGTTGATATATCTTCATTAATTTTATATATAGATAATCCTATTGATATAGTTTGAGGTGGTATTATTTTATTGGTTAGCATTGTAAGCCTCATAGAGGCAATATTTATTCTAATTTTTTCTGCAATAGAGTAGGCAATATCTACTTTATTAGTTTTAATTAGTAATGCAAATTCCTCTCCACCGTATCTTGCTACAAGATCAGTGATATGTACTGATTGTTTTAATACATCAGAAATTTGTTTTAATAATTTGTCTCCGGAAAGATGACCATAAATATCATTAACTAATTTAAAATTATCTATATCTATCATTAGCAAAATAAAAGGCTCGTTGTTTTCATTAGCTTTTTTAGACATTTGCTTTATGTGGGTATCAAAATAACGTCTATTAAATAGACCAGTTAAACTATCTCTAGATGATAAATTAATACTTTCTACTACTTTTGCTCTTAAATTATTTTGATATTTTTGTTTTCTTAACTGAGTTTTTACTCTTGCTTGTAGTTCACTTTGATCTATAGGATAAATAAAGTAATCATTGACTCCAAGATCCATAGCTCTAATAATTAAATCAACATTTTCTTCTTCAGTTAATAGCATTATTATTACATGTTTAAATATAGGTTTAGATCTAATCATTGCAATAATTCTAAAGGGATCTTGATTATCAATCTGATAATTAATAATAATTAAATTAGGGATAAATGATCCTAATATATCTTTTTCTGAATAAGAATATAAAACTTTTATTTGTTCTGTAATAGGCAATAAATATTTGGTGATATTTTTTACTTGAATTATATCATCATCAATAATAAGTATTTTACTATCATAAAAAGTATTGTCTATTATTAAAGGAGTATGACCTAACTCAATATGAGATGAATTTCTTAAATGTAATTCATCAATAGCTGCTTTCATATGGATAAGAGACCTTACTCTAGCAAATAAAGCAATATCATTAATAGGTTTGGTTAAAAATTCATCTGCTCCTGCTTCTAATCCTTTAATACGATCTTTAATATCGGATAGAGCTGTGATCATAATAATAGGAATATGGGTAATCTCAGCAGTTGCTTTAATTTTTTTACAAGTAGTAAAACCGTCTAGTCTAGGCATCATAACATCAAGTAACACAATATCTATTTTATGATTCAATAATATATCAAGTGCTTCTATACCATCTCTAGCTGTAAATACGGTATAGTATTTACTCAACAATTTTGTTTTGAGTATATATAAGTTTGCGTATAAGTCATCTACTACTAGTATATTTGCTGTCATGTGTAATTTTTTTAGTATGTTTAATGTGTTGTTTTAAGTTAATAAATTGATTAATTGCTTGATAAAAATGGTCAATAAATACGGGTTTTGATAGATATAGATCGCAACCTGATTTTAAGATTTCTTTTTTTTCTTTGTACATAGCAAAAGCAGTAATTACTATTATGGGGGTAGATTTAGTAAGTGTATTTGATTTTAGTTCTTTTATTAAATCTGTACCTAAAAGTTGGTTGAGATATATATCCATAATTATTAAGTTTGGTTTTTCTTTTAATACTAAGTTGGTAATATCTACCCCATCTCTAGATACTATGATTTCAAAGTTTTTAATAACTAATAAATCATGAAATAGTTTTAAGTTTAGTTCATTATCTTCTACAATTAATATTTTTTTCATAGATTAAAACTAAAATATATAATAAAAAAATAGTATATCAATTTCAATAAAGATAACAATAATAACAGTTATAACTATAGTAAGAATTGATATGATTAGTTGTAAAAATTGATTTTAATTTATTTTATTAACTTAAATTATACTATAACTTAATTTAACCAGTAGATAAAAAATTATTTTCTTTTTTCCATAAGCCATTTTTCTGATATACAAATGTTAAAGAAGATGAAATTATAAGTTTATAATTTATCATTATGTTAGTTATCTTGTGTTGAGGCAAAATTGCAGTATCATCTAGTATAATACATATTTTGAATAAATTTTTAAAAAATTCTTTGTTTTGAAATGTCTTGATTAAATTTGTATAGTTGGGATTAATAAGAATCAAGATATTAGCTTTATTAGGGTTCTCTATTTCAGAACTAATATATAGTGGTTGTTTTTCTGGAAAAAAATCTTTATTAGTTGCATGTGGTAAAAAATTTCTAGAATAGGTCCATAGTATGTTATCAATAATTTTTGTTTCGTGATCATTATTGGTAATAATAATTGTGTTTTGTTTACAGGTATAGCATTTTTCTCCAAGAGAGCAAATATTCTTATATAAATTATCATTATTAGTTATATAGTAGATGATATTAGTCATTATATTTAAATAATTGTTATAGTAATTGAGAATTACAGCAAAAATTAATATTTTTTAATATTTAAGTATAGCTTGCATATTTGTTATATGCAAATTATAGTGTTAGTAGTTTTTAAAATTTTATTGTAATTATAATTATTTATAACGCAAATATGATAGTTTGTAGTATAAAATATTTTATTTAGGGTTATATGGTACGATGTACTTATTTAGTGTTTATCTATAATAATGAACGAAATATCTCTAGGTTAATAGATTCTTTAACAAAAATAAACGGGCCTTTTATAAAAGAGTTTATTTTTATCGATGATGGATCTAAAGATAAATCTTTAGAAGTATTAAAAAATAATATAAATCAATTGTCAAGAGCTATGATTATTACACAAAAAGAATCTGTAGGTTCTACAATAAGTATTCATAAGGTATTAAATTTAACTATAGGTAATTATATTCATTTTGTAGAAGGGGATGAAGTAATCCATCCAGATTCTACTAAAATATTAGTAGAAATGTGTACTAAATTTGGTGCAGGAGTATCTTTTGGCAAGGTATTAAAACAACAAAGTGTTTTTAGTAAAATGTTCAAATCTCATGAATATTTAATAGAAAAGCCTATAAATGAGATTTTATTGAATAAAATTAAAGGGATAAGAAATATAGGTTGTTCAGCAACAATGATAAATACTGATTTAATAGGTAAAATTCACCAGTTAGATAGTAATATATATACACATAATATGTCATTAGCACTAAAATGCGCAAAATATAGTAAATTTGTATTTACTGATAAAGTAATTTCAATAGTTCCTGAAGATAAAGAAAAATATGATAGTAATTTTATAACCTATAATAATATAAGATCTATATATAATTTTGTTAATCTTAACAAAGAAATATTTATTAATTTAGTCCCAGAGTTATTAACAAATTTAGCAAATGAAGTTAGTAATACAAAACTAAAACTATATTATTATTGTTATGCAGTTATAGCTAAATATTCTAGTAGAATAAGTTTGGATAAAGTTTTAGGTTATTATAAAAAAGAGTTTCAAAAATTATTTTGAAAAATATATAACCTTAGGGCTTGAACTAATTTTGATAGCACTTATATAGACAAATAATATTAAAATTTAAATAAATTTAATAGTGAGAGGATAATCATGAATTTTAAACCATTACAAGATCGGGTCGCGATTAAAAGTCAGGTTGAAGATGAAAAAACAGCGGGAGGAATTATAATTCCTGATACAGCAAAAGAAAAACCATTGCAAGGTTATATAGTTGCTGTAGGCAGTGGAACTAGAGATTCTAACGGAAATCTAATTCCATTAGAAGTTAAGGTTGGTGATAAAGTATTTTTTGGTAAATGGGGAGGTACTGAGGTGAAAATTAATGGAGAAGAGATAATAATTATGAAGGAAAGTGATATCATGGGAATAATTACTTAAAATTTTTTAGTTGAATTTTAAAAAATATTATTTTGTTTATAATAACAATGGAGAATAGGTAAGTATGTCAAAACAAATTAGATATGGGTCAAAAGCTCGTGAAGAAATAATTAAAGGTGTCAATATTCTAGCAGATACAGTCAAGGTAACGCTAGGACCAAAGGGTCGCAATGTTGCAATAGAGCAATCATATGGCTCTCCTAGGTTAACCAAGGATGGTGTAACTGTAGCAAAATCAATTGATTTAAAAGATCCTATGCAGAATGTAGGGGTACAGCTTGTGAAATCTGTTGCAAGTAAAGCAGCTGATGTAGCAGGTGATGGAACTACTACTGCGACTATTTTTACTCAAGCAATTGTAAAAGAAGGAAATAAAGCTGTAGCTGCCGGGTTTAATCCTATGGATTTAAAGAGAGGAATTGATATAGCAGTAAGTAAGGTTATAGAAGAAGTACAAAAAATCAGTAAGCCTATTACTACTGAAGATGAAATAGCTCAAGTAGGGACTATATCAGCTAATAACGATGCTGAAATAGGAAATCAAGTTGCTTTAGCAATGAAAAAAGTAGGTAAAGAAGGTGTTATTACTGTAGAGGAAGCTAAAAGCTTTGGATTTGAAGTAGATATAGTAGAAGGTATGATGTTTGATAGAGGCTATCTATCACCTTATTTTGTTACTAACTCAGAAAAAATGGTAGCTGAGTTAGAGAATCCCTATATATTAATATATGAGAAAAAGTTATCAGGCTTGCAACCAATGTTACCATTATTAGAATCTATAGTACAATCTAATAGGTCATTACTAATTATTGCAGAAGAAGTGGAAGGAGAAGCATTACCTACCCTTGTTCTTAATAAACTAAGGGGAGGACTAAAAGTAGCTGCAGTTAAAGCTCCTGGATTTGGCGATAGAAGAAAATCTATGTTAGAGGATATAGCTGCACTTACTGGTGGAGATTTAATTAGTGAAGATCTTGGCATGAAATTAGATAAAGTTAATGTTTCTATGTTGGGGACAGCAAAGAAGGTTACTATTTCTAAAGAGAATACTGTTATTATAGATGGAGGAGGAAGTGAATCTGATATACAGGCTAGATGTAGTCAAATTAGAACCCAAATTAAATCTAGTACATCTGATTATGATAAAGAGAAATTACAAGAGAGACTTGCTAAATTAGTAGGAGGAGTTGCTGTTCTTAAGGTAGGAGGAGCAACTGAGGTTGAAGTTAAAGAAAAAAAAGATAGAGTAGAAGATGCATTAAATGCTACTAGAGCTGCTGTTGAAGAAGGAATAGTAGCTGGTGGAGGCGCTGCTTTATTTTATGCAGCAAAGGTGCTTAATAGTGTTAAATTGAGTAATAGTGATCAGACAGCAGGTGTTAATATTGTAAAGGATGCCTTACAAGCTCCTTTAAGACAGATAGCTGAAAATGCAGGGATTGATGGAGCAATCGTAGTAGGAAAGCTTAATGAAAGTAAAGAACCTAATGTTACTGGTTTTGATGCTCAAGCTATGAAATTTGTTAATATGTTTAAAGCAGGGGTAATTGATCCAACTAAAGTTGTTCGTACATCTTTACAACATGCCGCTTCAGTCGCTTCTTTAATTATTACAACTGAAGCATTAGTGACTATTGAAAAATCAGATAAAAATGATGCTTCTGATTCTTCTCCATCTATGGGAATGCCATCTATGGGAGGCGGAATGCCACCTATGGGAGGAGGATTTTAGTTTTAAACACTTATATTATAAAAAAGATCAACTTCTTTCTTATTAGATAGCGGTTGATCTTTTTATTTTTTATCTTTAATAAAAAACCATACTTAAGTGTTATAATATATTGGATACAGTAATCTTTATAGGCATTTATTAATAAGTTATGTATTCTTTTAATGTTGTTTTATAATTTAATTCTATTGAAATCTACAATTTTGCTGTTACGTTCTTAATGTAAATTAAAACTGTATTTCTCGAGTAATAATGTAATATTTATAGTTGATTTTATATTTGTTTGGTTGGTTACTAAATCTTAAATATTTACTATAAGCTTTATCAAAAAACTTTGCTTAGATTTTCTTATATATCATATCTAGTTAGCCTTTTTATTTATGTATTATTTAGTGTTTAAGGCTGCTATCTTCCTAATATAGAATTTTTTTTATTCTAAAAATAGTTTTTTATTGTTAGAGTAATTATTATCGCTGTTTTTAGTTACACTAGAGCCTTCAATATTGGGGAAAGTAGTCGTGACATAATCTTTTATTTCATTACATAGTATATCTATTTTATCTCTAAAAAAATGATCTGCTCCACTAACCATTCTATAATCAATAGTAATATGTTTTTGTTTTGATATTTTATTGGTAAATGCATGTACATCATCTTCACTTACTACACTATCTTGATCACCATGTATAACCATACCAGATATAGGACAAGGGGACAAAAAAGAAAAATCATATTTTACTACTGGAGGTGATACAACTAGAAAATTTGTGATTTCTGGTCTTCTCATTATTAATTGCATACCTATCCAAGCTCCAAAAGAAAATCCTACTACTACATAAATATTAACTAAAGGGTTATTTAATTGTAACCAGTCAAGTGCTGTAGCTGCATCAGTCATTTCTCCTATTCCGTTATCAAATGTTCCTAAAGATCGACCTACTCCTCTAAAATTAATTCTTAATGCTGTAAAACCTTTTTCTACTAGTGTTTTATATATGTTATATACTACTTTATTATTCATTGTCCCTCCATGTAGAGGGTGAGGGTGTAATATTAATGCAACAGGAGCTTTAGGATTTTTTGACTGGATATATCTTCCCTCAATACGGCCACAAGGACCATTAAAATATACTTCAGTCATAATAATTTATTTTTTTATTTATTTTTATATTTTGTTATTATTAATTAGTATAATATTTTTACTATAAAACTCAATATAAAATGTCATTTTATATTATAAAGATTATGTGTATTAAGTTTTTAACTATTAAAAATATTTTTGAGCTATTATTTGTACAGTAAAAGCTATAATAACCAGCTCTATGTTTGTTTTTATCAAATTTATATACAATACAAATTAAGCAATTAAGCAGAAAATATTATTGCTAAAATTACTTTATTTTTATGTTAAATAAGTCACTATACTAAATTAGTTGAATAGAATTGCTGCTATTTCTCAATTTTTTTTATATAATAACATTTATACATTTTTCTTTATTACACACTATCCTAAGTAGCAATAGTTTGTGTAGTATTACATTGAAATATTAACTATCTTTTTTTGTATTATTTTTTTCTGATTGAGAATAATATAATTTAATTACTGCATCTAATTCTGTTTGAGTACAGATACCCAGTATAACAGGGTCTCTTTGGCGTATGTTTGCAATATTCCAATGTGTTCTATGTCTAATAGAATTTACAATAGATTTAGTTGTTCCTATTAATTTAATAATGGCATTATCCTTGATATCTGGAAAATTCTTTAATAACCAGTAAATAGCATCAGGTTTATCATATCTTCTTGCTATAGGAGTATATTTGAAGTTATTTTTTTTCTTCTCTATTATAGTCTCGTAAACATTGCTTATTTTTATTTGTAATGATAAGGAGGGATCATTACTACACCTATCTATTTCTTTCTGATCTAATTGGTTACATGCTATTGGATCAACAGCTCTTACTCCAACTGCTACTTCTCCATCAGCTATACCTTTTACTTCTAGTTCATGAAATCCACAAAAATCTGCAATTTGTTTAAATGTTAATTTAGTATTCTCTATAAGCCAAATAGCTGTGCCTTTTGGCATTAATGGTAGCCTATTTTTGTTTATCATAGTAAAAATATGTATTAAAGGATTATTTTATTCTACTGCCACTATTATATGATAATATCTTATTAAAACAATTAAAATTCTTTAGATTTAATCAATATTTAAGGATAATAAAATTTATTCAATAATAAATTTTATTATATCTTGAATAACTTTTTTTGCATCACCAAATAGCATAAATGTATTATCTTGAAAAAATAATTCATTTTGCACTCCTGCATAACCTTTAGCCATAGACCTTTTAATAAATAAAATAGTTTTTGCATCTGATACATTTAAAATAGGCATACCATAAATGGGGCTAGTTTTATCTGTTTTAGCAGCAGGGTTTGTTATATCGTTAGCACCTATTACTAATACTACATCCGTACTTACAAAATCATGATTAATTTCTTCTAACTCTAGTACATCATCATATTCAATATTAGCTTCAGCTAATAGTACGTTCATATGTCCAGGCATTCTACCTGCAACAGGATGGATAGCAAATTTTACCGTAATATTTTTCTTTTTTAATAACATTACTAATTCTTTAATAGCATATTGCGATTGTGCTACCGCCATACCATATCCTGGTACTATAATAATAGAATTTGCTTGAGAGAGCGTGAATGCCCCATCTTCAGCGCTACTTATTTGTGTTATCCTATTTTCATGATTTGTTGTATTATTATCAGAGCTTTTATTTTTTAAAAATGCTCCAATAATTACATTGAATAGCGATCTATTCATTGCTTTGCACATTATATAACTTAATATTGTTCCACTTGCTCCAACTAGTGCTCCTGTAATTATTAACAAACTATTTGTTAATGTAAATCCAATACCCGCTGCTGCCCATCCTGAATAAGAATTGAGCATTGATACTACAACAGGCATATCTGCTCCTCCTATTGGAATAATTAATAGTATCCCAAATATTATAGCAAGCACTGTAAGTGTATTAAATGCTAATAAACTTTGGTTGCTAATAAAGTAAACTAGTACAATAAGCATCATAGCTCCTGTTAGCATACATATATATTGTTGACCTTTAAACTTAATAGCAGAGGATTTTAATAAACCTTGTAGTTTTGCAAAAGCAATGACAGAGCCACTAAATGTAATAGCTCCTATAGCAACACCTAATCCCATTTCTATTAATGAACTTATTTTTAGATTTTTATATATTCCTATAGCCAGATTTTCTGGAGCAAGAAATGCTACATAAGCTACTAGTATTGCTGATAACCCAACAAATGAATGAAATCCAGCTACTAATTGCGGTATTGCTGTCATAGTAATTTTTTTAGCTATAAACCCCCCAATCAAGCCTCCTAAAAGAATTATTATTAATAGTATGAATTTATTTTTTAATGCTGGTAAGCTAAATACTGCTACTAAAGCAATTGCCATCCCTATCATTCCTATAATACTACCAATCCTAGCCGTTTTAGGTGAAGATAATCCTTTTAATGAAAATATAAAACATATAGCTGAGATTAAATATGCTATTCCTACTAGTTGATTTATCATAAATTTATTATCTATAGTTATTAAACATTTTTTTCTTAATTATGATTTTTTCTTTTTTTTAAACATTTCAAGCATGCGTTCAGTAATTATAAATCCTCCAAAGATATTTATAGAAGCAATAAATGTAGCTAAAAACGCTAATATTAACTCTATTCCTAAGTTTTGAGAGCTAGATGCCATTAATGCTCCAATTATAATAATTCCTGATATAGCATTAGTAATTGACATTAAGGGGGTATGTAATGATGGAGTTACTTTCCATACCACGTAATAGCCTATGAAGCATGATAAGCTAAATATAGTTATTGCAAATATAAAAGGATCTATTGCATTACTATCTTTTAATAATGATTCATTTGAAAACATCTTTAATTGGTTCATTAATTCTATAGCTTTATTTACAACTATTTTTGCTTGTTGATATATTATTAACAGTTCTTGATTCATAACTAATACCTTGATAACTTACTCTATAAAATATTTGCTTACTATTTGGTTATTGAAGCCAACTAACATAGATTTTACTAATTCATCTGAAAAATTAAACTTACCATCTTGTATCGCATAACTGACAAAATTATACAAGTTTTTTGCGTATAATCTTGAGCTATCTTTTGCAATTTTAGCTAATAAATTTGACCATGCTATTATTTTTATATTATTCTTTGTAATAACTTTATTAGCCACCGATCCTTCTATATTTCCTCCACTATTGATTGCTAAATCTACTAATATAGATCCAGCTTTCATTTTTAAGATCATATCATTTGTTATTAAAATAGGAGCCTTTTTTGCTAAAATTTGTGCAGTAGATATTATGATATCATAATCTGATATTATTTCTGATAAAAACTTTTTTTGTTTAATATCGAATTCTTTATCTACCTTTTTTGCATAGCCTTTACTATCTTCCATATCATTAATGTTACTATCAGGATATACAAATTTTGCTCCTAAGCTTTCTATTTGTTCTTTTGTTGTAGCTCTAACATCGTATGCGGAGACTATGCCACCCAGTCTTTTAGCTGTAGCTATTGCTTGCAATCCTGCTACCCCAGCCCCTAATACTAAAATTTTTGCTGCTAATATTTTTCCTGCAGATGTAATCATCATAGGAAAAGCCCTATCAAAGTAGTAACTAGCTTCTATTATAGATCTATAGCCTAATAAGTTGCTTTGAGAAGATAATGTATCCATATCTTGAGTTTTTGTTATTCTTGGAATTAACTCCATTGCTATAGTAGTTATTTTTTTTAACAATGATTTATTGATGTATTGATGATTGTTATTATAATCAGATAAGAATAAACCAATAATTATTGCTTCTTTTTTTGCTAAAGCTATTTCATTTTTTTGTTCTGTTATAGGAGTAGGTTGTACCTTTAGGATGATATCTGCATCTGATATTATTTCTAATAACACAGAGGATATTTTTGCTCCTGCATCTTTATATTCTTGATCACTATAGTTTGCTTTATTACCTATCCCACTTTCTACCCAAACCTCATAGCCTTTTTTTACATATAATCTAGCTGTATCTGGGGTAATAGCTGTTCTTGATTCGCCTGCTATTTGTTCTTTTATTGCTGCTATTTTCATTTTTTATAAATATTATTAATAATTATAAAACATTTTTTACAAATTTATTGATTAACTGATAAGCTTGCACTTAAAAAATATTGATTATTGATTTTTAAATAATTAAAAAATTATTTAAATAAAAAATATTAAAAATGAAATACATCAAAAAATAGATCTAGCTATGCTATTTTTCAAGACATTAACATCGGAATGATCTTAATTTTTTAATAACTTTAGATTATTTTTTATTTAAATTACTAAAAACTAAATGCCAAACTTTATTACTTTAGTAAATATCACTAAATCAATATAGCATTGCTTATAATTGATTTCTATAATCTATGGTAATAAAACCTATCTTAAAACAATATTTAGTAATTAAGTGTTTATTGAGCATCTAGCTTCATATATAAAAACCTAACTTATTTTATGTTATATGTCAATAACCTTGATATATTATTAATTTATTTATAATTTATTGCTAGTTTTTGTATTGTTTTAAAATATAAGTTATTATTAGTTATATAATTTTAAAATATGTATATACTATTATTTAGTAGGTTAATAAATTAAATTAAGTAATTAATTTTATCTAAATAACAATGATTAATTCGCTTAAGTTATATATAGAAGATGTACTCAAGAGTACTATTTTTTCTGATTTTTCTAAGGTTTTAGATAGGGTATCTGGTATAGAGATAAAAGATAATGGAGATGTATTTTTTGTTATCGATATAACCGGATTAGATATTACTACTGCTAATAAAATGAAACAGGAAATTATAGTTTTATTACAGCAACGTAGTGATATAGGCAAAATTAATATAGCATTAACTAGTAATGAGCCTTCACCTCTTATTAAGAACAGGAAAATTAATAATAATTTTAGTACTAAGAAAATTAAAATTAATGATATCAAAAAGATTATTTTAACTTCCTCTGGTAAAGGAGGGGTTGGGAAGTCAACTATTTCATCTTTATTTGCTCAAAAATTAGCTTCTTTAGGATATAAAATAGGTCTATTAGATGCAGATATATATGGACCATCTATTCCTACTATTTTTGGCTTGTCTGATAAGCCAGATATAGAAGATAAAAAAATGATACCTTTAAATAATTTTGGAGTATATATAAATTCTATTGGTTTTTTAGTAAATTCTTCTGACGCTCTTAGCCTAAGAGGACCAATGATAAGTAAGGTTTTTTATCAATTATTAAGTTTAACTAAGTGGGGAGCGTTAGATTATTTATTTATTGATATGCCTCCTGGTACTGGAGATATCCATTTAAGTTTGTTGGGTCAGTATCAAGTACATGGGGTTATTATGATAACTACTCCTCAATTAGTATCATCTATAGATGTTGAAAGGTCTATAAACTTATATAATAGATTTACTGTACCTGTTAAGGCTGTAATAGAGAATATGAGCTATTATTTTGATATTACTAATAATAGAAAGGTAAAATTATTTCCAGGAAATGCAGGGCAATATTTAGCTAATAAATATGCTATACCTATATTAGCTAAGGTAGTATTAGATCCTGAGCTTGCTAATTTTTGTGATTTAGGAAAAAGTCTTGATAAATTCTTTAGTCTAGTAGATACTAGTTTTTTTGTTGACTGATTTACCAATCACTTCATTATACAGAAATAAATAGTTTTTATTCAGCATTATTAAAGTTTTAATAGCTTTAATAACTTATAATTGGGGCGAATGACCGGACTTGAACCGGCGACAACCAGAACCACAATCTGGGGCTCTACCAAACTGAGCTACATTCGCCAATATAAAAATTTAGGTTACAAATCAACACTCTATAAAGTATAATGTTGTGATAATATCAACGTTAGCATTTTATTATTTCGCTAGATGATTATGATTTATTTATTAGAATAATACAATTATAATAATGAAAATCATTTTCTTTCACTACTACTAAAGTATATTAAATATGAAGTCAAGTAATAATAATTAGTTATTTAAATTATATAAAAATCAAGTTGATAGTATTATAAAATTATAAAAAATAGTTTTTTATGGATAATATTATTGTTTTAGGACTCGAATCTAGTTGCGATGATAGCTGTGTTGCTATTATTAAATCAGATTTTGGGGTTTTATCAAATGTAATAATAGGGCAAAGGGAACATGCTCTATATCAAGGAGTAGTTCCTGAAATTGCCGCTAGATTGCATTTAACTAATTTAGAGCTTGCTATTAATAAAGCACTAAAAAGAGCAAAAATAACTATTAATGATATTAATGTAATAGCAGTTACTTCTGGTCCTGGGTTAATAGGAGGAGTTATTATTGGAACAATGTTTGCAAAAGCTTTATCTAGTGTATTAAAAAAACCTCTTATTGCTGTTAATCATCTTGAAGGTCATGCTTTAACTGTAAAATTTACTCACTCCGTTGACTATCCATACCTGCTTTTATTAGTAAGTGGTGGTCATTCACAGTTTGTTATAGTAGAAAAACTTGCTAAATATAAAATAATTGGTGAAACTTTAGATGATTCAATAGGAGAAACTTTTGATAAAGTTAGCAAAATGTTAAATTTAGGATTTCCTGGAGGCCCAAAAATTGAACAAAAAGCTAAACTAGGAGATAAAAATAAATATAATTTCCCAGCTCCATTAATTAATAAAAAAAATTGTTATCTTTCTTTTTCAGGATTAAAAACAGCAGTAAAAAATACTATAGATAAAATTATTCCTTTAACTAATCAAGATGTTTATGATATAGCTGCTAGTTTTCAAAATACAGTATCTAAGATTATTGAAAAAAAGACTAAGTTAGCTATTGCTGAATACGAAAAATACTATAAAGTAAAGACTTTAGTAGCATCAGGAGGGGTGGCTAGTAATTTAGTAATTAGAAAAACACTTAATGATGTTGCTACTGATTATGGCTATAATTTTGTAGTTCCTCCTGTAAAATTATGTACTGATAATGCTGTAATGATAGCTTTTGCTGGACTTGAGAGATTTAAAGCTGGTATAATTAATAATATTGATTTTTCTCCAAGAGCGCGATGGAATTTAGTTGATGTTTTTAGTGATTGAAGCATATTAATAAGTTACAGGTAGCATATATGGAAATAAAAATTGTTAATCATGAAATATTTATTGAAATAATATTATTTATTTTAGTTAATAAATAAATAATCTAAATATAACTAAAAATTTATGTCTGGGTTAGAATTAAATAAAATAGCTGCTGCAGTTCTATTAGGAACTTTAATTACTGTTATAGTAGGAGTAGTTGCTGATTCATTATATAAGCCTGTTTTAAAAATAGCTGAAAGAGGTCACATTATTCCTGGTGTCGATGAAGAAGAGGAAATAGATGTTACAGCAAATGATAAGGCTAAACCTAAGATCAATATAGCAGAGTTAATGACAAAAGCTAATGCACAACAAGGAGAGAAAGTTATAAAAAAATGTATTTCATGTCATAGTTTTAATAAAAATGGAGATAATAAGATTGGTCCTAACTTGTATAATATAGTAAATTTTCCTAAAGCTAGTAAAGAAGGGTTCTCTTATTCTAAGGCTTTACTGGAAGCGGGAGGGGTATGGGATTATGAAAGCTTGTTTTATTTTCTTCAAAAACCAAGGCAATATATGCCTGGAACAAAAATGTCTTTTATAGGGCTTCAAAAACCTCAAGATATTGCAGATGTTATCTCTTATTTAATGCAGCTTAAATAGCAAGAGTTATGTCAAATTTTAGTTAATGATTTTTATTGTTTGTGCACCCGAGAGGAGTTGAACCTCTAACCTCTTGATTCGTAGTCAAGTACTCTATCCTATTGAGCTACGGGTGCAGTTTTATTAATTATATTATTACAATTATTGTTATTTTTTACTTTTTGTAATATACTGCTATATAGCAAATAATAGCAAAAAAATTAGAAAAAGCTAAAATATAAGATGAAATTGCTATAGTGTCAATAACATTATGTTAAGGAAAAATATTTGCTTTAAATAATTTTTAATAGTTGGTATTATTGTAGTTAAAGATAATACCCGAAAAATATTATTAGTTAATTTTTAAAACCAGTGCTATAAAGATAAAAAATACTTATAAGTGTTTTTAATACTAATATTAGTATTAAAATTGTGATATAATAACATTTAAATAAAATCTTAATGGAATTATTAATTAAATTATGTAAGAGATATATAATATATTTTTTATGATTCTGTTGTATTGTATTTTTATTTAATTTAGTACGTAAAGGTTATTTAATAAGTATATTGTATATATTACTACTTATAATTTAAAATATAATTTTATGGCAAAAGAAGAATTAATTCATTTTGATGGCGAAGTTATTGAGTTACTTCCAAATGTGCATTTTAGAGTATTACTTGAAAATGGACATAAGATTATTGCTCATACTTCTGGAAAAATTAGAAAAAACCGTATTAGAATCCTTGCAGGGGATAAGGTGAAAGTTGAGATGACTCCTTATGATTTAACAAAAGGAAGAGTTATCCACCGTAGTTAATTGATATTTTTGAATATATACCTATATATTCAATTAAATGTTAAAAATTGTTATTATTAGTCAGTAGGTAGTAGTAATTTTTTGAATTGAGCGGTTGTGGCGGAATTAGGTATACGCGCAGCATTGAGGTTGCTGTTCTGAAAATGATTGGAAGTTCGAGTCTTCTCAGCCGCACCAGGCTAAATCATTTATAAATAGGTCTAAAATATTAATCTAGTAATAATCTTTAAAATTTTGTTATTAAACATTATATATATTTTCTACTAAGTAACTGGAACAATGTAGTGATAAAGGAATAATAATTAAGCTAATTCCAATCATGATAGTGATAAAATCTAATGGTTGTATATTTTGTAGTACTAATCCTGTTAAAATTATATAAGGTATAATTAAAGGTATTATGCATATAGATAGAAAATTAGTATTTTCTCTAAAATAAACTTGAATAGATGAAATTAAAATAGTTATACTACCACTTACTAGAATTAGTATTATTGCACATATTGTAATATACATAAAAGAGTAAAATGAGAAAGAGAATATCAGTAATATTAGTGGAGCATATAATATATAACTAATTATAGCACAAATACATAACGCTATGTATTTTGATATAATTATAGTATAAGTTGAGCAAGATAATAATAATATTTCTAGACTTCCGTCTTCATTATCTGATTTTATAATGTTTTGAGGCATGCTAATAAAAGCAAGTGGAATAGAAATTATTGAAAAGGCTGTACCAAATAGTGTAATTTGTTGATGGCGACTAATAAGTGTTGGACATAAAATAGAAAAAGCAAAAAAAATAAAAAAGAATTTTATTAGGTGGTAAATTTTATATTGAATTTGTAATTCTCTGATTGTTAATATTTTAATCATTAATATTGATGCAATTTTTAGCGTAATTAATAGTTTGTGATATCTAAGGTAGTAGTATTAGTATAATTACTATTGTGGTTATGGCTGCTAAATAAAATAATTCCTCCATTGCTGGCTTTAGTAAGGATAATATTAGTTAATAATTTGCGATTATTTTGATCTAGGTTTGAGTCTATTTCATCTAGTAACCACAAATCTGAATAGCATATAAATAGTTGAGCTAAAGCAATTTTTTTTATGGTCCCAGCTGATAATTCATAGCATTTAGAGTGCATTATTTGTAATAAATTAAAGTATTTGATAGTAGCATCTAATAACTCTTTTGTGTTATATATTAATGACCAAAAATATAAATTTTCATATACAGTTAAATTATATTTAATTCCTATATTATGTCCTATATAAGTGCAATAAGGCTTTTTTATATTAATAATTGGGATATTTTTTTTGTTAACAGTAATTACACCATTATTAGGTAGTTTTATTCCAGCAATTACTTGTAGAAGAGATGTTTTACCTGATCCATTAGGGCCTTTTAAATGAATGATAGAAGAAGGTAAAAAACTAATAGACAAATTCTTGATTAGAGTAATATTATTTACAGTTATTTGTATTGAGTGTAAAGATAGCATTTTTTTTTATTAATTATGTTTTTATATTAAGAAATATAAAATTATTTGCTTTAAGTTTTAAATTTAACATGTTTTTTATTTGAAACAAATCATTAATAAGATATTCAATATCTTATTACTAAGATAAGACTAAAAAACTTAGTTTATTATAGTATACTAGATAGTATTAAATACCTAATATCTGGTTAGTATAATTTGCTAATTCTACTTAAACTAAGTATAGTATTTGATATCTAAATATAAAATTTACTTAGATAAGTAAATTTTACTAGAAGTTTTTATTATAGAAAATAAGTTTGACCCTATAGGTAAGTTGTTAGTTATGGACATAGAAAAAAAAGAAGCAAACACAAGGTTTGTGAATATAAATGATAAAAATTATAAAATTTATGATATTTCAAAGGTTGCTGAATTTATTGGATTAGATTTATATAAATTACCCTATAGTTTAAGAATTCTTTTTGAAAATAATGTACGAAATGGCGCATCAAAAGAAAGGTTATCATTTTTTCAACAATGGATTATTGATAAAAAATCGTCAGCAGAAATTAATTATAATCCTAATCGAGTTCTTATGCAGGATTTCACAGGAGTCCCAGCAATAGTAGATCTTGCAGCAATGAGGGATGCTATAAAAAAAACAGGAAAGAATCCAAATATAATAAACCCTGTAATTCCAGTTGATTTAGTAATTGATCATTCTGTACAAGTAGATTTATATGGAAGTAACGATGCTTTTTTAGTTAATGAAAAAAAAGAGTTAGAGCGTAATATTGAACGCTACGAATTTCTGAAATGGGGACAAAAAAGCTTTGCAAATTTTAGAGTTGTACCTCCAGGAACAGGGATTTGTCATCAAGTTAATTTAGAATATTTAGCAAAAACAGTGTGGAATGAAGATAATAAGTTGTTGTATCCCGATACTATAGTTGGAACAGATAGTCATACTACTATGGTGAATGCATTGTCAGTGCTAGGATGGGGAGTAGGTGGAATTGAGGCAGAGGCAGCAATGTTAGGAAAAGGGTTAAGTATGGTTTTACCAGAAGTAATAGGAGTAAAATTTGTAGGTATTATAAAGAATGATATTACAGCAACAGATTTAGTTTTAACAGTAACTGAAAAATTAAGAAAAAAAGGTGTAGTAGGTAAATTTGTTGAATTTTTCGGTCCTGGGTTAGATAATTTATCGTTAGCAGATAGAGCTACTATAGCAAATATGGCCCCAGAATATGGAGCTACTTGTGGATTCTTTCCTATAGATAAAGAAACTATTAATTATTTAAAATTTACTGGTCGTAGCGATGATCATGTAAATATAGTAGAATCTTATGCTAAAATACAACATTTATGGCGTACATCTTGTGAACCTCAATATACAGACGTAATAGAAATTGACTTATCTTCTATTAGCATATCTTTATCAGGTCCAAAGCGTCCTCAAGATAGAGTGAATTTAGAAAATGTAGCTGCTAGCTTTGTTAATTCATTACCTAATAATAAAGAATTAACTAATAATATCAAATATCAGTATGATAAACTAGGTAATAGCATAATGGATGGATCAGTAGTAATAGCTGCTATTACTAGTTGTACTAATACTTCTAACCCATCAGTTATGTTTGCAGCAGCTATAATGGCACGTAAGGCGGTGACAATGGGTTTAAGAGTTAAACCGTGGGTAAAAACTTCTTTGGCTCCAGGATCTCAGATAGTAAAAGAATATTTATTTAAAAGTGGATTAAATGTATATTTAGATCAATTGGGGTTTAATTTAATAGCTTATGGTTGCACTACTTGTATTGGAAATTCAGGACCATTAGATAGTAAAATAGAAAAAGTAATTATAGATAATAGTTTAGTAGTAGCATCAGTATTATCTGGTAATAGAAATTTTGAAGGTCGTATTCATCCTTTAGTAAAAGCAAATTATCTTGCTTCTCCTCCATTGGTTATAGCTTATGCTATAGCTGGTACTGTTAATATTAATTTATATAATGATCCAATAGCTTTTACTAATGAAAGAAAAGCAGTATATTTAAGAGATATCTTACCATCTAAAGAGGAAATAGATCATGAAATTAAGCTTCATCTTAATAAAAAAATGTTCTTAGAAAAATATTCTAATGTTTTTAAAGGTAACCAATTATGGGAAAATATAGCTATTGTAGAAAGTGATACTTATAATTGGAATAATAATAGTACTTATATAAAAAAACCTCCTTATTTTGATAAAAATAATATTAGTCCTAAAGTTAGTAATATTCATAGCGCAAGAATATTAGCATTATTAGGCGACTCTATTACTACTGATCATATTTCTCCAGCAGGTAATATTAGTAAAGATAGTGTTGCTGGCCAATATCTAATTAGTAATAATGTTAGCCCAGAAAAATTTAATTCTTATGGATCAAGAAGAGGTAACCATGAGGTGATGATGAGAGGAACTTTTGCCAATATTAGGATTAAAAATTTATTATGTCCAGAAATTGAAGGAGGGTTTACTATTGATCATATTACTGGCGAACAAAAAAGTATTTATGATGCAGCTATGGAATATCAAAAAAAGAATATTCCTTTAGTTATATTTGCAGGTAAGGAGTATGGAACAGGATCATCAAGAGATTGGGCTGCAAAAGGCACTTCGTTGTTAGGGGTAAAAGCTGTTATTGCTGTAAGTTTTGAAAGAATACATAGGTCAAATTTAATTGGTATGTGTGTTTTACCTATTACTTTAGAGTGTGGATTATCATGGAAAGACTTAAATATAAAAGGAACAGAAGAAATTAGTATACTTGGTTTAAATAATACTATTACTCCGTATACTTCGTTAAGTTGTACTATTAAAAGGGATGGTGATAAGGGTTATGATATATTTAATGCAGTGCTTCAGGTTTATACTGATACAGAAATAGAATACCTTAACAAAGGAGGAATATTTAAAACAATAATAAGTGAAATGATATAAAAATATTATATGCATTTTAATTTATATATTAATAACTCTATTGTAATTATAGGTAGATAAATATATCAATAATTAGGGTACTTAAATTATTTATAATTTAGCTTTATTATGTTAGTTTAGATTTTATTATTTTTTGATAATTGATAATGAATAATTGATTATATATCACCGATAATCAAGTTAAATATCAACAAAATTTTAAGAAAATATAGAAATATAGTGTTATTAATTAAGGTATTTTCAAATTTTTTATATTGAATCGATTTTAAAGGATTGACTTATTTTAATTAAGTGGATATTAATGATTATAGTTGATTATTTATTTTAACTAAAAGTTATCTTATTAGATGCAGAGTATTATTCAGTTTTTAAAGGGGATAGGAGTAGGAAAAATTGTTGGTTTTGTTGTAGTTATACTGGCTCTATTACTAGCACTAGTAGTTTATTTATTAAATAATAATGATTATGCTGTGTTGTATTCGTCCTTAGAACCTCAAGAAAGCATAAAAATTATTCAAGAGTTAGATAATAATAATATTAGTTATGATATATCACAAGATAATACAGTTATTAGAGTTAATAAGAATAATGTAATGAAAGCTCGAGTAATATTAGCTCAGGCTGGTATACCATCAATTGGAAATGTTATTGGATATGAAATATTTGATCATGAGGATAGTTTAAGCGCAACTAGTTTTTCTCAAAATATTAAGTTAGTACGTGCTTTAGAAGGAGAATTAAGTAGAACTATATCAGCCTTTAATAAAGTAGAAAAGACTAGAGTGCATTTAGTGATACCACAAAGGGAAATTTTTTCTAAAGAAAAAACTGAAACTCGTGCTTCTATAGTATTAAAACTTAAAGGTAATAGCAGATTAGGTAAGTCTGAGATTGAGGCAATTAGTAATCTTGTTATAACATCAGTTCCTAATTTAGAAATGAGTAATATTACAATAGTAGATACTACTGGAAAAGCATTAAAAGTAGGTAAATTATCAACTGAAGAAGAGTTTAATAGTAAAAATACAGAGATGAATATTGAGGCAGAAAATAGATTAAAAATGATAATAGAGGACTTGTTATCTCGTGCTTTTGGAATGGGAAAGATTAAGGCACATGTTTCGTTACAGATGAATTTTGATCGTGTTATTACAAATTCTGAATTGTATGATCCAGATAGTTCAGTTGTGAGGTCTATAAGTTCTATAGAAGAAGTGGCGCAAACACCTTTTTCAGGATCAGAGAATATGGATTCTTCAGTAGCCAATAATATTCCTGGAGCTGGATCAAGTAGCTATAATACTGAGCAAGAAGGCAGGTTTATAGTTACTGAAAAAACTGAACAACAAACTAATTATGAAATATCTAAAACAATAAAAAACCATATATCAGAAAATGGTAATATTACTAAAATGTCTATAGGAATATTAGTGGATGGAACATATGTAAAAAATAAGGATACTGGAGAAATGCAGTATCAAGAAAGAAGTGAAGAAGAGTTACAAAAAATAAAAAATTTAGTTAAAATGGTAGTAGGATTCGATCAAAAAAGAAATGATCAAATAGAAGTAGTAAACATGCAGTTTGCTACTGATTTTTCTTTCATAGAAGATTTTGATGATAAATATTTGCCAAATCAGGATTGGAAAAAGATAATAGAAATCTTAATTATAGCAGTTATCTCCTTGGTTATTTTAATTACTGTAGTGCGTTTAATAGTGATCAAATTATTCCAAAGTAGTAAAATCAGAGCATATGTAAAAAATAATTTATCAAGGCCTAAAAACTCTTCCTCAGATATTGATGTAGATAGTAAAAAAAATGATACTATATTATCTAGAGCTAGTAATAGAAATATACCTAAGGATAATAATTTAGGTTTAGAACAGCTTTATCAGAAAGAAGGTAAAGTTAATTTAAATGTAGTAGGAGAAGATGATGCAGATAAGGCTCGAGAAGCAATTACAAAAATTAATGATCTTACTGAAAAACAGCTTCAGGATATGGTAGGCGTGTTAAAAAAATGGCTTTATTATAAATAATAATTATATTAAAAGTATATAATAATGACGGAGAAAGATATCGAACAATTATCAGGGGGAGAAAAGGTAGCGGTTATATTATTATCTTTATCACAGGATAATGTAACAAAGGTTTTTTCATTAATGACAGAGCAAGAGATCATGGAAATTTCTCGATCTATGTCTACATTAGGACCAGTGAAAGCAAAGTTAATAGAAGAAGTAATTAACCAGGTTAGTGATGATTTGTCTTATTCAAATAGTTTTCTAGGTAATTTATATACTACGGAGAAGCTTCTAAATACTATATTAGAAAAAGATAAAGTTCAATCTTTAATGGAAGAGATAAGAGGTCCGCAGGGAAAAAATACTTGGGAAAAACTTTCAAATGTTAATGAAGAGTTATTAGCATTATATTTTAGTAATGAGCATCCTCAAACAGCAGCTTTGGTTTTATCTAAAATTAATCCTGATCATGCAGCTAAAGTTTTAGCTAATTTACCGGATGTTTTTGCTTTTGATGTTGTTTCGCGTTTACTAAATTTAGGAACAGTAAAAAAAGAGTTTTTAGAGAGCGTAGAAAATGTTGTAAGACTTGAATTTATAACTACTTTTAGAAAAACTCAGGCATATGATAGTTTTGAGATGTTAGCAGAGATTTTTAATAATTTAGATCGTAATACTGAAAGTAAGTTTATGGCTATGTTAGAAACAAAAATACCAGATGCTGCAAATAAAATAAAAGATAAAATGTTTACATTTAATGATTTAATTAAGTTAGGCAAAAAAGGCATGCAACGTTTATTAACTGATATTGATCGATCTAGGTTAACATTAGCATTAAAAGGTTGTCCATCTGATTTAAAAAATATGATTTATTCAGGGATGACACAAAGAGCTGTTAAGATAATTGAAGAGGATTTAACTATTCTTGGTGCTGTTAGAGCAAAAGATGTGGATGTAGCAAGATCAGAAATTGTAATCATAGCAAAAGGTTTAATTGATGCAGGGGAAATAGATATAAACTTTAGTGACGACAGTGATGATGAGTTAATTGCATAAAGGTTATTGTGAAAGAAAGATGATAGTAAATAGCATTAGATTGTTAATATTAAAAAATTTTTTATTGAGGCTACTTAAAATACTTTTGTTAATATAGTAATAAGTTAGTATGTACAATGCAAAATAATACTTGTTAGTAATAATAAATGTTGATATAGATTAATTGCAGAATAAATATAGAATAAAAAATGTCTGAATATAAAAAGTTTATATTTGAAGAGTTATCTGTAGATTCAGTGATACATTTAAAATCAGCTTACAAATTAAAAGTAGAAAAAGATAATAAATTTATTACTGAAGCCATTGTTAATCATTTAAGTAATATAATGAATGATTGTGATAATACTATAGAAGATGATCCTATTTTTGTTGAAAATGATAAAGAAGAGTGTATTGATTATAATAATGTACAGAATGCTGAATCTATTTTATATAAAAAAGAGAGTAAAAGAATATTAAAAGATGTAGCTCAAGATGCTGAGATTATAAATAATGAATTATTTAATGAGAATAATAATGATAATCAGGAGGAAGTAAAAGAATTAAGTAAAGAGAATCAAGAGGAAATCTATCAAAAAGTAAAAGACCAAATTCGTCAGGAAATTTATGAGGAAGTAAGGCAAGATTTACAAAATCAATATAAATATAAAAGAGAAGAGTTAGAGAGTGATAAGAGATGTTGTAATCTTCTTGAGGAAAAATTAAAAGGAATAGTTAATGATAATAGGATAACTGATCAAATGATGAATATGATTAGGACAATAATTTTAACTATATCTAGAAAATTATCCCTAGATTTCCCTTTAAAGTTTGAAAAGATTATTTATGAAGAGTTGTTAGATAAGTTAAATAATTATTATAAAGAAGGTTCTATAAAAATTATTATTCATCCTAACAGGGTTAATTTGTGTCAAAAGGTTTTAAGATCTGACATTATTAAAAATGAATTTAAGGATAATTTTTTAATTGAAGAAGATAGTGGTATGAATGAAAATGATTGTAAAGTAGAATGGAATGATAGTTATTTATTATATAACCATCAGAGAGTAAAAGAGGAAGTAGAGGAAATAATAAATCAATTAAAAATATAAAAAATAAATAAGGTAGGTATAAATCATATGACAGAACAAGATGATAAAGCTAGACGATCAGAATTAACATTAGAATCATTATATGCTGTACCAGTGCAGGTATCAGTAGTTCTTGGGCGTACTAGTATGTCGTTAAGTAATATATTAAAATTAAATAAAGGAGCTGTAATAGAACTTGAAAGAAGCATAGGGGAACCTATAGATGTTTATGTTAATAATAAGATTGTAGCTAAAGGAGAAATAGTGATAGTAGAAGAAAAAATAGGTGTGACTTTAACAGAATTAGTATCACATGATTTAAATAATGATGAAAAGTAAAACTATATAATATATTATTGATTTTTTTATAATTATTTTATAGTTTTTGTAATGCTATTAAATACATTTCACTAGACTCTTTTCTGCTTGATTTAGGTTTAAAATGTTTTAAATGTTTAAAATTTTTTGTTATTTCTTTTAGTATTATATGTTCAGTTCCACCTCTAAGAATTTTAGTAATGAAATTTCCTCCTGGTTTTAGAATATTATTTGCAAATATAAAACTATGGTAACATAAGTCTGTAATTCTGATATAATCTGTAGTAAAATGTCCTGTTGTATTTGCAGCCATATCACTAATTACCCCATCTACTAGGTTATGAGGAATATTTTCTTGTATTGTGCTTAGGCTATTAGGATTTAAAAAATCCAAGCATAATGATTTTACACCTGTAATTTTTTTAATTGGTAATAAATCAATGGCAAGAATTTGAAAAGAATTTGTATTGTTAGCTCTGACTGCTTTAGAAGCAACTTGGCTCCATCCACCAGGGGCAGCTCCTAAATCAATTATTGTCATTCCAGGTTTTAAAATTTTGAATTTATTATTTATTTCTATCAGTTTATATGCCGCTCTAGATCTATATTTTTCTGCTTTTGCTTTTATAACGTAGGGATCATTTAAGTGCCTATTAAGCCAATTATAAGAAGATAATTTTTGATTTTTTTCCAATTTTATCTTGCTAAAATTGTTATTATGCTTTTTAAGCTTATTATTCATATTATTAGTTTATTTGTTTAGTTTATCTAATAAAGAATTAACAAAGCCTATTTCATGCTCAAATAATAAGTTATAAGCAATATTAGTATATTCATTAATTATAACTGTTTTAGGACAAGGTGGTTTTGTTGAAAGGAATATCATCTCTGCTACAGCTACTCTTAGAATAGTATATAATAATTGGTTTATAGTATTCTTTTTTTGTCGATGCGATTCTATTATTTGATTAATTTTATTAAAATTATTAATTGTGCAAAAAAATAGCCTTTTTAAATGTATATAACTTGGTTTAATTTTTATGTAATTATCATCACTAATATCGTAATAATTATTAATGTCAGGATCTTTATAAAAGCTGATAATCTGATTTAAAATTGGGTTAATATTATCTTTATCTTCTAAGTTATCTAATTGGTATATTGCTTGAATAGTGGCAATTCTAGATATAGATTTATTATTTAATTTATTTGCTAATTGCATTTGCATAATTTTAATATTAGAATGATGCTCTAATGTTTTGTACTTATTAATTTGTTACTTACGTTTACTCAATAAATTTTATTTAGTAAAATTTAAAGGTACATAATAACAGTATATACAGATAAATAATAATGGTTTTTTACTGATATTATAAAAATTTATATTTGTTCTTTATTTATTTAATTATTGCATTTATTTGTAAGTATTTGTATATATCTATGTAGGTATATAGCTGTTGATAATTTAGAATTATTAAAAGAAAAAACTTGTTTGTAGTTTCCTTATGATATTAAATAAAAAGTTATTAGTGAATAGTATAATATATAACATATTATGTTATTCTTTGATATTAGTAGTTTTCTTTAAACCTGTGAGTTATGCAGATGATAATTTACATATAATAAAAAAAGTTATTATTGAGGGTAATTCTTTAATTCATAGTAGTACTGTAGAAGAATATTTAACTATTAATGTAGGAGATCAAGTGGATGAAGGAGTACTGAATAATGCAATTAAAAAATTATACGCAACTAAATTATTTGATAATGTTAAAATAGATTTGAATCAAGGGATTTTAAAAGTAAACGTAGTTGAAAATTTATTTATTAGCAAAATAGAATTTGTAGGAAATGATAGTTTTGAATCTGAGAAAATATTATCTGAGTTATCTATTAATATTGGTGGACCATTAAATAGAGGCGTACTTAATATAGAGAGTGAAAAAATAAAGCAAATCTATCAGCTCAATTTAGGTTATATTTTTGTTGAAGTTGATGTAAAAGTTGAAGTGGAAAAAACCAATATGGTTAAAGTAGTTTTTGATATAAAAGAAGGTCCAAAGATATTAGTAAAAAAAATATATTTTATAGGTAATAATTTTTATTCAAATGATGAATTAAAAAATACTATAATGACAAAAGAAGTGAATGTGTTAGGTTTTGGATCAGAAAATAGTGTTTTTAATCCTTTAAGATTAAAAACAGATACTTTTTTCTTAGCTAACTTATATAAGACAAGTGGCTATATGGATTTTAAAGTAAATTCTATTACTTCTCAATTATTAAAGTCAAACGAAGGATTTGCTTTAATTTATTCAATTGATGAGGGTCAATGTTATTATTTTGCTGATATAGAAATAGAAAGTAAATTAAATTTTATCAATACCAAAGATTTATATCGTTTTATTCCTATAAGTTATGGACAAAAAGCTAATATAGCAGTTATAGAAAAAATTGTTGCTGATATTAATGGGTATTTGTCTAATAAAGGTTTTTCTAATTTATATATTTCATATGAGAGTTATAGTTGTAGAAAGCCAAATCATTTAAATATTAAGATAATAATTAATAAGAGGCCTTTAGCATACATTAATAAAGTTAATATAACAGGAAACAATTTAACCAAGGATTCTGTCATTAGAAATTATATTCCTTTAGCAGAAGGAGATATATTATCTATAGATAAAATAAAAGGAGTTAAAGAAAATATTTTATCTACTAGATATTTTGATGGAGTGTCTATTAATTTTACTCCATATGAGCAAGATAATAATCTATATGATATTGATGTTGTAGTTGAGGAAAAGGCTAGTACTACAAGCTTAGGTTTAGGTGCTACATGGTCATATCCTGGATCGTTTGGTGGTGCTATTAGTTGGAATAGTCTAAACTTTTTGGGATCTGGTAATGATTTGTTCATTATAGCTAAATTCAATGGATTAGTTCCATCTATTCATTTGTCTAGTTTGTTTAATAATATTTTTAATACTCAACTTGCATGGAGAATTAGTGGAAGTGTTGATATGGATAGAGATAATATATATAATGAGGATATAGCAAGTACTAGTGATAAGTATAAGAATATTGCTAGGAGTGTTAATAATGATATTATTTATCAAATTAATAACTTGTTTAGTTCATCAATAGGATATAGTTTTGAATATAATCGTGTTTTTAGTAAGAGAGATAATGTTTTCTCTATATGGATTAACGAAGATTTTGGTACTTTTTATACTTCATCTTTAAATCATAATTTGCTTTTTTCAAAAAATGATCAAAAAAGTAGTCATTCAGCTGTATTAAGTAATAATTTTGCTGTGCTAGGGGGAAATAATAACTATTATAAATTTACTGCTAAGTATACCTACTACAGGAATTTGTTTAATAATAATTTAGTATTTAAGTTGACTGCTGCTGGAGGTTGTATTAGAGGAATAGGAAAAGAGGAAAGAGTAAAATTTTTTAATCGATTTAGTATTAATACTAATAATAGTTTGCGAGGGTTTACAAATTTTGGTCCTATAACTAATGATGAAGAGTTATTAGGGGGGAAAAATTATTATACAATTTCTTCAGAGCTTATATTACCTATAATAGATAAACAGGGGTTAAAATTAACAGGAAGTTTGTTTGTTGATTTAGGATCGTTATGGGGAGTAGATTATACTGATACTTTAACAAGGGATAGTATATATGATAGTAATGCAATGAGGGCTTCTGTTGGAATGGCAGTTAATATATTAACTGCCATTCCATTTAAAATAGGGATTGCTTTTCCTATAAAATTAGAAAATTATGATAAAGAAAATAATTTATTTGTTTCTATGGAATTTTAATTAAACAATATTAATTATTTTAGTTTTTAATGTTAATAAGGTTAATTTTGATTAAAAGCATTAAGTTTTATTAGGTATGAATTTATATAAAATTTTATTATTTTTTATTATTAATGTTAGTGCTTATCGGAATTATTGTTGTTATACAAAAAAGTTAATGTTTGGTATATATCTGAAAGAGACTGCAATTGTAGTATGTAATATAAAGAAAAGAATTCTTCTAATTTCTTAGTATATTGCTAGATAATTATCTGCAAAAGAAAAGGAAATAAGAAAAAAGGAGCTAGTTCGTTCTAGAGGAATATTAAGTATAGAAAATTTTAACCTAGAAACTCTTATACTTGGTAGGTTTATTTATAATATTCTAAAAAATTGTGTAAATAAAGATTAGCCTTAGAACAAATTCGGTGTAATACAATATATGTAAGTTGTTTGATTAGATAAAATTTTTGTATTTAGTCTTAATTTAAGAATATAGAATAATAGTCTTTTAGTATTATTTTATTTAGAATTTACTAAACTAGATAAGTTAGTTATCCATTTTTGGCTTATTTTGTTATAGTCAGATAAACTATTAAATTTTACTATCTCTTTCTCCTTTACTTTATTTGAAAACCAAGTTATTTGTCTTTTAGCATACTGTCTAGTTTTTCTAGTAGATAATGTAATTACTTGTTCTATATTTATAGATCCTTTTAAATAAGATATAATTTCTTGAATTCCTAAAGCTTTTGCTGAAGAGAAATTATATGGAAGAGATAAAAATTGTTTTGTTTCTTCGATGGCACCAGAGTTAACCATTGTTTTAAATCTTAAATTACACATAGAATAAAGGAACTGCCTTTCAGGAAAAAAAGAGATTACTTTAATATCAAACTGTTTTAATGGTTTTATAAGTGGTAAATCATAGTATTTTCTTAATGATATACCTGTTTGTTTAATAACTTCATATGCTCTAAGAGATCTATAACTATCATTAGCATTAATAATTTTACATATATCTGGATCAAGGATACTAAGTTCTTTAAAAAATTTATTTTGGCCTAACTTTTGTTGTAAATCTTTAGATAATTTTACAATTGATTTATTGATTTTAGGTATATAATTATAACCATATATAAGGTAATTAATATATAATCCACACCCACCTACAATAATAGGAATTTTATTACGTCCTATTATATTATTAATAGTTAACGTAAAAAGCTTAATGTATTGATCAAAAAATAATTTTTCAGTGATGTCAATAAAATTATATAAATGATAGATAATTTCTGTTTTGTAACTTAAGCTAGGGGAAGCAGTAATGATAGGTATTTGTTTATATATTTGCATAGAATCAGCATTAATAATCTCCCCTTTTATATTTAAAGCCAATTTATGAGCAAATGCAGTTTTAAAACTTGCAGTTGGGCCACATATTATAATTACTTTACTCATAACTTAAAAATCTAAAAAAGGTTTTTTAAATAATATACTAGAATTTTTGAATAAATTGGCTAAAAGATATTATTATTTCTAAATGCATGAAAATTGATTTTGATTGACTAAAATTTATAACAATATTAAATGTACAAGATCAGCTTATTGATTAGGTGATTATGGTTTAGATTTTATCATATTTTTAAAAATATTTGTACAAATATCTAAAATTTTAATAAAAAATGAGTAGAGAAATCTTTTTTATTTATTTTATACTATGTGAATTTACTCTTAAAATATATAATAATATCAGAAAATATTATGTATAGTTTTAACTAGTTGATTTTTATAGAAAAAGAAAAATTTTAGTATTTCTATTGTTTTATATTTTTTGTTATAGATTAGTTGTTAATATAAGTTTATTATTCCACCTTATATTTCAATTAAAAACAGAAAAAAGCGATTCTTTTATTTTTTCTTATATTATCTTTTATATTAAAAACATTATTAATATTGATATATATATTATATACTTTTATTTAGAAATATTGTTTTTTACAATAAATTTCTTTAATTAAAATAGAGAATCTAATGCTAGTTGTTATTATTATATTAATTGTTTTATCAGCTTTTATTTCTGCAATGGAAACAGCAATTACTGCTACTTCTCCAGGAAAAATTCATGTATATAAATCTAAATATGCTAAAAATTCACAAAAAATACTAAAAATTTTAAAAATAAAAAATGAAGTAATAAGTACGTTATTGATTGGTAATAATATTTCGA
This sequence comes from uncultured Rickettsiaceae bacterium, assembly GCA_964468495.1. GTDB lineage: Bacteria > Pseudomonadota > Alphaproteobacteria > Rickettsiales > Rickettsiaceae > CAYXTI01. The sequence continues at coordinate 79,676 of CAYXTI010000016.1, read as the reverse complement.
ATATCTTATGCACAAGCTTAGCAACAAGAGTATTTATAGATTTGCTAGGTGATAGTAGAGGAACTTTAACGTCTTCTATATTGATGTCTACAATAATTATTATATTTGCAGAAGTAATACCTAAGGCGATAGCAGTTATTAATCCAGAAAAAATTGTTTTAGTAACTGCCGATATGCTAAAATTATTTCTTAAATTATTATCACCTCTAACTATATTAGTAAGTTATATAGTTCGTTCTATATTTTTTATATTTCGTATTAATAACATACAACCAGTATCTTCTGGTGCAGATGAAGTACGAGGTATGATTGAACATCATATCCAAGAAGGAAATGTATATAGAGATGATGGTGATATGTTAGGAGGGGTACTAAATATAAGGGATATGACTGTATCAGATATAATGACTCATCGTAGTAATGTATTAGATATTAATATTAATTATCCTATTGATAATATTATGAAGATTATTCTTACAAGTAATTATACTAGAATACCTGTTTGGTTAGATAATAAAGATAATGTAGTTGGTGTCTTGCATATAAGAGATTTATTACATAAAATTTATGCTAATAATTATTATGTAAATAATATAAAATTATTGGAATTATTGACACCGCCAGTATTTGTTCCCGATAATGTGTTATTAATACAACAATTAAAAAATTTTCGTGTTGGAAAAAGTCATATGGCTTTTGTAGTTGATGAATATGGAGATTTACAAGGAATTATAACTATAGAAGATATTTTAGAAGAAATAGTTGGACAAATCTATGATGAATATGACAATGGTAAAGAAGATATTATTAAAAAATCTGATATTGAATATATAATTGATGGATCAATGCCAATTAGAGATTTAAATAGAGAATTAAGGTGGCATTTGCCAGAAACAGAAGCAATAACTTTATCAGGATTGATGATTACTTTAATGAATCGGATTCCTAATTATGGTGATTTTATCATAGTAGGTAATTTAAAATTAATTGTAAATAAAAAATTGTCTAATCGTGTTAAGTTAGTTCAGGTAATAATACTTTCAGATATCAAAAAAGAAAATAAAAGTGATTAATATATTTGGTAACTGTTTATTGCTAATGTCATTTATATTTTCTTTAGGGACTATTTTTATTCCTTATAAATTTAAAAAATATACTTTTTTTAGCTCAGTTTTATCTTCTATAATAGCTTTTTTGTTATTAATTTTAGCTTTTATATTATTTGATTTCTCACTGAAAAATATTTTTTTAAATTCTAGTACAATCCAACCTTTCATTTATAGAATAGCAGCTAGCTGGGCAAGTTATGAAGGATCTATTATGTTATGGTTAGGTTTGTTATCCTTAGTAAGTTTTTTTTATATTTATTTTTTTCCTATGGATACTAGAATAGATTCATATCGTATCACTATTATTAGTATAGTAAAAAGTTTTTTTTCTGGATTTATTTATTTTGCAGTAAATATTTTTGAAAAATTTCAAAATAAACCTAGCGAAGGTTTAGGTTTAAATCCAGTGCTGCAGGATTTTGCTCTTGCTGTGCATCCTCCTTTGATATATTTAGGTCAGGTTACTTATATAGTATTGTTTACTAATGGTTATTTATTATTATTTTTTCCAGACTTTAGAAAAAAAATTTTATTAATAAGTAAATTTTTTTTAAATTTTGGTCTGTTTTTTTTATCTTTAGGCATAGGGTTAGGTTCTTGGTGGGCTTATAGGGAGTTTGGATGGGGAGGATTTTGGTTTTTTGATCCTGTAGAAAATATTTCTTTATTACCGTGGTTATGTGGAATTTGCTTATATCATTTTTTAGTTATTACAATAAAATCAGATAAATATTTAAGAAGTAGTATTTGTTTTTCTATCTTATCTTTTTTATTAGTTTTATATAGTATTTTTTTTATTCGTAGTACTATAATAAGTTCTATTCATAGCTTTGCTTTTAATAATAACAGTGCTAGCTATTTATTATTAGTATCTATTATTATGACTATATTGAGTATAGTAGTGTTTATGTTAAAAAAAGATAATGTTACTTTTTACCAAATAGCTAATATTCAAGAAAAATATGTACTTTTTGCTAATATTTTGTGGTGTCTTAGTCTTATCTCATTATTAATAGGAATTATATATCCTATATATATTAAGTGTTTTTATAATCTAGAGATAATGATTGATCCAGAATATTATATAACAATATTTATTCCTATTTTTATTCCTATAGTAATAATAGGAGCAATTACCCCTCAAATAATGAATGCAAAATATTCTAAATATTTATTTTATCTTATTCTTATAACCATAACTACTTTTATTGTTAATAAGTTTATAAAATTAAATCTTATTGAGTGTTTATTAGTTTTTGCTTCTAGTTATTTACTTATACAAACATTAGATTTTTTCTTTGTTGTTATAAATCCTATAAAAAATAAAATAGATATGAGAAGGTTAGCTTTATTTGTAGGTCATTTGGGTTTTGGAATTCTTGTCTTGAGTATTACTTTAAATACTATACTTTCTACTGAAACTCAATTTATTGGAAAAATAGGCGATGTAGTAGATAATAAAAATTTTACTATAAAATTAGAAGATATAAAGTTTTCTAAGTCTTATAATTATTATCAGCAAATAGTGATATTTTCAGTATATGATAAATATCGTAATAATTATGTTTTATTACAGCCAGAAAATAGATTGTATAAAATTGAAAATGCTCTGTCTTATGAAGCATCTATTTACTCTTATTTTTTTTATGATTTATATGCTATTTTAAATAAAATAGAAGATGGTATTATATATGCAGAAATATACTATAAACCATTTATAAGTATTATATGGTTTTCAGTTGCTTTAATAGCTATATCATTTATTATATCATTATTAAAGGGTAATAAATTTATTAAATTTTAGGCGGTTATTAAAGTTTGAGCTATAATTTGCTTATATAAAAAAACTTGTTTTTATTAAAAAACAGTATATAAGTTAGATAATTGTAACAAAAATTATCTGTGTTTTGTTATAAATATTATTATATGATATCATTATTAAATAAATTTTTATATATTTAAAATTTAATTATATTGGTTAGTTATATTTTATAGTTGAATAACATAAATATTTTAAGAGAAGGATAATGCCATATATTCCAATAGTAGTAGAGCAAAGTGTAAAAGGTGAAAGATCATATGATATCTATTCTAGATTGCTAAAAGAACGTATAGTGTTTGTTTGTGGTGAATTTGAAGAGAAAATGGCTAATTTAATAGTAGCTCAACTCTTATTTTTAGAAGCAGAAAGTCCTGATAAAGATATTTATATGTATATTAACTCTCCTGGTGGGATTGTTTCTGCCGGAATGGCAGTATATGATACAATGCAGTACATAAGATCAAAAATTGTTACATTGTGCATAGGTCAAGCTTGTTCAATGGCTGCTACTATATTGTTAGCTGGTGAAAAAGGAATGAGATATGCTCTGCCTAATAGTAGAATAATGATTCATCAGCCCTTAGGAGGATATAGAGGACAGGCTACTGATATTGAAATTCATGCTAGAGAAGTTTTAAAAATTAAAAAGCTATTGCAAGATATATACTCTACTCATACAGGAAAATCTGTAAGCGAAATAGCTTTAAGTATGGAACGAGATAATTTTATGTCAGCTCAAGAGGCTCAGGATTTTGGTTTAATTGATAAAATAATATATAATCGAGATATAATTAAAAAGGTAAATAGTTAACTAAATGCTGAATTGTATTATACTACTTTACAAAAAGACCTATATATGATTAATTGATAATGTTAAGTAAGTTAATGTAAAATTTTATAAAATATAAGTAACACTAATGGTTATTAATAAAAAACAATTAATTAGTTAGTATTTGATAAAAAATTAGTAATGGAGATAATATAGTGGGAGAAGTTAGCAAAAAATCAGTAAAATGCTCATTTTGTGGAAAAAATCAATATGAAATAAAAAAATTAATAGCTGGATCTATATCAGGTCCTAATGTTTTTATTTGTAACGAATGTATTGAGATATGTATTGAGATAATTACAGAGGAGAATATATCTAATTTTGATGATGTTTTATTATCTATTCCTTCTCCTAAGCAAATATATCAAACTTTAGATGAACATGTAATTGGCCAAAGTAAAGCAAAAAAGGTTTTATCAGTCGCAGTCTATAACCATTATAAACGTTTAGCAAATTTAAAAAAGGATAAGGATGGAGTAGAGTTAAGTAAGTCTAATATATTGTTAATTGGGTCTACAGGTTCTGGAAAAACATTGCTTGCCCAAACTTTAGCAAAAATGCTTAATGTTCCTTTTACTATGGCGGATGCTACTTCTCTTACTGAAGCAGGATATGTTGGAGAGGATGTAGAAAATATATTGTTACGTCTTTTACAAGCAGCAGATTTTAATGTAGAAAAAGTACAAAAAGGTATAGTCTATATAGATGAAATAGATAAAATTGCTAAAAAGTCAGAAAATCTTTCAATTACACGAGATGTATCAGGAGAAGGAGTACAACAGGCTTTACTAAAAATTATTGAAGGAACTGTAGCTTATATTCCTCCTCAAGGTGGAAGAAAGCATCCACAGCAAGATTTTATTCAAATTGATACTACAAATATATTGTTTATTTGTGGCGGATCCTTTATGGGCATAGAAAATATTATACACACAAGGAGTAATGGTAATTCTATTGGTTTTGGAGCAAATGTTATTACTAAAGAGCAAAGACGTGATAGTGATATATTAGAGAATTTACAAGTAGAAGATATTATAAAATTTGGAATGATTCCTGAGTTTATAGGACGATTGCCTGTTATTTCTACTTTGCAGGAATTAGATAAAGAATCTTTAATTAGGATTTTAATAGAACCAAAGAATGCTATTGTAAAGCAGTATAAGAAGTTATTTTCTTTAAATGGTGCACAGCTCATTATTGAAGATGATGCTCTTGAAGCAATTGCTGAAAAAGCTTTAAAATATAAAACTGGAGCTAGGTGTTTAAGAGCTATTATAGAAGATTTATTACTTGAAACAATGTATAATTTTTCAGATTTAATGAATAAGAAGGTTCTAATAAATAAAGATATTGTATTAAATAATAAGGATGTAATAATCCAATCTATAGGAATAGAAAAAGATAATAATAATCATCTGAAAAAAAAGATAGCAGTATAGTTTATTTTTTGCTATTAACGGCATATTTTTTTAGTAAGGTAAATTGCACAATCTATGATTTATAAAGATATTAAGAAATAATATCTTTATCTATATTTTAGCTAAAAGATAGATAAATAAAATAACTAATAATGGTGGTGAGTTAGTACTAAGATGATTAAATTATAGAGATTAAAGTTGAGAGTATAAAAGAGCCATAAGTTATTGTTTTTATTTGTTTAAGTTTTTATATGAAATCTAAAAAAGAATTTATATTTAACCTTCTGATAAATATAGGAAAGTAGTTTTAAGTGGGTTTTTAGTACGGTTTGCTATATTTTAATAAATAGTAACTAATATTTACAAAAGTTTTTGTAATTCTTGCTGAATAAGTTATAGTTGAAGAAATTAATTGAAAGCATTAATAAATATTAATATATATTATGAGTCCTATCACTACATTACAAGAAAAACAGGCATTTCTAAGTAGAAAGATAAGTATTGCTACCCAGGGAGGGGGGCCAAAAAAAATTTTAAACCAACGTGAAAAAGGAAAATTATTGGCAAGAGAAAGGATAGAAGTATTGTTGGATTCTGATAGTTTTGAAGAAATAGGTATGTTTGTAGAACATAGGTGTGATAATTTTGGTATGGAGGATAAAAAATATTTAGGTGATGGAGTTATTACTGGAAGAGGAACAATAAATGGTAGGTTAGTATTTGTTTATAGTCAAGATTTTACTGTATTAGGGGGATCATTAGGTGAATATCATGCTAAAAAAATATGTAATGTAATAGATTCTGCTATGAAAGTAGGAGCTCCTGTAATAGGAATTAACGATTCTGGAGGAGCTAGAATTCAAGAAGGAATAGATGCGCTTGGTGGGTATGGAGAATTATTTCAAAGAAATGTTGTTGCCTCAGGGGTAATTCCTCAAATTACTTTGGTAATGGGACCATGTGCTGGAGGAGCAGTATATTCTCCAGCTTTAACTGATTTTATTTTTATGGTAGAAAGATCATCTTATATGTTTGTAACTGGTCCAGATGTAATTAAGACAGTTACTGGAGAAGTGATATCACAAGAAAAACTAGGGGGAGCAAAAATGCATTCTACTAAATCTGGTGTAGCTGATTTAGTTTTTGATAATGAGATAGAAGCTTTACTTGAAACAAGAAGGTTTTTTAATTTTCTTCCTTTATCTAATAAAGGGATTCTTCCAAAAAGAGATACAAGTGATCCAGCTGATCGTATTGATATGTCTCTTAATAGGTTAGTTCCATTATCACTAGATAGAGTGTATGATATGAAAGAGTTAATTTTTCGTATAGTTGATGAAGGTGATTTTTTTGAAATACAAAAGGAGTATGCTAAAAATATTATAATTGGATTTAGTTATATGGAAGGCAGCCCAGTTGGTTTTGTAGCAAATCAGCCAAATTGTTTAGCAGGATGTATTGATATTAATGCATCGAGAAAAGCTGCTCGTTTTATTCGTTTTTGTGATGCTTTTAACATTCCTATTATTACTTTGGTAGATGTTCCGGGTTTTCTTCCAGGCATAGACCAAGAATGTAATGGAATAATTAAGCATGGAGCAAAGTTACTATATGCCTATGCTGAGGCTACTGTTCCTAAGATTACTGTTATAACTAGAAAAGCATATGGAGGAGCATATATTGTAATGAATTCAAAACATCTTAAAGGCGATAATAATTATGCATGGGTTAATTCAGAAATATCTGTTATGGGAGCTGAAGGTGCTGCAGAGATTATTTTTCGTCAAGAATGTAAAGATCCTGTTTTAAAAGCTCAAAAAATTGCTGAGTATAAAAATACAGTTACTTCTCCATTTATTGGAGCAGCAAGAGGATATTTCGATGATATTATTACGCCTCAAAATACAAGGTGGAGAATATGTAAATCTTTAAGATATTTACATAGTAAAAAGGTTCAATTACCTTGGAAAAAACATGATAATCTTCCTTTATAATCATTAATTAAATAACAATATAGTATTTTTATGAGCACAGGTCCTTTATTTGAAAAGATATTAGTTGCAAATCGAGGAGAAATAGCTCTTAGAATTATGAAGACATTAAAAAAGATGGCAATAAAGTCTGTTGCAGTCTACTCTGAAGTTGATGCAAATGAACGTTATGTCGAATATGCTGATGAAGCTTGTTATATAGGTAATTCTTCTTCTACCAAAAGCTATCTTTCAATAAAAAACATAATATTAGCAGCAAAAGAAAGTGGTGCGCAGGCTGTGCATCCTGGCTATGGTTTTTTATCTGAAAATGCAAATTTTGCTAATTCATTAAAACGAGAGGGGATTATTTTAATTGGCCCAAGTGCAAAAGTGATAAAAAGTATGGGAGATAAAATTGAAGCTAAAAAAATAGCTATCGATTCTGGAGTAAGTACTGTACCTGGTTATATGGGAATAATTCATAGTTTAGAACAAGCTATAGAAATAGCTGAGGGTATCGGATTCCCAGTTATTATTAAAGCAACGGCTGGAGGAGGAGGAAGAGGGATGAGAGTTGTTAATAATGCATTAGAAATGGAAAAAGCTTATAAATCTGCTAAATTTGAAGCGGAAAATAGTTTTTCTGATGATAGAGTATTTATTGAAAAATTAATTTTAGCTCCTCGTCATATTGAAATACAGGTAATAGCTGATCAACATGGAAATATAGTATGTCTAGGAGAAAGAGAATGTTCTATTCAAAGGCATCATCAAAAAATAATAGAAGAAGCACCTAGTACATTTATTGATAGTATAACAAGAAATAAAATGTATAAAGAAGTAGTATCTCTTGCTAAAAAAGTTAATTACTATTCGGTTGGGACAGTTGAATTTATGATGGATAGTAATAGGAATTATTATTTTTTAGAAATGAATACTAGGTTGCAAGTTGAACATCCTGTTACAGAATTAATAACAGGTATTGATCTTGTAGAACAAATGGTAAGGATTGCAGCTACTGAAAAGCTTTCATTTAGTCAAGAAGATATAAAATTTTCTGGCTGGGCAATAGAGTGTAGAATTTGTGCAGAAGATCCTCTAAGAGCTTTTTTACCATCTAGTGGAAGAATAATAGATTATCAAGAGCCTCCTAAAAGTGACTATGTAAGAGTAGATAGTGGTATTAGGCATGGTGCAGAAGTAAGTATGTATTATGATACAATGATTGCAAAGTTATGTATTTATAGTGATACTAGAGAAGATGCTATTAAACGAATGGGAAAAGCTTTAAGCTCATTTGTTATTCAAGGTATTTCTCATAATATTAGTTTTTTAGAGGCATTAATACATAATCATCGGTTTATCTCTGGAGATATTAATACAGAATTTATAGAAGAAGAATATCCAGAAGGGTTTTCAGGAGCAACTATAACATCTGAGATTACTGAAGTATTTTTATCGACTGCTTTATTTATATACATGGCTGAACAAGAAAGAGCAGCTTCTATTCCTGGGCAAATTATGGATCAAATAAATAATTTAGGAACTAGGTGGGTGGTCTCAATAGAAGATTATCAAATTTCTGTTATTATAAAAAAAATAACTGATGGTTATAATATTAGGTACGAAAATAATCGCATATCAATAAAAAGTACATGGAATATTGGAAATCACTTATTTTCAGCAAATATTAGTGGAAGAAAGGTAAATGTTAAAGTAAAAAATATTAATACTGGTTATAAATTAACATATTCTGGTGTAACGGTATCAGCCTATGTAAGGTCACCAAGATTATCAGAGCTTGAATCATTAATGCTTCCTAGTAAGGTTTTGCTAGATAATAGTGGTCCATTAGTTGCACCATTATCTGGTCAGATTATTATGGTTAATGTAAAGGAAGGGGATAAAGTTGTAGTAGGACAGAATTTATTTACCTTAACAGCTATGAAAATGGAAAATATTATTACTGCAGATAGAGATGGTAAGGTTGATAAGGTATTAGTTTTAGTTAACGAAAATGTTACAGTAGGACAAACTTTGCTAGAGTATGAGGAATGATAAATAAGTTTATAAAAAACATGATAGAAATTATTTTAGCAAGTGTGGGTTATTATTAGTTTTTATTTTTTGGATGGTAAACAGAGAATAATTATGTTGTAAATCAAGAGTAATAATCTCTTCAGCAACTAAGGTAATATTAAGTCCTGCTATGATAGCTACTATATCTGTATGTAAAAAAATAAATTGTATTTTATCTCTAGAAAAGAACATCTTTTCTGATGTAAATGAGGTTTGAATACAAAACGAAAAAAACCTTCCGGTAATAATAAATTTAAGATTTTTATTAAAACATTTTTTAAGTTCTTATCATAAGATATTGTATCTAAACTAAATATAATATTATATTTAGTTTTATGTTTTTTTGCTAAAAATCTTTTAATAGGAGAGTGAATAATAGAATCATATGATTTATTAATTAATTCATTATTATTTCTTTTCTGTCTTGCTATCATTTTTTTAGATGGTTCGATTCCTAGAAAATAAAATTTTTCTGGCATACGCATATGAACTTCATATGCTAGTTGGCCAACGTTACTTCCTAGTTCTAGAATAGAATAGTTATTAGGTAATCTGTTAGCAATTAATGATTTTATTAATTGAGTAACTAATGCTTGAGCTATATTAGATTGAGGCGAAGAGAATTTCATTTTAAAATTAAGAGATATCACATCTCGGTATAAAGAGTATCCTCCACTAGGAATAGAAGATACTGAATCAATATTTGAATAAAGCTTAATAATTTTATTTTATCTTTTTTTTTTGCTTTTTTTAATATATTATTGCGTTTTTATAATCATTATAGAAGAAATATAGGCATCCTAGCCAGTAAGATACTCTTTTATCATTTGAACCTAATAATAATTTATTAAGCAATTTTAACCTAAAAAGTGCATGGATAAGATTATTATTATATATGTTATATATAGCAATAGATAAATATGAATTAATTATTTTTTGTTTGTAATTTTTAAATTTACTTATATAAGTACTTACTTTTACAATATAATTTATCGCTTTTTTTTATTAAGTATAATAATTTATGTTGTAGTTTAGAGAATAATAAATTGTTAATCATATTTGTATCAATAGTTATTTATTATTTAATATTATATGTGTATAATGTTTTAAGAGATAGCTTTTTATTATTTTTCTTTATAAAGCTATTTAATATTAAATCGTATATATTTAATAGTATATATTAGCTTTTTATCGAATTTAAGAAGAATTTATTTAATTATGTTAATCTTGTCTAAAAAGTTGGAGTTAGTTAAGCATTCAGCAACTACAGGTATGGCTTCTAAAGTGCTAGAGTTAAAAAAAAAAGGAGTTAATGTAATTGGCCTCGAATTAGGGGAACCAGATTTTGATACTCCAAGTAATATAAAAGCTGCTGCAATAAAAGCAATTAATCAAGGAAAAACAAAATATACTCAACCCGGTGGGATGATAGAATTAAAGGAAGCAGTATGTAGGAAATTAGAACGTGAAAATAAGTTAAAATATCAATTGGATGAGATTATTATAGGAGCTGGTGCAAAGCATGTTTTATATAATTTATTTACTGCAACTATCAATCAAAACGATGAAGTTATTATTCCAATTCCATACTGGGGATCTTATCGTGATATTGTTTTATTATCCCAGGGAAAGCCTGTTTTTATCTTAACAGATAATAATTTTAAATTAACGGCTCAACAGTTAAGTAATGCTATTACATCAAAAACTAAATGGTTTATACTTAATTCTCCTAATAATCCAACAGGTATTATATATAATACAGAGGAATTGAAGTCATTAGCTGAAGTTCTTAACAAGAATAGACATGTTAATATTGTATGTGATGATATTTATGAGCATATTATTTTTAATAATAGTTCTTTTCAAACGTTTGTTAATGTAGCTCCTTTTTTAAAGGATAGAATATTTATAGTAAATGGTGTATCAAAAGCTTATGCTATGACCGGCTGGCGTATAGGCTATGGGGCTGGAAATAGAAATATTATTAAAGCAATGACTTCAATTCAATCTCAGAGTACTTCTAACCCTTGTTCGATTAGTCAAGTTGCAGCCATTGAAGCATTAAATGGTCCACAAGATTATATTAAAGTTAATAAAACTATAATGAAAGAGAGAAGAGATATAGTTTTTTCTATGTTATCTAAATTAAATGGTATAACTTGTATAAAACCAGAAGCAACTTTTTTTATGTTTGTTAATTGTAAAGGGCTATTTGGTAAAAAAAATAAAGCAGGACATACTATAAAATCAAGTCAAGATATAGTAGATTATTTGTTGTATGATGCTAATGTAGCTTTAGTTGCTGGAAATTTTTTTGGTATTGAAGGTTATTTTCGTATTTCTTATGCTATTTCAAAAGAGTTATTAATAGAGGCTTGTTCTAAAATTAGAGATTCTCTTAGTAAGCTCAGTTAAAATATTGATTTTTGATAGCGATAAAGATAAGTAATAATGTATTATCTTTTTTATAATTGTTTTTTATTATAGTTATAACAAGGTATTTAAAAATTTTAATTTAATATTTAAATAATGTTAAGAGTATTGAAACCTAATTTTTTTATTAGACTTTCTACTAGTTTTTTGCTTATTATTTTTATTATAATGTTATCTTTATTTATAATTGGATTATTTTATGCAATTAAAATTTCTCCGCCAGATTATCAGCAAGGAGAAATAGTAAGAATTATGTATGTTCATGTTCCTGCTGCATGGATGGGTTTAGCTATATATACTTTTATTGCAATATGTAGTTTTTTAGTATTAGTAATAAAAGGTAAAATGTTTTATATATTTGCTGTATCTGCTTCTCCTATTGGAGCAGTTTTTACTCTTATTACTTTAATTACTGGCTCATTATGGGGTATCCCTATATGGGGGACTTGGTGGGTATGGGATGCAAGGTTAACTTCGATGCTAATTTTATTTTTTTTATACATTATTTATATTATTATAGTTAGTAGTGGAACTAATATGTTAAGAGCAGAAAAACCAGCTTCAGTAATAGCTTTAATTGGGTTTATAAATATTCCAATAGTAAAGTTTTCAGTTAATATTTGGTATGGTTTACATCAACCTGCAAGTATTATGAAATTATCAGCCCCATCTATACATTATAAGATGCTAATTCCTTTGTTCATTATGTTTCTTACTTTTATCTTATATTTTTTTTTAGTATGGTTATTAAGAGTTCGTATGCTTATTTTAAAACTTAAAATAGTAAAAAATAATGACTTATGTAGTTACTGATTCATGTGTTAAGTGTAAGTATACTGATTGTGTAGAAGTGTGTCCTGTAGATTGTTTTCATGAAGGAGAATTAATGTTAGTAATTAATCCAGATGAGTGTATTGATTGTGGGGTATGTGTCGAAGAATGTCCAGTTAATGCTATTGAAGAAGAATCGCAGGATTTAATATTATGGCTTGAGATTAATAAAAAATATTCTCAAAAGTGGCCTAATATTACAAATAAGAAAGAACCGTTAGCAAAAGCAGAGTTTTATAAACAAGAAAAAAATAAATTTTATAAATATATGGCTAGATGATAAAAAGTTATATATAGCAAAAAAATAGAAATATAAAAGATTTATAAAGAGGTTAAAAATTTTTAAATGTATAAAATAATACAGATAGTAAAACAGATGTTCTTATTAACAATATGTATAGTAGCTATTACTGGTGCTGCATCTGAAAATACAAAAAAAGATTTAATAGTGAAAGTATAAACTAATATTAGTTTTTCTTTAAATTAATAGCAAATAAATGTTTATGTTTTAAGAAGATATGATAATTATTAAAAAAAGTTTATTTTATTCCTTTAAGAAAAGATTCCCATAATAGTTGATATACTCTTCCGTTTTTAGATAAGTCCTTATGAGTACCATCTTCAATAATATAACCTTTATCAAAAACTAATATCCTATCCATATTAAGTAAAGTATATAATTTATGAGCTATGATTAAGACTGTTTTGTTTTTCATTAGGTTATTAAGCGATTTTTGAATTACATTTTCAGTGTAAGCATCAATAGCGCTTGTAGCCTCATCTAAAATTAGTATAGGAGCATTTTTTAATATTGCTCTGGCAATAATAATTCTTTGTTTTTCTCCATAGGAGAGGTTACTTCCTTTTTCTTTACATATTGTGTTATAACCATTGGGAAGATTTTTGATAAATTGGTGAATAAAAGCTTTCTTTGCTGCTTGTATAGCTTCTTCATCAGTAGCATTTGATCCATATTTTATGTTTTCCATAATAGTTCTTTGAAATAATAATGGATTTTGTGGAATTAGAGCAATATTATCTCTTAAACTTTTTTGAGTAACATATTTAATATTATAACCATCAATATATATATCACCTTTATCAGTATCAAATAATCTTATTATTAAGTTAGTAAAGGTAGTTTTTCCAGATCCTGAAAATCCTGCTAGTCCTACCTTTTGTCCCTGATGAATAAAAATTGATTGGTTATTAAAAATATTATTATTATAATTATAGTAAAAACTTACATTTTTAAATTCTATATTTGCTTTATTAATTTTTAGAGTTTTAGCATTAGGGTGGTCAGTAATTATATAATTTTTGTATAAATTTGTAGTAGCAAAAAAAACTCCTGTTTGTTCTAATATATCACTAAAATCTTCTGTTAATTCATGTAAATCATGAGCTATAGCCATACATATAGAAATAACCATTATGCATTGTCCTGTAGAGAGCATTAAAGTGGTTTTAAAGTATAAAAGAAAATAAATTATAAAACTAATCATTATAATACATACAAGAGTAAGTATGTAGCATAGCTTAAACATAAACCATTGCATTTGTTTATCACTATCACTATACTCTTTTAGAGTATGTAATAGGTATTTTTTTTCATATAAGTATGAAGAGAACATTCTAATAACTGGAATATTTACTACAGCATCAACAATTTTACCTGTTACTAAAGTAAGGTTCTTACCATATTTAATGGTATGATAATTAGCTTTTTTAGCATAATATAAGCTAATTATAATAAAAATAACAAACCATACTAGGAAAATAACAGCTAATATATTATTTACACTATAAATAGTTAAAAAAGAAAATATTAGCATTGAAATTTTTCGTATAATTTTTTCATTAATATAAGAAAAAATCATTTCTATTGATCTTGCTGCTTCTATAATTCTACTTGAAACATCTCCAGTAAGATTTTTTTGAAAAAAATCGTGGTTATAATATTGTACATAATGATAAAGCTCGCTAATCACATATGCTTTAATTTTAGGCATTGTTTTCATATATATATAGTCATATATACGAAATAAAGTATTTATACCTTCCCACCATACTATGTAAATAAATAGATATTTAATTATATTTTTTGTTAATTCTTCTTTTTTTAGTTCTTTTAATGATTCAATAAAATTGGTAAATTTTTGTAATAGTAATCCATCAATAGATATAATTGTTCCTAATAGAATACTAATTAAGATCATTGTGATAACATTAGCTTTTTCCTTTTGGAATATAAAGAATTTAAGCTTATTCAAAGTATAAGTTAAAGAATTAGTATTATATGATTGATTCATAGTACATAACATTAATTAATATATCTATAAATTTACTATTTTGATTAGTAAATTTGATATAGTATAAATAAACTTTATGATTAAATTCTTTTTATTTATTAACTATATCTTGATCTTAAGGTTAATAAAGTTAATTTTTTCTTAATACTAATATTAAGAAAAGCATTATATACTAATATTTACTTCTATGATATGTTTTTTATATAGATAAATTTTATAATAAAGGTTTTATTATTATAGAATTTCTTTGTTATTTTATTAATTGCAATGTTGTTTATTAATAAATTTATTTTTGATTTGTATAATTAAATATTCAAATAAAAATAACAGTAAATTTGTTATAGTTCCTATAAATACACTTTTTATTTTACAAGTATAAAAAAATTGGCTGTTCCATACCAAAATGGTTATTATAGAAAAGATTGTATTAAAAATTATTAATTTATAGTTAATAATAATATTAAATAAAGCAAATAAAAGAGGTATTAGAACTATAGGGCTCCAAAAACTTGACATGAATATTACTAAATCAACTACACTATTAAAGTATAATGCAATAAATATAGATGAGCTTGCTATTATTATATTTGTAATTTGTGCTATTCTTAGCATTTTTTTAGGATTATTAAATTTAAATAACGGATTTAGTAAGTCTTTGACAAGAGTAATGGAACTAATATTAAGGTCTGAATCTGCTGTAGACATAATACTTGCTAGCAAACCTATAATAACTATGCCTTGTAAAAAATTAGGAATTATATGTTCGATAAGAAAAGGAAAAATCAGTCTTGGGTTATGGTAGGGATTCATATTATATGCTACTAAGGCTGTTAAGGTAATTAGTATTAGAAATATAGAATATAGTATTGATTTTATGTATATAGCTTTTGATGTAGAATTAAAATTATTAGTAATTAATATTCGTTGAATGAAGTTAGGAAATAATGTCATTACAGAAAAATTTAAAGTAATAAAAAATATATCTTCAATTAATTGTTTATTGTTAATAAAGGATATTTTTTGATAAGGAATAGTAGTAAAAAATTCTATAACCCCAATTTTATTTATTCCAAATATAGGGATTATAGGGATAGCAATGAGCATAGCAAAAAATTGTAATTGATTAGTAAAAACTATTGACCTAAAGCCTCCTATAGTAGTATATATAACTACTATAGTGTAACTTAATATTGTTCCACTTATATAATCTATTTTCAGCATATACTCAAATATTCTACTGCTTACACTAATTTGAGCGCTTAAAAGACCTATTGATACTAAAATAGAACCCATTCCAGCAATTATTCTACCAGTATTGTTATAGTAAACAGACATTATATCTCCTATACTTTCTGCACCATAGTGTTTTGCTATTCTAGGTATAATAAATATTGCAATAATTATATCAATTGGGATTACAGCTAATAAAGAATAAGAGTAAGCGATGTTACCTATAAAAGCTTTTTCTGTAATTCCAAATATAGTTCCTCCGCCTATAGTTGAAACAAATATAGTAGCAATCAGCATTAGTTGATTTTTTATAGCGCTATTATTAATACGAGCGAATTGAGAAAAATTTTTATTAGTTGATTTAGTATATATGCCTACTGCTAACAAAATAGCAAAATATAAAAAAACTGAGATAATATTTATCATTCTTAATTATTATATGTTTTATATTTTATATTATTTTAAAATAATTCATTATTTTAACAAAAGATGATTAAAAACAGTAATTTTAAACATCTTATTCACTTAAGAAAGAGTTTTTTTATTTTTTTGTAATAAAAATAACAAAATTAATGAAGGTATAGATCCTATTATAGTGATAATAAAAAATATAATCCATCCAGAGTAGCTAATAATATATCCTGATAGAATTGAAAAAATAGATCGAGATAATCCCATTGTAGAAAGTAGAAAAGAATATTGTGTTGCTTTAAATTTGCTCGTACATAATGATGTAATAAAAGCCATATAAGTAGCCATACACATTCCACTCGTTAATGATTCTGCAATAGTAAGTATTAATAAAAAATAATTATTTTTACCATAGATTTCTTGAGCTATGAATAGCAAATGTGCAATAGTATGTACTATTCCAAAGAGGAATAATCCTTGTATTATTCCTTTTTTTTTAATAATATAATCAGCATATAGTCCTCCTATTATTAAAAAAATAATACTATAAAATTTATTTGTATAGGATATTTCTAATTCATTATAACCAATATGTATATAAAAAGAGTTGAGTATAGGTGTAATTAAGTTATTTGGTAACCTATATAAAATTAAAAATAGTAATAATATTACTATGTAATTTGGGCTGCCCATAGAAGATAACATTGTTTTAAAGGAGTTTAATGTAAGTAATTTATTATCATTGGTAGGAAGTTTTTTATTATAACCTTGATTGTAGGATAGAGTGCATAATAGTAATAATAATGGAAAAAAAAATAATATAATAGAACTAAATATTTTATATATTATATTCCATCCTAGATAAGTAGAAATATATATAGCTCCAGAGCTTGAAAATAACATTCCTATTCTGTATCCAAAGATATATATGCCTGTGTTATTATTTTTGAAATCATGATTTATGATTTCTGTTCTAAATCCTCCAAGGATACTATCTTGGGTTGATGATAAGAAAGAAATAAAAAAACTTATACAGAAAAATAAAGTTAAATTATTTAATGGATTAACTAGGCTTAGCATATATATAGTAATACTAAGGGTACTTTGGACTACTAGAATCCAAGATAATCTATTTCCTAAAATAGGGAATAAACCAGGTATTTTATATCTATCTAATATAGGTGACCAAAGAAAATTTATAGCATATGGAATAGCTAATAGAGAAGTACTACTAATTATTTTAATATCTAGTTGTTGTTTTGATAGCCAGAAATTGAGAGTATTACCACTGATCATGAGCGTAAAACCACTTATAAAACCTAAAAACCAAATAAGTATTTTTTGTTGCATAATTAACAGTATATTTTCACACTATATTTGTTATTAATTAATGGGGTTTATATGTAAAATAAAACTCATTCTTAGCTTAGCATATATTTGAAATATATTTCATCAAGTTATTTTTCTAAAATTTCATATAATAACAAGATAAAATAGGATATTAAGATTTTTTAGCATTTACTTCAAATAAATGTAGCTATAGCTTTAAAATGATTAGTAATCATTGAGCGTATGAAATATTATTGCAGCAGCGTTTGAGGCATTTAAGCTTTCTACTTTATCTGATATATCAATTTTTACTAAAAAATCACATGATTTAGTAGTTAATGCTCTCATACCAGTGTGTTCTGAGCCAATAATAATAGCAATTTTATTCATTTTAGGAATTTGAAAAATTGAATTCTTAGCACTTGCTTTAAGTCCTATAGTCCAGAAACCAAGTTTTTTTAATTTATTTATTATAATATTTAAGTTAGCTATTTGTGCTATTTGAACAAATTCTAAGCATCCACAAGCAGCCTTTGCAATAGATGCATTTTCTAAAGGAGAGTTATAGCTGGTTATAATAATTTTATTTATGTTAAAAGCTGCTGCACTTCTAATAATTGAGCCTATATTATTAGAATTTGTGATTTGGTCTAATATTACAATTTTATCATTATCTTGGGAAAAACTAAAACTATTGATATTATTAGCATAAATAGAATTTACATAGGCAATAATTCCTTGATGAACACAGTTTTTTCCAATTTTTTCTATAATAAAATCTACTGGGACTATTAAGGGATTAAATTTTTGTAACACTGATTTATAAGAGGTAAATAATGCTTTAGTGCAGTATAGGCTATCAATTTTACGTTTTTTTTGATAAAGTGCAGAAAAAACAGTATGTTTTCCATACATATAGTATTTATGTTGTTTTTTTTTATTGTTAATCATAATTTTTATTTATAAGTAATAATTATTATTTATTAGTTAAACAATAAATAAAATCCTCTTGACAGGCAACATTATTTATTATACAAGTTTTAAATATAAATAGCTGATACTATAAATTGTAGTTAGTATTTAATTAACTAATTAATTATTATTTTAATATAAATATTTTAAGTTTAGGTTTAGATAATTAGCATATAAATGCCATTTAAAGATCCTCTAGATAATAATTTTTCTTGAATTATTTGCTTGATTTTACAAGAAGTATCGTCTATCTTGAGCTGAAGCCATGCTGGAGGGATGGCCGAGTGGTTAAAGGCTGCAGACTGTAAATCTGCCCGCGTTATGCGTTCGAAGGTTCGAATCCTTCTCTCTCCACCAGCATAGGGAGAATTAGGTAATGAGTGTAATTATAATTTAAATAATGCGGGTGTAGTTTAAAGGTAGAACATTAGCCTTCCAAGCTTATAGTGTGGGTTCAATTCCCATCACCCGCTCTGTATTTTTAGTGTGTAATTAATAAAACTTTTATAGAAGTTAACATAACTGCAATAGCGATTATTAGATTAAAATTATTTGGAGATTAAAAAATTTATGGCTAAAGAAAAATTTGAAAGAAAAAAGCCTCATTGTAATATTGGAACAATAGGACATGTAGATCATGGAAAAACTTCATTAACTGCTGCAATTACTATGATGTTAGCCTCTAAAGGTCAGGCTACAGCAAAAAAATATGATGAAATTGATGGAGCGCCAGAAGAAAAAGCAAGAGGAATAACTATTTCTACTGCTCATGTTGAATATGAAACTGATAATAGACATTATGCTCATGTTGATTGTCCTGGTCATGCTGATTATGTAAAGAATATGATTACTGGGGCTGCTCAGATGGATGGAGCTATACTTGTTGTATCTGCAGCTGATGGTCCTATGCCGCAAACTAGAGAACATATATTATTAGCTCGTCAGGTTGGAGTTCCTGCTATTGTAGTATTTTTAAATAAAGTGGATCAAGTAGATGATCCAGAATTGTTAGAATTAGTTGAAATGGAAGTCAGAGAATTATTGACACAATATAATTTTCCTGGAGATAAGATTCCTATTATTAAAGGGTCAGCTTTAAAAGTATTAGAAGGACAAGAAAAAGAATCAATAGATGAGTTAATGAAAGCAATAGATAGTTATATTCCTCAGCCTGTAAGAGATACTGATAAGCCATTTTTAATGCCAATAGAGGATGTTTTTTCAATTTCAGGTCGTGGTACTGTGGTTACAGGAAGGATAGAAAAAGGAGTTGTTAATATAGGCGATGAAATAGAAATAGTTGGAATTAATCCAACTAGCAAAACTATATGTACAGGCGTAGAAATGTTTAGAAAAATATTAGATTCTGGACAAGCAGGTGATAATGTAGGTGTATTGTTACGTGGTACTAAAAGAGAGGAAGTAGTAAGAGGGCAAGTATTAGCAAAGCCAGCGACTACTACGCCCCATACTGAATTTGAAGCGGAAATTTATGTATTGACTAAGGAAGAAGGAGGAAGACATACTCCATTCTTAAAAAATTATCGTCCTCAATTTTATTTTAGAACAACAGATGTTACAGGCGAAATAGAGTTGATAGGTGGACAAGAGATGGTGATGCCAGGTGATAATACTAAAATTAAAGTAAAAATGATTTCTCCTGTTGCTATGGATGAAGGCTTGCGTTTTGCTATACGTGAAGGGGGGAGGACTATAGGTGCTGGTGTTGTATCTAAGATTATAAAATAAATATAATGTTGTAGAAATCTGGATTAGCTTTATAAATATGTAAAGATGATAGTTGTAGAATAATGAATAATCAGAAAATAAAAATAAAGATAAAATCTTTTGATCATAGGGTTCTTGAGCGTGCTGCTAAGGAAATAGTAAGTGTAGTTAAAAGAACAGGAGCAGATGTTAGGGGACCTATTCCTTTACCTAGGTCTATTGATAAATTTACAGTTAATAAATCTCCTCATGTAGATAAAAAATCTAGAGAGCAATTTGAAATTAGGGTACAAAAAGGTTTAGTAATTATTAATTATCCTACTTCACAAACGGTTGATGCTTTAAGAAAGGTTGATCTCCCAGCTGGAATTGATGTGGAAATAAAATTAATGAGTGTATAATATTATGAGAACTGGATTGATTGCAAAAAAATTAGGAATGAGTTCAATATTTAATTCATCTGGGGGGTGTTATCCAGTTACTTTTTTATATATAGATAATTGTCAGGTGCTAGCGGTAAAAACTGTTAAAAAAGAAGGGTATAATGCTGTAGTTGTTGGTGCTGTAGCAAAAAATAAAAATAGAGTATCAAAGCCTATGAGATCTGTTTTTGAAAATAGTAAAATAGAACCTAAGGCTAAGATAAAAGAATTCTTGGTTAATGAAAATAATTTAATAGATGTTGGGTCTGAATTAAAGGCAGATCATTATAAAGTAGGTCAATATGTTGATATAACTGGTTTTTCTATAGGTAAGGGTTTTGCTGGAGTAATGAAAAGGCATAATTTTGGAGGATTAGAAAGTTCTCATGGAGTATCAGTATCGCATAGGTCTCATGGATCAACTGGTCAGTGTCAAGATCCAGCAAAAGTTTTTAAAAATAAAAAGATGGCAGGATGCATGGGTAATAAGAGGTCTACTGTACAAAATTTAAGAGTAATTGACTTCGATGTAAAAAAAGGTATTATTCTTGTTAAAGGTAATGTTGCTGGTGCTAAGGGCGGTTATGTTTTTATAAGAGATGCAATAAAAAAATGTAGATAAGGAAGTTTAAGTTATGCAGGCTAAGTTATTTAATTTAGAAAAGAAAATTGTTGGAGAGGTTAGTCTTAATGAGAGAATTTTTTCTTTATCGCCTAGGATAGATATTATAAATAGGGTCATAAATTGGCAAAGATCAAAAAGTAGAAAAGGAACTCATTTAGTTAAAACAGTTGGAGAAGTGTCTGGATCTACTAGAAAGCCTTTTAAGCAAAAGGGAACAGGAAGAGCTAGACAAGGTAATTCTAGAGCTGTTCAAATTAGAGGAGGTGGAATTGCTCATGGTCCAGTTGTTAGATCATATGATACTAGATTGCAGAAAAAAGTAAGGAATCTTGGGTTAAAACATGCTTTGTCTGCAAAATTTGCGTCTGGAGAGCTTTATTTTATTGATAATATAAAGATAGTAAATGCTAAAACTAAAGAATTGGTTAAGTTATTATCGAGCTTTGGTAAAGGGAAATTTTTTATTATAGATGGTCAGGAGGTAGATAAGTTAGTTAAAATTGCTTCTGTTTCTATTCCAAATACTAATATTGTTCCTGTAATAGGGGCAAATGTGTATGATATTATAAAAAGTGATTATATTTTAATGTCACAGCAAGCTTTATTGCTATTAGAGCAGAGGTTAAAGTAGAAATGTTAATAGTAAGTAAATATAATTTTATTAAGTCTCCTGTTGTTACTGAAAAGTCTACAATTTTACAGGAACAAGGTAAATATGTTTTTAGTGTTATGAAAACAGTAAAGAAAAGCTTAATACAAAAGGCAATAGAAGAAATATTTCAGGTAAAAGTGAAATCTGTGAATATTATAAATACTTATAGAAAAAAAAAGAGATTTAAAGGAAATATAGGTTATAGATCATCTTATAAGAAAGCAATTGTAACTTTAGAAAAAGATTATACTATTGATTTAGTGGTGGGAGGATAGTAATGGTTTTAAAAAAATATAATCCTAGTACTTCATCCCAAAGGGGATTGTTGTTAGTAAATAAAAGTGGTTTATGGAAAGGGAGGTCATTAAAATCTTTGAGTTTAGGTTTAAATCGAAAAAGTGGAAGAAATAATATTGGTCGTATTACTTCAAGACACAGAGGGGGAGGGTGTAAAAGAAAGTATCGATTAATAGATTTTAAGAGGAATAAAGATGGGATTGAAGCAGTAGTGGAAAGGATAGAATATGATCCTAATAGAACAGCATTTATTGCATTATTAAGATATAAAGATGGGGTAAATAGTTATATTTTAGCTCCTAATATGTTAAAAGTTGGTGATGTTGTTATTTCTGGAGATAATGTAGATATTAAAGATGGTAATTGTTTGCCATTGAGAGATATTCCCATTGATACTGTGATTCATAATATAGAAATGAAAGTAGGTAAAGGTGGACAATTAGTAAGAGCAGCTGGTATGTTTGCAAGTGTTATAGGAAAAAATTTAGGTTATGCTCAAGTGAAATTATTGTCTGGAGAAATAAGATTAATACCTTTGGCGTGTAGAGCTACAGTTGGAATGATATCTAATCTTGATCAGCGTAATATTAATATAGCAAAAGCTGGAAGAAATAGGTGGCTAGGAAAGAGGCCTAGAGTAAGGGGAGTAGCGATGAATCCGGTTGATCATCCTCATGGAGGAGGAGAAGGAAAAACATCTGGAGGACGTCATCCAGTTACTCCTTGGGGAAAGTTAACTAAAGGTAAAAAGACTAGAAAAAATAAGTTTTCTAGTAAATTTATTGTGAAAAGTAGAGTAAAGAAAAAATAAGTTAATTAGGAGTAAATGATATGACAAGATCAGTTTGGAAGGGTCCTTTTGTTGATGGGTATTTGCTTAAAAAAATTAGGGAATCAATGGAATCTGGAAAAAAAAATATAATAAAGACTTGGTCAAGAAGATCGGTGATATTACCTATGTTTGTAGGGTATGTTTTTGCAGTTCATAATGGTAAGAAATTTATCCCTGTAAGTGTTACAGAAGAGATGGTTGGTTATAAATTAGGAGTTTTTGCTCCTACTAGAACTTACTATGGGCATAGTGCTGATAAGAAAGCAAAAAGGGGGTAGTTTATTTTATGGTGTGTATTTTAAAGTTATTTAGGTTGAGCAAAGGAAATGAGTGATGTAATAGTAAAGGCTTCTGTTAAAAAATTGAGGATTAGTACTCAAAAATTAAATTTAGTTGCTACAATGATTAGAAAGATGAAAGTTTCAGAAGCAATAAAGCAGTTAACTTTTTCTAAAAAGAGGATAGCAATTGATGTAAGAAAATGTGTGCAGGCAGCGATTGCTAATGCTGAAAATAATATGGGATTAGATATTGATAAATTATTTATTAATACAGCTACTGTAGGGAAAGCAATTGTAATGAAAAGGATGAGAGTAAGAGCAAGAGGTCGTAATGCTAGAATTATGAAGCCTTTTAGTAATTTGTATTTAACTGTATCTGAAAAAGAGGAAGATTGATATGGGGCAGAAGGTTAATCCTTGTGGATTTAGGGTTTCTCCGACATTAAGCAAAGAATGGGGATCTATTTTTTATGCTGAAAAAAAGGATTATAGTAAAAAATTGTTAGAAGATTTAGCGGTTAGAAAATTAATTAATAAAAAATATACAGCTGCTCAGGTTAGTAGAATTATAATTAAAAGAGCAAGTGGTAGTTGTGTTATTAATATATATGCTAAAAAGCCTGGAATAATTATAGGTAAAAGTGGTGCTGATATTGAATTGTTAAAAAAAGATATATTAAAGATTATAAAATTAAATAATTTATTTATTAATATTCATGAAGTTACCAAATTTTTTCTTGATGCTCAGATAGTGGCTCAAGGGATAGCATCTCAATTAGAAAACCGTGTATCTTTCAGAAAGGCAATGAAAACTAGTATACAAAATTGTTTGAAACAAGGTGGATTAGGAATTAAAATTTCAACTTCAGGAAGATTAGGAGGGGTAGAAATAGCTCGTAAGGAATGGTATAAAGAGGGAAGAGTTCCTTTACATACTTTAAGGTCAGATATAGATTATTCAAATTCTGAAGCTCATACTACATATGGTGTGATAGGAGTAAAAGTTTGGATATATAGAGGTGAAAAAAAGTTTTAATAAAAAATATATATATAATTTAATCAAACGAAATTAAAAGAGAAAATATATGTTGGAGCCAAAAAAGCAAAAATTTAGAAAAATGCATAAAGGAAGAGTTGCTCCAAAATCAAAGGGAGGGACAATGTTGAATTTTGGAACATTTGGATTAAAATCAATTGATTCTTTAAGGGTAACTGCAAGACAAATAGAAGCAGCTAGAAGAGCTGCTGTTAGATATATGAAAAGGCAGGGTAGTTTTTTTATTAGAATTTTTCCTAGTATTCCTGTGTCAAAAAAACCTAATGAAGTTAGAATGGGAAAAGGAAAGGGGTCATTAGATTGTTATGTTGCAAGAGTGTCTGCAGGAAGGATAATGTTTGAGATTGATGGAATTGGAGAATTAGTAGCTAGGAAAGCGTTAGAATTAGCTAGTGCTAAGTTGCCAGTTAGGACTAAAATAGTAAAAAGATATGAGTAAGTCAGATTATATTAAAAAAAAGATAGAAAAAATAGATTCGGTTAAGTTGTATGAACAGTTGTTATTGTTTAAAAAAGAATTGTTTAATTTAAGATGTCAAAAGAAATTAGGTGATTTAAAAAATACTAGTAAATTTGTAAAAATTAAACGTGATATAGCAAAAATAAAGACTGAATTAGTAAAGAGAAAAGAATGGAGATTTAGTAATGCCTAAGAGAATATTGCAAGGTATAGTTGAAAGTACAAAGAATAAGAAAACAGTTGTAGTACGTGTTGAGAGAAGGTTTTCTGCTCCTATTTATAAGAAGATTATTATGCGATCATCAAAATACGCTGCTCATGATCAGTATGAGAAGTGTAAAGTTGGAGATTTAGTAAAAATTATTGAATCTAGACCAGTCTCTAAGACTAAGACTTGGGTGGTTTTATAAAAAATAGTATTGAAAATATAGGTTAATTTTTATTTGTTGAGAAAAGTAAGTTATGATTCAAATGCAGAGTATATTAAAAGTTGCTGATAATTCTGGCGCTAGAAAGGTGATGTGTATTAAAGTATTGGGTGGATCTTATAGAATGATAGCAACTTGTGCTGATGTAGTAGTAGTATCTGTATTATCTATAAATCCAGGAGGAAAAGTAAAAAAAGGTGAGGTATGTAGGGCGTTGATAGTTAGAATTAAGAATGGCATAGTTAGGCCTGATAGAAGTAGAATAAGATTTGATAGCAATGCTGTTATTCTTTTAAATAAACAAAATGAGCCTATAGGAACAAGGGTATTTGGAGCTATTCCAAGAGAGATAAGAGCCAAGGGTTTTATAAAAATTGTATCTTTAGCGGAAGAGGTAATTTAAGCAAATGAGTAAATTAAGAATAATTAAAGGTGATAGAGTAAAAGTAATATCTGGTAGTAATAAAGGGAAAATAGGTAAAGTATTAAGAGTATTATTAAAGGAAAAAAAGGTTGTTGTATCAGGAGTAAATTTAGTTAAGAAACATACTAAACCGAGTAAAACTAGTGAAGGTGGGATAATTACTAAAGAATTACCAATTAATATTTCTAATGTTGGTTATATTGATAGTTCAGCAAATATGGTTACAAAGATAGGTTATAAAATAGATGAAAAAGGAAAAAAAGTGAGATTTGAAAAAAGAAGTAATTTAATAATAAAAAAAGGCTAGGTTATGCTGGTTAGGTTTAAAAAATTATATGAAGAGCATATAGTAAAGTATTTAAATCAAAAGTTTCAATATAAGAATTTTTATCAAATACCTAAATTATTAAAAATAGTAGTTAGTATAGGAGCAGGGGATGCTGGTAACGACTCTAAAGTGATGAGTAATATTGTAAATGATTTATCATTAATTACAGGGCAAAAGCCTTATATTACTACTGCTAAGAAATCTATTGCTGCATTTAAGTTGCGTGAAGGTATGAAAATAGGTTGTAAAGTTACTTTAAGAAAGAATAAAATGTATGAATTTTTAGAAAGATTAGCTATTATTGCGTTACCAAGAGTAAAAGAGTTTAAAGGTTTTTCTTCGAGTAATTTTGATGGAAGAGGAAATTTATGTTTTGGTTTAAAGGAGCAGATAGTATTTCCAGAAATTAATTATGATAAAATAGATAAGGTTAGAGGAATGAACATAGTAATAGTTACTAGTGCAAGAAAAAATGAAGAAGGTAAAGCTCTTTTATCTCAATTTAATTTACCTTTTTATAATTAAATATAAGAAAATATGGCAAAGGTTGCGGTAATAGAAAGAAATAACAAAAGAAAAAGATTAGTGAAGTTGTTTGCAACAAAGCGTATGAAGCTTAAGGAACAAATTTATAAAAAAGATTTATCAATAGAGCAGAGAATGAAACTAGTTTTTAAATTAGCAGCTATTCCTAGAAATTCTGTTAAAAATAGAATAAGAAATAGATGCAGTATCACAGGTAGGGGAAGAGGATATTATAGAAAATTTAATTTATCTCGAAATAAATTAAGAGAGTTAGCTAGTTATGGTTTATTACCAGGAGTGATAAAATCAAGTTGGTAATTTAAATAGTTTATTTAGATGGTAATAATTATATTAAATATGTTTTAACAGTAGTTTAAAGAAAGGAAGATTTATTATGTCAATGAGTGATAATATAGCAGATCTGTTAACAAGAATTAGAAATGCACAAAAAGCTAAATTATTAACAACCTGTGTTGCTTTATCAAAATTCAAGATAAATATTTTAGATGTCTTAAAATTAGAGGGTTATATTATTGATTACATAATTGATAGCAAAAATAAATTAATTGAGATAAAGTTAAAATATTTAAAATCAGAAAAACCAGCAATATATGTAATTAAAAGAGTTTCAAAGCCTGGAAAAAGGATATACTCATCTATAAGGAATTTAGTTGGTTATTATAATAATATGGGTATATATATTTTGTCTACGTCTAGGGGGGTTATGTCTGATCAAGAAGCAAAAAAACAAAATGTAGGTGGTGAAATAATTTGTAAAGTATTTTAGAGTAGGTATAATGTCGAGAATAGGTAAGGTTCCAGTTTTTATCCCAAATGGTACTGTCGTAACAGTTTCTGGTTTATTGGTAAAAGTAGAAGGGGTTAAAGGTGTTTTAGAAAAACAATTTATTGATAATATTTCAATTAAGTTATTAGATGATTCAGTTATAGTAAAACCTTTAGATACTAGTCTTAGAGCTAAAGCTATGTGGGGGACAGCTAGAAGTATTATTAATAATATGATAATTGGAGTAACGCAGGGTTTTAAAGAGGAATTAGAAATTAATGGAGTAGGTTATCGAGCATCTTTGCAAGGTAATAAGTATATAAATTTAACTCTTGGAAAAAGCCATAATACAAAGATTGCTATTCCTGAAGGAATAAAAGTTAGTTTACCTAAGCAAACTTTAATTGCTATAGAATCTATAGATAAAATAAAGTTAGGGGAATATGTTGCTTTACTTAAAAGGCAAAGAGTAGTAGAGCCTTATAAAGGTAAAGGTATTAGAAAAGTTAATGAATATATGCAAAGAAAAGAAGGGAAAAAAGGTTAGTAAATGTGTGAACTATTAGTAGAGGAGAATGATTAAATAATGCAAAAAAAACAAAATAGTTTTTATCAACGAAGGAATAGGATTAGAGTTAAGTTAAAAAAGATTTCTAATCGTCAAAGGTTGTCTATTTTTAAGTCTAGAAAGTATATTTATGCACAGATAATAGATGATAATAAGAATTTAACTATTGTTACTGCTTCATCTCTTGAAAAGGTAATAAAACAGAAACAGAAATCAAATTGTAATATTAAAAGTGCTATAGCTGTTGGTAAATTGTTAGCTCAGCGAGCGGTGGAAAAATCTGTTAAATATGTACAATTTGATAAAAGTGGTTATAAATACCATGGAATAATAAAGGCATTAGCTGATGAAGCTAGAAAGCAACTTGAATTTTAAATTTTGGAAAGATTGAATGTCTAAGAATTTTACTAAAAATAATGAAAGTTTAACAGAAGAGTTAGTTCATATAAATAGAGTAACTAAGGTAGTCAAAGGTGGTAGGAATTTTTCATTTTCAGTAGTAGTGGTAGTAGGAAATGAAAATGGAAAAGTAGGATATGGAAAAGGCAAAGCAAAAGAGGTGATAGAAGCTAAGGCTAAAGCGGCAAAACATGCTAAGAAGAATTTATTATCAGTGTCATTGTATGAAAATAGGACAATACATCATGATATAATAGGAAAAAGTGGAGCAGCAAAAGTAATTTTACGTAAGGCATCTCCAGGGACTGGGGTTATTGCTGGAGGCGCAATGAGATCAATATTTGGAAGATTAGGGGTAGTAGATATTGTAGCTAAATCATTAGGATCATCAACTTCTAATTCTTTAATAATGGCGACTTTTGATGCCTTAAAGAAGATTTCAACTCCTCAAGAGATAGCAAATAGAAGAGGAAAAACTATAGAACAGCTTAAATAATGACCAGTTTTATGATAATAGAATGTTAAATAGTGATTATATATGTACCAAAATAGTAAAAAGCAAGATCTTATTAAAGTAAGACAAATATCAAGTGTTATTGGATGTTTTTATAAACAACGTAGAACTTTAATTGGTCTTGGATTAAATGGAATAAATAATATTAGTATTTTAAAAGATACTCCTGCTATTAGGGGGATGATTAAAAAGGTAGGGCATTTAGTAAAGATTGAAAATATATTAGAATGATGATAAAGCTTAATAGTTTAATAGATAATATACAGACAAAGAAAAAAGTCAAAAAGAGAGTAGGAAGAGGTATTGGAAGTGGAAAAGGCAAGACTTGTGGAAGAGGGGTAAAAGGTCAAAAGTCAAGATCTGGTGTAACTATCAAGTCTGAAGGTGGTCAAATGCCTATTATTAAAAGATTACCTAAAAGGGGTTTTAACTCAAGAAAAAAGAAAATTTATCAGTTAGTTAAATTAGGTAGCTTTGAAAAGTTAATTAAATCTAAGGATTTTAATGTGAACCAAGTAATTAATAAGTCGTTATTAAAAGAGTTGGGATATATAAAAAATCAAAGGTTAGCAGTAAAAGTAGTTAGTAGTAAAGATAAAATAACTTCTAAATTAATATTTCAGTTAGATGCATATTCTAAGTCAGCTAGGAAGGATATTAATTTAGTAGAAGGGCAAATCTTAGATATTGAATAAAATATGATTAAATCTCAGGCTCAAGATGAATTGAGTAAAAAAATTATTTTTACTTTATTAATGTTAGTAGTATGTCGCATAGGATCGTATATACCTATACCTGGAATAGATTCGATAGCATTAAGTAGTGTAACTGAGCAAAATAAATCAGGGATTTTAGGTATGTTTAATATGTTATCAGGAGGATCTCTCGGAAGGATGTCAGTTTTTGCATTAGCTATTATGCCATATATTACTTCTTCAATAGTGATTCAGTTGTTAACAATTGCTTATAAACCTTTAGAAAATTTAAAAAAAGAAGGAGAGGCAGGAGGAAAGAAGTTAAATCAATTGTCTCGTTATTTGACTGTATTATTTGCATCTTTTCAGGCTTATGGAGTAGCTATAGGTTTAGAGAGCATTGTAACAATGCATGGACCAGTTGTAGTGATAGATTCGGTGCTTTTTAAGTTTTGTACAGTAGTAACATTAGTTGTAGGTACAATATTTTTGATGTGGGTAGGAGAGCAAATAACTTCTAGAGGTATTGGTAATGGGACATCATTAATTATATTTATAGGAATAATTTCAGGATTGCCTAGCGCTATTATTGGTATGTTTGAGTTATCTCGTAAAGGGGCTGTATCAATACTAGTAGTATTATTTATGTGTATAGGGGTAATTTTATTGATAGGACTAATTGTATTTGTCGAGAGGGCTCAAAGAAGGGTTTTTGTCCAGTATCCTAAAAGGCAGGTAGGGAATAAAGTTTATGGTGGGGATTCAACGCATATGCCGTTAAAGATAAATACAGCTGGTGTAATACCGCCTATTTTTGCTAGCTCTATATTATTATTTCCGGTAACTATTAGTAATTTTACTAGTCAACACTCAAGTTTTATGTCTAATGTTTCGCATTATTTGGGAAGGGGAAAACCACTTTTTATAATACTTTATATAATTTTTATTTTATTTTTTAGTTTTTTTTATACAAGTATAGTTTTTAATAGCGAAGAGGTAGCAAATAATTTAAAAAAGAATGGAGCATATATACCAGGGAAGAGGCCAGGAAAGAATACTGCTGATTATTTTGATTATTTATTAAGAAGATTAACAGTATTAGGAGGAGGATATTTATCTATAATTTGTATAGTACCTGAATGGATTATGAATAAATATTCAATAGCTTTTTCTCTTGGCGGCACTAGTTTTTTAATTGTTATTAATGTTGTACTTGATACCTTTACTCAAATACAAACTTATTTATTTAGTTTTAGATATGAGGGTTTAGTAAAGAAAATGAAAATAAAGTAAAGGGGATGAAAAAGAGAATTATAATATTATTAGGGTTACCAGGATCTGGTAAAGGAACACAGGGCAGTGTATTAGCACAAAAATTATCAGTATCTCATGTATCAACAGGAGAAATATTAAGGAGTATGATAAAAAAAAAAGAATCATCATTTTCATTATTAAAAGATTATATGGATAAAGGAAAATTAGTTCCAACCATATTAATAAATGAAATAGTACATAGGTTTATTTGTTTAGATAATAAAGATGAATCTTATATTTTAGATGGTTATCCTAGAAATCTAGATCAGGCTAGGTATTTAACTAAAAATTTTAATGTAGAAATAAAAGTAATATTATTAGATATTGATGAGCAAACAGTAAAGAATCGTATTATAGGAAGATATCATTGTGAATCGTGTGGTAAGATATATAATAAAAATAATGATAAGCACAATATAGAAGGGGTATGTGATAGATGTGGATCATCAAAGTTTATGTGTAGGATTGATGATAGTGAAGAAAAAGTTTTGTTTAGAATAGAAGAATATAAAAGAGAGGCTATTCCATTAATTGAATATTATAAAGATAAAGGCGAGATTATTGTTATTAATGCTAAACAAAGAAAAAAAGAAATCACAGAAGAAATATTATCATGTTGTAAAGAGTGGTTGACATAGTTATAGATTTTTGTATAATTCCAATTTTAATTGATTATATTTTTATTAAGTTATGGCTAGAATAGCAGGGGTGTATATACCTGATAATAAAAGGGTAGTAATAAGTTTAACTTATATATATGGAATAGGGTTAGTATCAGCTAAAAGAATTTGTTTAAAGGCTGGAATTAGTGATCAAAAAAAGATCAAGGATTTGTCTAATGAAGAATTAATTGATTTAAGAAATATAATTGAGAATGATTATCAAGTAGAAGGTAGTTTACGTAGGGAAATTAGTTTAAATATAAAAAAGAAGAAAGATTTACGATCTTATCAAGGATTACGTCATATTAAAAGACTACCTGTACGTGGGCAAAATACTCATTCTAATGCGAGGACTAGAAAAGGTAAAGCGCTAGCAATTGCCGGAAAAAAACAATAAAATGTTAAGATATTTTGATGAATGCTGTTATAAAAGCTAAAAAAAAGAAGAATATTACGCTTGGTATTGTACATATTAAGGTAACTTTTAACAATACTATTGTTACATTTACTGATATACAGGGTAATGTAGTTGCTTTTTCTACTGCAGGGTCCCATGGTTTTAAAGGAGCTAAAAAGGCTACCCCTTATGCAGCACAAGTAACAGTAGATAAGGCTTCGGAGATAGCTAAAGATCATGGTTTTAAAACTGTTTCTATTAGAGTAAAAGGAGCTGGTTCTCAAAGAGAGTCAGCTATGCGGGCTGTCTTTAGTCAAAATTTTGTTGTAACATCGATTACTGATTTATCAAGTGTAGCACATAATGGTGTTAGACCTCCAAAAAGAAGAAGAGTGTAATAATATATGTTATCATTAAGTAAAAATTGGAATTCATTAATTAAACCGTCTAAGATAGAATATGATAGTAATAATATAAAAAATAATTCAGCTACTGTAGTTATCAAGCCTTTGGAAAGGGGATATGGGGTCACTTTAGGTAATGCTTTAAGAAGGGTATTGTTATCTTCTTTACAAGGAGCTGCTATTACTAAGATGAAGGTTCAGGGAGCAGTACATGAATTTTCTTCAATTGCAGGAGTAAAAGAGGATTTAGTAGATATAGTATTAAATGTTAAGAAAATTATTATAAAAATGAATTCAGCAGAGAGTACTATTTATCTACAGGCGAAAGGACCTTGTGTCGTAAGAGCAGGTATGATTACAACAAATAGTGATGTTGAAATTCTAAATCCAGATCAAGTTATTTGTACTTTATCACAAGATACAAATTTAAATATAGAGTTTTTTTGTGCAATAGGAAAAGGTTATGTTCCAGCTATTAGTACTAGGGATACTGACTTAGCTATAGGAGTGATTCCTATAGATGCTTTATTTAGTCCTGTAAAAAAGGTAGTATATAAAGTCGAAGATACTAGAGTTGGACAGAATACTGATTATGATAAGTTGGTTATGGTTATAGAAACTAATGGAAGTATTACTCCTGAGATGGCAGTTGCTTTATCAGCAAGGATAATACAAGATCAATTACAGCTTTTTATTACTTTTGAAGAAGAAGAGGAAGAAAAACCAGAGTCTAATAATTTGATTGAATTTAATCCTGTGTTACTAAAAAAAGTTAGTCATTTAGAATTGTCAGTTAGATCACAAAATTGTTTACAGAATGATAATATAGTTTATATAGGTGATCTTGTAATAAAGACTGAAATTGAAATGTTAAAGACACAGAATTTTGGAAGAAAATCTTTAAATGAGATTAAAGAAGTGTTAGCTAAATTTAATCTTAAATTTGGAATGGAAGTTGCTGGGTGGCCACCTGAAAATGTAGAGGATTTAGCAAGACAATATGATGAGCCATATTAAAACTGGCACTTTATAACACATTTCTAATTTTATTAGAGCAAATATATAGATTTATAAAAATAAACCTATATGATATAAAAATATAGGTTTTAATTAAAAATTAATAGCAAATACAATTGAAGTTTTAATTAAGGTATTAAATTTAGTCGTTATGCGTCATAAAATTAAAGGTAGAAAGCTTAATGTTACTAGCAGCCATAGGAAAGCTATGTTTGCTAATATGGCTGTGGCATTAATTATGAATGAACAAATAAAAACTACTATTTATAAAGCAAAAGAGTTACGACCTTATGTTGAAAAGTTAGTTACTAAAGCAAGAAAAGCTACTCTTTCTACCAGAAGGTTTATTATTTCTAAAATTAATAATAGTGAAGCTGTCGAAAAATTAATATCTATTTTAGCTGTACGTTATAAAAATAGATTAGGTGGTTATACAAGGATTGTAAGGAGTGGTTTTCGTTATGGTGATAGAACTGCAATGTCTTATATTGAATTTGTTGATAGGGATCATTCAGTAAAGGGTGGAGTAGTTACTAAAATTAATAACGATAATAACAATATAAAGGATAATAAATAAAAGATAGGTTAAGTTAATTATAATGGCGCATCATTTATCTGCTAAGAATAGCATAAAGAAGATAAAAAAAAGAACCTTTATAAATAAAAGTAGGAAATCAAAAATTAAAACTTATATAAAGCAAGTTCTAAAAGCAGTTCAAGATAGTTCTTTAAAATCTCAGGAATTATCTAAAGAGTATTTTATTAGAGCTCAGTCTGAGATAATGAAGGGTGTAGTAAAGAGTATTATAAAAAAAGGGACGGCATCTAGAATAATAAGCCGTTTATCTAAAAAGTTAAAATTTTAGTAGTTTTATGTTTATACAATTACAGTTGTAATATCTCTTATATATTTTTATTAATATAAGATGTTAGTATATCCTAGCTTTTTTGCTGTAATAAAAGAAGGATAATCACCTTTTACATCTACAATAATGTTCTTAATTTTTGAAGAAAATTCCTTTTTTAAACTATAAAAAATATAGTCTAAAACACGCATACCATAATATCTAGAACTACCAGCAACATTAGTAAGAGTAATGTTATTATTCTTAGTTAATGTAAGAAATTCTTGTGCTTTTTTTAGATTATGAACTTTATATATCATAGCAAAATTAATTTCAGTTGTTTTTTTATTTAATTCCTTAATTAAAAATTTAATTCCGTTATTATTAATAATGTTATTAAACTCAGTTCTATGATTATTAATTATACTAATACCTTCATATATTATATCAGATATTAAATAAACGGAGTTAATATTGCGTATTATATATTCAATTCTTATTACATTATTGAATTTAGGTTGTGTTATATCTATTAAAACTGAATAAAATGTATTATCTATTTTTTGAATTTTATAAATAATAAATTTTTCTTTACTATATTTTATTAATAAATTAGTTAATTTTGTAATTAAATATTTTGAATAAACTTCAGTAAATTTATTAACTTCTTCTTTAAGTAGCTTATTTCTATGTTGCCCTAAAACATATTTTGATATCCATTGTAAATCTAAATGTTTTTTAAGTATATTACCTATGCTAATAATTTTTTCTTGATTAGGAGTTTTACTATTAAAGATTATATCATTGTTTTTAATAATATTTTCTATATATTCTTGAATTTTCTTTTTTTCTTCTTCATTATTATCACTATAACTATGATAAATAGTCATTGTTAGAATAAATAATATAATTTTAATGTATTTCATATATAAAAAATTATTATAATATTAATCTTACTTTACATTTAATTATTAGTTTTATCTACCTTATGCTTTATAATGTAAGGAATTTGTAATATACAAAATACTAAAGTTAATGGAACAACTATGAATACTTTATAATTTACCCAACTGCTATCAGAATAATTTCTCCATACAATTTCATTTAGAATAGCCATAGATAAAGCAAACCACATTAATCTTGAATTTAAATATTTCCAGTGTGTTATGGATTTTAATTCTATTATTTGTTGTAGTGTTACTTGTAAAAATGGTTTATTTTTTATGTTACTAATTAATAAAATGATACCAAAAATACAATATGCTATTGTAGTTTTAATTTTTATAAACATACCATTTCCGCTAATTAATGTTAAAGTAGAAGAAATTGCTAATATGAGAAAAACTAATATACTAAATTTAGTAATTTTTTTGTTACTAATATAACTTAAAACCATACCAATGATTGCCGCAATTAAAGTATATAAGGTAGCACTAACTATATTATAAGTAATTTTATAACCAATAATAAATGTTAACATGGGTCCTAATTCTGCTATTAGTTTTAATAATTTTTTTTGCATAACTAATTTTTTTCTATTAATTAAAATAATATTTAACATTAGCATTAATACATATACAGTAAATTGCAATACGTTAGGCTTTTCATCATAACCAATAATTACATTAAGAATTTTTCCAAAAATACTATCACTAGATATGATCCAGCTACTATCCCATAATTGTTCATTTAAAAAATTAATGATGCCAGCTGATGAAAGTATAACAATTGCTTGAGATGCAAGACTACTGGCTATTAATATAAGTAGTATAGTTGATATTTTGAAAATATATTGTCTGCTAGCAGTAATCAATCCTAAGTATAAGGCTACTCCTGTTAATAGTCCTAAACCTCCACCAAATATTATTCCTAGTATATAATTAATAAATTTTACTTGTTCTGCATAAGTAATACTATAAATAAATAATATTATTTCACTGCCTTCTCTGAGAATAGTAGTTGCAGCTATTATTACTAACATTAAATAGCTAGATTTACCTTTATTTAATTTATTAGACAAATTACCTAATTGATGCTTAATTTTTTTAGTATAGCTTTGCATCCAAATGATAGTATAACTAATAATTATAGCAGTAATAAACAATATAGATGAATTTATTATTTCATTACCTAATCCTCCATATAGATTGCTTATTATTTGAGCAAAAAAAGCAAAAATTAAAGATAATGCACCTCCTATTATACATCCAATATTTATATAAAATTTAGATTTATGTATATGTTTTGTTGCAGCCATTATTATACCTATTAATAACACTATTTCAAGAAATTCTCGAAAAATGATAATAGCTATTTTAAATATGCTCATAATATTTTAATCATTTGATTTTACTATTATTTCGCCCTTTGCTATTTCTTGATGGAAATCTCCAAAAAACTTATATCTTCCTTCTTTTAAAGGAGGAAGAATAATTTTTGCATATGACCCTCCTAAGATTATTTTTTCTCTTTTTAAGTCATGACTTTCAAATTCTTCTATTGATTTATCATCATTGTAAACATAAAGTATAATCTTTTTTTTAGTGGGAACTTCTATGATATCAGGATAAAATTTATGTTCTTTAATATGCAGATTGACTTCAAAAGCTGAATTTGCCAAACTACTAGTTGTTGTTATTAGAACAATTAATAATAAAAAAGATGGTGGTAATATATGTTTAAACATTGTTATTTATATTATTAATTAAAAAACTCAACAGGGTGAATTTTATATTAGTTTGAATTAAATAACAATGAATATATTTTTATATTTAATTAAATTAACTAATTATTAGTATCTAAATAGTGATAGTATATACAAATATATGTGATTTATATTTAAGTATTTTTTATAAATAAATACTTAATTTAGGATAATTTAATTATTGTTGCAGAGTAAATTAATAATAATAGTATTATTATTAACAGCATTAATAAATAGTTTTTTGCTTTTTGTTTTTGTGTAATACGATTTATTTTTTTTTTCATAAATAGAGAAAATCTTACGTTACTTATAGCACTAAAATTTGAGAGATATAGTATTTATCTTAATTTTTACAGTATTTATTACTGTTTTTTATTTGGGTTTTATCAAACTAGTTTTTAAAAGCTTTTTTCTTTAAAAGGTAGTTTTTTTGAGTATTTTTTTCTATTTGTTGATCAATTAGCTTTAATATTTCTTTTTCACTTGAAGTAAGTTTTTTATAATCCTCTTCTTGATCTAATTGTTTTTGAAAATAATCTAAATCTTTTGAATAGAAAAATGAAGGAGTATCTAGATTGTTTTCTTCTTTATTTTTATGGTTTAATTCTGATACGCATCCAGCAAGATGAATTACTATTATTAAAAATAAGGATCTTTTTAACATTAAACTAATTAACGTTAGACTTAATAAAAGTTATTTTCTAATTTTTTTTTTAAAATTAGACCCCAGTCTAGTATGAGTTTTATTATTTTTCAAGTTCTTTTTTATATAAACATTATATAATATAATAATTATTCCTAAACTTATCATAAAATCAGCTAAGTTAAAAACTGGAAAAAATATATCGTTGTTATAATGTAATAATATAAAATCGAACACTGCTCCTTTTATCACTCTGTCTATAACATTACTAATTGCCCCAGCAGTTATAAGTATTGTACTTATAAAGAGATAGGTCTTTGTTGTATTACTTTTAATCCAATATAATAAATAACAAATTGTTATACTATTTATTATAATGAATACTATATTACTATGTTGTTGGTATTTATTAAAAATACCAAAACTTATACCATAATTCCATACATATACCATATTTAAAAATGGAGTAACTTTATATATAAAAAATGGTTTTGTTTTTAAATAACATATAAAAAAGTTTTTACTTATTTGGTCAAATATTATAAGTATAGATATATATAACAAATATATATAAGGCCTTAATTTTTTTATCATTTTTATATAAATATTATTTTTTTTATTTCAAATGATTAATATCTGCCTCAGCAAGTTCTACTATAACATTCAACTTTGTATTTAATTTATCAATTTCTTCTTTATATTTTTTAAATTGTGTTGAAGCTAATATTATATTTTGGTTATAATCAAAATTAATTGGATTTACATTTTTACCATTAATTTTTACCTCGTAGTGTAAATGAGGTCCTGTTACTTTACCACTAATACCCACATATCCTATTATTTCTCCTTGCTTTATTTTTAAACCTTTCTTTAATCTTGGAGTAAATTTTGAAATATGAGCATATAGTGTCGATGTATTATTGTTATGTTTAATTTGAATTAAATTTCCATACCCTATTTTCCATCCTAAAAATTCAATTACTCCTTTAGCAGTAGCATGTATAGGAGTGCCTACTGGTGCAGCAAAATCTATTCCTTTATGCATTACACGTTTACCTGATATAGGATGAGTTCTTAATCCATAATATGATGAAATTCTTGTAGGTTGTTTAATAGGATTTTGTAGCTTAATCTTTTGTAAGCTTTGTCCATGTTCAGAAAAATAATCGTGTTTTGAGTTTTTCCCTTGATCATATTGGTATATTTTATGTTCTTGACCAGAGATATTTAGAGAAGCAAATAATATTGATCCATAATGAGAAAAGTTATTATTTTCATTTACAAATTTTTCAATAATCAATGTAATCTTATCGCCTTTTTTTATGTCTCTTTTAAAATTTACTTCATTACTAAAAGCATTAATTAATTTATTAATATTTTTAGTAGATACCCCCAATTTATTAAGAGTATCATTTATTGATGATTCTATTAATAGTGTTTTTTTTGTAATAAATTTATTGAAATTATAGGTCTTATAACTAAGAAAAAAAACATTATCACTTTTAATAAGGTT
This sequence comes from uncultured Rickettsiaceae bacterium, assembly GCA_964468495.1. Classification (GTDB taxonomy): domain Bacteria; phylum Pseudomonadota; class Alphaproteobacteria; order Rickettsiales; family Rickettsiaceae; genus CAYXTI01. The sequence goes on along the minus strand of CAYXTI010000016.1, from coordinate 40,407 downwards.
AATTTCTTTATTAGGTAAAATTGTGATTGATATTTTCTTTATTGAAAGCCTATTATTTTTATTTTTATAGTAAAATACTATTTTCTGTCCTATTTGGAGTTTCGATAATATTGGTTCTTTATGTGCTAATTCTACTAGTTTATTAATATCGGATCTTATTATATGTTGTTGTTCTAAAATCTTAATTAAATTATCTCCTTTTTTTACAATAACTGTGTAATTAATTTGATTAGACTTTTCTTTTGTTATTTTTTTTTGCTGTGAAGTGTTATCAGTAAAACTACTTTCTATTTTATTAAAAAAATTATCTACATAACCATTAATATTGTTATGAATCAATATTAATAATATTATACAGCATATTGCGATTATAATTATGTATTTTTGAAAACGTGCTGTTTGTTTAATATTGTAAAACATATGTTTTATTAGTTATTCATTAATTATTAGTTAATAATAACTGAAATATTGTCTTATAGCTAATAATTTTTTATCCATAGCCCCAATATTACAGAATAGCATAATAGTCATTTTTGTCTATAAAAAATTATTACTTGAATCTTTAATTTCTTAAAGTAAATAAAGGAATAAGGCGAGCAGTAGCTACATTGTTTTAAGATACAATGAATTTTAATTGTTAGTCTTCTATAAATTAGCCATAGATTATTTTATTTAATATATATAGCATTATTCTGTTGTATGTGATAAATTTTAAAGATAATCGTGCAGTCTATAGTCTTTAATAAGTTTTTATTAAAGACTATGCAGTGAGGTTGTTTGTATAATATTACTATAAAATCTTAATCTTGTTAATAACTAATTGAATAACTAGTATGGTTATATGAATAAATTTTATATAGTATGACTTTAAAGAAGATGCAGAAATTGTCTAAGACTGATTATTTTATTCTTATTTGTCATTCTATTGATAGTTTTATTCGTTCTGTATACACTTTTTTAGTACCTGTTTTAGCTTCACTTTTTTTTCCTACTGACAATAAATTGCTTTCTATAATAATAACTTATACTTTAATTATATTTTCAATTTTTGCTAGACCTTTAGGGGCTTTTCTTTTTGCTGTGTTGACTAGATCTTATCACCCTATAATTATTTTTTCTTATTCAATAATCGGAGCTATTATTGTTTCATTATTAATTGCAATTATCCCAACATATCAAGCAATAAATATAATTGCCCCTTTTACATTAATTATATTAAAATTTTTAGAAGCTATTTGTTCTTCAGGAGGAAGTACTATTGCTGAATTATATGTTATTAATAATAAAATAAAAAAATCAGCTATTATGGCTTCCTATTTATATCAAATGGTTAGTATAGGGGCAACAATATTTGCTTCTATTGTATCAGTATTAGTTATTAATTCTAGTCAACCTAATTATTATTGGAGAGTTCCATTTTTTTTATCTAGCTTTTTAGGTGTTATTGGATATATTTTATTTTCTTTAACTATAAAGAAAACCTATCTATTACACTCTCCTCTACCTTTTCAATTTGATTTTATTACTAATATAAAAATTCTTTGGCAATATAAGATTACTGTCTTATTAGTAGCTGTTATGTCTGGCTTTTCTTATCTTATTTATTATATAGGTTTTATAGTAATTAATACATTCGTTCCTTTGATTACAGATATTAGTCTTAATGTTATGATGGAGTCTAACGTTTTACTGTTATTTATTGATATATTGGCTTTGCCTATAATAGGTTATGTAATAAAAGGTTTTAATCTTTTAAAGGTAATGAGATACATACTTATATTTTTTTTTCTTACTTTTTTTCCTATTTGGTATTTTATCAAAGGAGCATCCTTTTGTTATATAATTTTCTTTAGATTGTGGATTATTATTATTGGTATTACTTTTACTATTCCTTTTAGAATATTTCTTACTAAGTTGGTTAATAATAATAACAAATACCTAATTATTGGTATGGGTAATGCATTAGGTAAATCTATCATAGGACAAACTACTCCTGTTATTTGTTTAAGTTTATATTATTTTTCATATAATTATATTTATATTGCTTTCTATATTATGATTATTACTTTTTTTTCTATTTGTGCTTTATTTTTTTTAAGTTAATTTTTTTTAGGTAGGTATAGAAGAGGATCTTTAGCTATCTTACCTTCTCTAATAGCAAAATGTAATTGGGGAAATGTAACATCACCAGTTTTTCCTACATATCCAATTATATCTCCTTGTTTTATAAAGGAATTTTTAGTTATTATAATACTTTCTAGATGAGAGTATGAAATAAAGAAATTTTTATTATCAACTTGTATGATAACTAAGTTTCCAAATATAGAATCAACTCCTGTATAAAATACTTTTCCATTAGTTGCTGATTTTACAGGGGTACCTTGTTTAGCAATAATATTAATTCCTTTATTGATTCCTCCATTTTTATTACGTGTACCAAAATAAGATCTAATATCTCCTATTACTGGATATATAAATTTGATTTCTTTTTTTTCTTCTGTAAATGATATCGTTTTATCTATTGGCTCTTTTTTATGTTTTATACTATTTTTACTAGTTAGATTTTTATTGTTCGGTTTTACCTGTATTATTTGGAATTCTTCTAAATCATAAGGAAAATCTAAATCATTTAATATAATAATTTCCTCTAAAGTAGTATTATATTGCTTTATGATATCATTTATAGTCTCGTTTTTTTTAACATGGTGATAAATTTTATATTCAATATCCTTTTGTTCTGATATGGTAGGTGTATCATTATTTAATTTTTGGTTACTTCCCCTGCTATTTTGCTCATTATTATTTTTATATGATATAATTTCATCATCATCATCATCATCATAAATATAGGATGATTTTTTATCAAATTCTATTAATTCCTCTTTTTTTGTATCATTATCTGGGTTTTTATATATAATGGGAGCTGGGGATAGACGTGAAATATCACATGATGTCAATAATAATGAGATAAAGATAGAAAAAATAATTATTTTCATAATAAAATATATAAATTAGTTTTTATATTATTGCTAGTAGTAAGCAAAGCTGTAGAGTATAATAGCATAATATAATATAATAGCATTGCGTTATTATTACTAATTTTAAATTATAAATTATTGTATTTTATTATAAATATTATGAAATGTGTAGTAGCTATAGCAAGTGATCATCATGGTTTTAAATTAAAGTCTAAGATTATTAATTCTATAACAGATATAGAGATTAATTATCTTGATTTAGGAACAAATAATACAGTTAGAGTTGATTATCCTGATTATGCAGCCAAATTATCTGAAACAATGTTAGAAGAACGAATTAATTTTGGAATATTAATTTGTTCTTCAGGTATAGGTATGTCAATAGCTGCCAATAGGTATGTACATATTAGAGCTGCTTTATGTTTTAATTTGCTTATGGTAAAACAAGCAAGGCAGCATAATAATGCCAATGTTTTGATAATAGGATCTAAAATTATTGAAGAAACTCTAGTAATAAGGATGATTGATCAATTTATTAGTACTACTTTTGAAGGAGGTAGGCATATAGAAAGACTAAAAAAAATAAGTTGATTTTTGAAAGTTTTTTATTAAATTCTAATAGGCATAATAACAAAAATATTATCTACTTGATTGAGAGATTTTATTAATATTGGAGAAAAAGGATCATGTAGAAAAATTTCTACTATAGGATCTTTTATTATATTTAACACATCATATAAATATCTAGGGTTAAAACCTATTACTAGTTTAGTTCCTATAAATTTGCAATATTCTTCTTTTTTTTCTGAGTATATTAATCGTTCTTCAGCTTTCCCAGTTGTTTCTCCATATGCTGTGATTTTAATTAGGCTATTATCTATATGTAATTTTATTGCTCTAAATTTATCAACTGTAATTGTAGCTATACGATCAATAGCGTCTGCTAATAGCTTTGTTTTTATAATAAGCTTGTTTTGATTATGATTAGGGATAAATGTTTTATAATCAGGAAATGTTCCATCTATTATTTTAGACACTATTAATAAATTACGACATGTAAATTGAATTTTATTATGATTTAATGTTACATAAGCATCATGATTATAATAAAATATATCTTTTGTAATTTTTAATAATTCATTAGTAGTTTTCTTAGGAATAATTACTTCAAATTTAGAGTAGTTATTTATTTCAATTGGAGTACATGAAGATAATGATAATCTATGGCCATCAGTAGCTACACTAAATAGATTATTGTCTTTTATATGTAAGTATATACCATTTAAGTTATATCTAGTATCATCATTTGATATTGCAAAAGAACTATATTCTATAATCTTAGAAAAATTACTACATGATATTTTAAGATGAGGATCTGATGCTATATTTTCTAATATAGGGAATTGTAATGGGGATAAAGTGAATAAATCAAACTGACAATTTTTACCAATGATTAAACATTTATTTGACGTTTTATCATGCTTTAGTGTAAGGGTACTATCTGGAATTTTTCTGATAATATCAGCAAAAGTTCTAGAAGATATTGTTGTTTCACCTTGCGATAATATTTTTGCTCCTATGGTTTGATTTAAATATATATCCATATCAGTAGCCCCAATCTCTAGGCTATCTGATTTTGTAGTAAGTTTAATATTATTTAATTCCGAAATAACATTACGTTTCTCTACGATAGAAGATGCAAAGTTTAAAGCATGCGTTAACTCTTTAGTTTGTACTATTACTTCAAGCATAAATTATTATTCATTGTTATCTTTAATTTTTTATATTATCACTTTATTTAAGTTTGTAATATTGTTTTTAGTAAATTCACCTCTTCTTTAAAAGCATGATCAGTTGATACTAAATGTTCTACTTTTTTTATTGCATGCATCACTGTAGTATGATCTTTTTTACAAAATTTTTTTCCTATATCTGCTAGGCTTTTAGATGTTAATATTTTTGATAAATACATTGCAATTTGTCTTGGTCTAGCAACAGCTCTTGACCTACGAAAAGATGACATTTCACTAATGGTAATGTTATATCTATGTGCTACTTGTTTTTGAATTTCTTCAATAGTTATAGCTTTCTCATTTGATCTTAATAAATCCTTTAAAATATCTTGAGTACTTTCTATTGTAATATCTCGTCCAATTAGTGTTGAATGAGCGATAACCTTATTTAATGCACCTTCAAGTTCTCTTACATTAGAAACAATTTTTGTAGCTAGAAAATCAATTACTCTTGTACAGATTTTAATATTCATTTGTTCAAGCTTTGATTGAAGTATACCAAGCCTTAGTTCATAGGTAGTGCTATGCACATCTGCAACTAATCCCCATCCAAGCCTAGATTTAATTCTATCTTCTACTTGATTTAAATCAGATGGAGATCTATCGCAAGATATAACCATTTGTTTGTTATTATCAATAATTGCATTAAATGTATGAAAAAACTCTTCTTGTGTACTATCTTTTCCGCAAATGAATTGAATGTCATCTATCATAAGTACATCAACCGAACGAAACTCTTCTTTAAAAGACATTACATCCTTATTACGTAATGCTTTAATAAAACGGTACATGAATTTTTCAGCTGACATATATAGTACTTTACGATGTGAATTGAGTTTATATGTGTGCCAAGCAATAGCATGCATTAAATGAGTTTTCCCTAAGCCTACTCCTCCATATAAAAATAAAGGATTTGATTTTGCTACCGAACTTTTTGATTCAGCTACAGCTAGTGCTGCTGCATATGCTAGTTCATTAGTAGTTCCTACTACAAAATTATCAAAAGTGAATCTTGAATCCAAAGAATTTAAAACTTTAGGATTTTTAATATCATCCTTTATTTTTTCATTATTATTATATGAGCTAGATGCTACTGATTCTATATGGTTTTTAGGAGCTTTAATTGCTGCAATGTTATCTGAATGGTTATTTTCTCTAGTAATGAGATCTATTGATTTTATATTTTGATCATATTGGAGCCAAAAACGTAGAATGTTATCATAATAATTTGATTTAATCCAATCTCTTATAAAATTACTTGGAGCTAATAAAATTACTGTTTTCGATGCAGAAATTTTTAAAAAACTAATTTTACTAAACCAGCTTTTGTACAATATTGCACCATAACATTCTAGTAAATCATGACATACATTAATCCAAGGCGAATTATTATGATTATTATTTGCATTTTCTTGTTGATCTAACATATTTGATAAAGGGGTCATAATTTTATTCATTAATTGATTAATTATGTTAGTTTTTATTAACTATTATACACTCACTAGTACAATATATATTGGCAGAGTAATTAAAGGTTTAATATTTTTTATAATAACTGCATATCTAATTTATTTATACTTGAAGTCTTGATTTATTATTTATAATATGACCATAAAAAAATTTTGCAAGATCTTAAAAATGAATAATCAAGAAAGAATGTTTCTGATAAAAAAATTACTTTATCTTAGTTATTATAGAGGATGTAAAGAACTTGCTATTATTTTAAGTAATTTTACTAAGCAATGTGTTGGAGATATGACAGATAATGAGTTATTAGATTTATTATATATTTTAAATTATTCTGATACAGAAATTTTAAGCTGGTATAATAAAAAATCTATTCCACCTGATAATATATTAACATTACTATTACGTATTATTAATTTTGATATTAACTAATAATTAATAATATCAATTTTTTATGTTATAATGACAAATATAAAGATTCCTCTTGCTGCTAAATGTTATTTTTCTTACAAACAATTTCAGCTTTATAAAAAAAATATTATATTATGTACAGTAAATGAAGAAAGTGCTATAAAGGCATATCAACAAATGACCTTTTTTATTGATAACGATTATGATAAAAGTAGCGTTATATATTTTCCAAGTTTAGATACTACTCCTTATGATAGAGTTTCTCCAAGCAAAGAGATATTAGGGAAGCGAGCACATGTATTATCTCAGTTAAGTATACTAAAATCTTGTAAGGTTATTGTTACTGCTGCAATAAATTTGATGAATAAGCTTCCTTCTCCAGATATATTTTCTAGTAACACTCTTTTACTGTTTAAGGGATTAAATTATACTTTAAAGCAATTATCTCAATTTTTAATAAATAATGGTTTTATTAGAACAAATGTAGCTATGATAAGAGGAGAATTTGCTATTAGAGGAGAAATAATTGATATAGTCACAGGCAATAATCAAGGATATAGAATCAATTTTGCTTGGAATTATATAGAATCAATAAAAATATTTGAGATTAATACTCAACTGTCTAATAGAACTATTAGTAGTTTTTTATTAACTCCTTCTAGTGAACTATTAATTAATGATCAAACTATTGCAACTTTTAAAGAAAATTTTTCTAAATTGTTTGGAGATAATCATGCCAGTAGTTCACTTTATTCTCAAATAATCTCAAAGCAAAAATCTAGTGGTTTTGAGTATTTAACTCCTTTATTTTATAAGGAAATGCATCAACTAGTAGATTATTTAAATAATAATTATATTATTATTTATGATAATTTAAATTTGCATAGAATGGGAGAGTATGAAAATCATTATAATGAATTGTATAAGCAAAGAACAAAAGAGAATAGTGATAATTCAGAATTATATTTTTATGCTATTCCTCCACAATTATTAATTTTTACTGTTAAAGATATTAAAGAAAGGTTAATAAATCAAACTAATGCTATTTGCATAGAATATGGTAATAGTTTTAATATTAATTTAATAGATACTGTTTCTTTATTAGGTTCTTCTTCTGATAAGAAAGATAATGATAAGTTAATAAATTTAATTAATAATAATAAATATAAAATTATTATTATTTTTTATCAGTCTAACTATGTTTTAGAGCGAATTAAATTAGTAGTAAATGATTACGGCTATGGCACTAATAAAATTAATTTTTTAACGGAAGCAAAAGAAAATGTTATTAATTTTACTTTTGCCCCTTTGTCTTCTTGTTTTCTTACTGATAAATATTTATTTATTTCTGAACAAGATATTTTTGGTAATAAATTTTCTACTTATAATAATAAAACAACATCACAAAAGAAATTAGTAAATATCTTAAAAGAAATAGACAATATAAAGGAGCAAGATTTAGTAGTACATAGAGATCATGGAATAGGACGATTTATAAAAATTGAAAATATTTCTGCTGGAGGTATCTTACATGAATGTTTAAAACTAAGTTATCGTGATGATGATTTATTATATGTTCCTGTCGAAAATATTAAGTTAGTTAAAAGATATGGCTTTAATGATGTTGCTCTTGATAAACTAGGGTTGGTAAGTTGGCAAAAAAGACAAGGGATAGCAAGAAAAAAAATTCAAGATATAGCAGAAGATCTTATTAAGATTACTGCAGAAAGAAAGTTAAGTAAGGTTGATACTATAGAAATAAATGATCAGATATATGATAAATTCTGTCAGCAATTTCCTTATTTAGAAACAGATGATCAACTTAATGCTGTTAATGATATCAAAAATGATTTAAAATCTGGCGAATTAATGGATAGGTTAGTTTGTGGAGATATAGGGTTTGGAAAAACAGAAGTTGCTATGAGAGCAGCATGCCTTGTAGCTTTTGATAAGTGCGAAGTTAATCCTCAAATAGCAGTTATTGTCCCTACTACTATATTATGCAGGCAGCATTATAAAAATTTTATTGATAGATTTCAAGGAGTTAATATAAAAATTGAGTGTATTTCAAGATTAGTTCTTCCAAAAGAAACTAAAAGGATTAAGAAAGAAATTGCTTCAGGTAGCATCAATATTATAATCGGAACACATAAGCTGTTAGCTCATGATATTAAATTTAATAATCTAAAATTACTAATTATCGATGAAGAGCAAAATTTTGGGGTTAAACAAAAAGAGCAGTTGAAATCTTTAAAAATAGGAGTTCATATATTGTCTTTATCTGCTACGCCTATTCCTAGAACATTACAGATGTCTATGCTAGGAGTAAAAGATTTAAGCTTAATATCAACTCCTCCGATTGATAGAGTACCTGTTCGTACTACTTTGGTATCTTTTGATAAATCAATTATTAGAGAAGCTTTAGTTAAAGAAAAATCTAGAGGAGGACATAGTTTTTATGTTTGTCCAAAAATTAAAGATATAGATTATATTGCAAAAATGTTAAACGATATTGTCCCAGAGTTAAGTTATAAAATTGCTCATGGTAAAATGCCTTCTTCAGAGATTGATAAAATTATGCTTGATTTTTATGAAGGTAATTTTGATATTTTAATTTCTACTACTATTATCCAATCCGGAATTGATATTGTATCTACTAATACTATTATAATACATAAATGTAATCATCTAGGGTTGAGTCAATTATACCAACTTAGGGGGAGAGTAGGAAGAGGCAAAGTTAAGGGGTATGCTTATTTAACATTATCTAATAATTATAATAGTTCTACCAAGGCTATAAAAAGATTAGAAATATTGCAAAATATTGATTATTTAGGTGCAGGTTTTGCAATAGCTAGTTATGATATGGATCTTAGAGGGGTAGGAAACCTTGTGGGATCAGAACAATCAGGTCATATTAAAGAAGTAGGAATAGATTTATATTACGAAATGCTAGATGAAGCATTAAAAAATCTTAAATATAAAACAACTGAAATTAGTAAAGAATTATTTATTCCAAATATTAACTTAGCTGTTCCAGTATATATTCCTGATACATATATTCCTGATACATCAATTAAATTGGGTATTTATCGTAGGATAGGAGATTTATTAACTCAAAATGAGTTAGATTCTTTTAAGAATGAAATGGTTGATAGATTTGGAATAATTCCTTCTCAGTTTAATAATTTGCTAGAAATTATTAAAATAAAACATAAATGTATAGAGTTAGGGGTTCAAAGTATAGATAGTGGTCCTAATGGTTTTGTTATTACTTTTAATAAAAATTATAATGTTTCAGAAATGGTTTTTTCTTTTATTAATAAATTTGTTAAACAAACTCAAATAAAACCTAATAATAAATTAATTTTTTTAAAAAAATTGACCAGCGAAAATACTTTATTAGAAACTATGAATTTACTTAATAATATAGAAAAAGAAAAATCTGAATAATATACTAAGACTTCATTGTATAAATGAATCTATACTGCTAGTATGTGTATGATAAATATTTTTTATTAATTAATAAGTTATTAAGTATATTTGGATTTGAATGATAACGATTAAGAATTTAATTTGATAGGAAAAATTAAAGGTGTAATAGATCAAATATTTTTTGATCATCTCATTGTCAATAATAATGAGATAGGGTATTTGATCTTTTGCCCTAAAAAATTGCTTAACAATCTTACTAGTGGAACAATTATTGAGTTATTTATTTATACTCATGTGAGAGAAGATCATATTCATTTATATGGGTTTCAGGATATATCTGAGAAGAATGCTTTTATTTTATTACAATCAATAAAAGGAGTTGGAAGTAAAATGGCGCTTAATATAATTTCTTATTTAAGTATAAAGGAAATTGAAATATCATTGATTAATAAAGATCGAAGTATTTTTAGTACTATCCCAGGAATAGGCAATAAATTAGCAGAAAGAATTATTGTGGAACTAAAAGATAAGTTTTCTACTTGTATAACTACATCAAGCTTGAATACAAAAGAAAAAACTCATAATAATGATAATTTTATGATTATTGATGCTGTATCAGCTTTAGTTAATCTTGGCATAAATAGGATAGACGCACATAATAGAGTAATTAATATATTTAACAATAATAAGAATATTTCTTTAGATGAAATAATTAAGCTTTCTCTTAAAAAACCTAATTAATAGTATTATAACCTTTATTGATAATATATATTGTATTAATGGTATTTTTATAATATAAAAAATAAAACTATATGGCTAATACCGCAATTCTTTCTCAGCAAGAGTTACAATTAGATAAAGATTTATCTCTTAGGCCAAAGAAGTTATCTGATTTTATTGGACAAGAGCAGATAAAAACTAACCTAAATGTTTTTATTAAAGCAGCAATTAGTAGAAAAGAACCTTTAGATCATACATTATTTTATGGGCCTCCAGGTTTAGGAAAAACATCATTAGCTTATATTATATCCCATGAAATGGGGGTAAATTTAAAAGCTACCTCTGGACCAATCATTGCCAAAGCAGCTGATCTTGCTGCAATTCTTACTAATTTACAGCCCTATGATGTGTTGTTTATAGATGAAATTCATCGGTTAAATGGCAATATTGAAGAAATATTATATCCTGCTATGGAAGATTTTGTTTTAGATATTCTTATTGGAGAAGGTCCTGCTGCTCGTTCTATGAGAATTAATTTGCCTAAATTTACTTTAATTGGTGCAACTACTAGATTAGGGCTATTAAGTAATCCATTAAGAGATAGATTTGGGATTCCTATGAGATTAAATTTTTATAACATTGAAGAGTTAAAAATAGTTTTAACTAAGGCTGCTATTTTATTTAATACAAGTTTAACTGACACAGGAGCTGCTGAAATTGCAATGCGCTCTCGTGGGACTCCTAGAATTGCCTTAAGGTTATTAAAACGTGTACGTGATTTTGCTTTTGTAGATAATGCTATGCATATTAATCAACAGGTAGCAGATAAAGCTCTTAACTCTATGGAAGTAGATAAAGCTGGTCTTGATAGTAGTGATTATCGTTATTTAAAATTTATTAGTAATAATTATAATGGAGGCCCTATTGGGATTGAAACAATAGCAGCTGCTTTATCTGAAAAAAGAGATACAATTGAAGAATCAATTGAACCATATTTAATACAAATAGGATTTTTAAAGCGTACAGCTAGAGGAAGAGTTATTACTAATAGCGCATTTACTCATCTTGGGTTAGAAATTATTAAAAAACAAACTGGATTTTTTTAATGATTATGGCTTTTTATTATTGTTAATTGCATTTTTGCGTTTTTTTTGTTTATTATTATAATTAACATGTTCAGCAAAAGTATTTGAAAAGTAAGTTTCTCCTTCTATTTCATTTGTTATAAAATATAAGGCACTAGTTTTTTCATAATTAATAACAGATTCTAATGATTTACGTCCTGGGCAAGTAATAGGAGTTATTGGTAAACCTTTTACATAATAAGTATTATAAGGAGATTTTATAGTTAAATCTGTTTTAGTAAGAGCTCTAGAAAACTTTTTTTTACCATTAGTTAAGGCATAAATAACAGTAACATCTGATTGTAATTTCATATTTTGATTTAAGCGGTTTATAAACACACCAGCTATTTTTGACTTTTCTTTATTGTTACTAGCTTCTTTTTCTACAATTGATGCTAAAATCAATATCTCTTCTTTAGATTTTAAAGGAAAATTAGGTGTTAATTGTAGTGTTAATTCATCTAATATTGCTGACATATTATTCATCATTTTTTCTAGCAATTTTTGACGTTGATCTCCATATGAAAAAAAGTAGGTTGATGGCATTAAATAACCTTCAGTGATATTACAATTAAGAGAGCCTGTTAATTTTTCTTCTTCTGTTAATTTTGTACAAATTTCATGTACTGTTACTCCTTCAGGAACAAAAAATTTATGTATAATTGATTTACCATTACTGAGTTGTTTTATTATTTGATAAGCAGAACTATATTCAGTTAATAAATATTCTCCACTTTTTAGTGGATTATAATATGAGAATAAAGTGCTAATTATTGTAAATAATTTAGGGTATTTTATAGCATTTTGATCATATAATATAGTACTTACCTTATTTATAGAGGTATTTTTATTTATAGTAATAGTAATAGCTTTTTTTAAAGGACCTGGAGTATATAAGTAAAATATAACTAAATTTGTAACAGTAATGATTAATACAAAGAATATAGTAATAATAAATATGTTAATTTTTAATAGTTTGTTCATGATACATTATATAGGTGTGTACATAATATTCATTTTGTATAAAAAATAGTCATTTAGTTTTATGCATCTATAGCCACTATTTTATAGCTTATATGAATTATTAATTATATATTCAGTATAGTTTTTACAGTTTATATATATCTTTATATATGAATATGATATATTAATGGTTTAGTTTTCAACTGGTGTTGTAGTTATTATTCCATCATTGTCTTGAGTAATTTTATCAATCTTTAGTTTTGCTTCAGTTAACATTTTTTCGCAATGTGATTTTAAAAGTACAGCACGTTCAAATATATTAATAGTGGACTCTAAGCTTTCTTTACCTGCATCAATTTTTTTTACTATCTCTTCAAGTTCTGTTAATGCGTCCTCAAAACTCATATTTTTAATAATAGTCATAGACTTATTGTAGTTGATATAATATTATTTTATATGGAAGATGGTATATAGTAATTTTTATGTTGATTTAAGGTAATCACTAAAACTTGTATTTTACCCTATATTTTCATTCTTCCAATAAGTCTACTCCAATTTTTTATTAGATACAATATAAATATTTATATTTTTATGATAGTAAGAATTTCTCAACCTGCGAAATCAACAAAACAATCTGTAGGTAATAACGATTATTGGTTATTAGAGTTTATTAGAAGCGATAATAGTCAATTTAAAGATTCTTTAATTGGTCGTACCTCATCTAGTGATATGAGTAATGAAGTAAAAATAAAGTTTTCTAGTTGTGAAAATGCTGTTGCTTTTGCAAAAAAGAATAACTATTACTATGAGGTAGTATTTTCTCAAAAATCTTCTATCATTAAGAAAAGTTATGCTCAAAATTTTAAATAAAAATTAAGTTAATTATAACCTAAATTAAAATTATATTAAGTCTATAGAATAAATAATTTTTTCTATTAAAAGTTATTAAAGAGATAAAAGATTGTTAATATTTAAGGTTATTACAAAATAAATTATTTATTTTAAGTTTAAGAGAGAACAATAAGTAGTATTCAATATGTCAAATAAGTTATTAGTTATAGATGGTTATAGTTTTATATACAGAGCATATCATGTTCAACCTTCTTTAACTACTAAAAAAGGTACACCAGTAGGAGCTTTATATGGTTTTACTTCGATGTTTATAAAAATATTAAAAGATTTAAAACCAAAATATGTAGTTGTAGTACTTGATAGTAAAGGAAAAACTTTTCGTCATAATATATATAAAGAATATAAAAAAAATAGACCTACAATCTCAGATGATTTAATTCAGCAATTAAAATTGTTGAGAGTCTTAATAAAGGCTTTTAATATATCTATTTTAGAAAAAGTAGGTTTTGAAGCTGATGATCTAATTGCTACTATAGCTAAACATGCTACTGAAGCAAAACAACCATTAATAATAGCCTCTTCTGATAAAGATTTAATACAATTAATGAGTGATTATATTGAAATGTATAATCCTATTGCAGCGCAGTATATTTTATCGGATAGTGTTAAAAAGAAATTTGGGACTACTGCTGATAAAGTAAGAGATGTTCAAGCATTAATAGGAGATAAATCTGATAATATTCCAGGAGTAAAAGGGATAGGGGTTAAGATTGCCTCAAAGTTAGTTAATAAATATGGAAGTGTAGAAGCAATATATAAATCAATTGATAAGATAGAAAATAAACGTTATCAAGAATTATTAACTAAAAACTATAATAATGCAATGTTATCTTGGTGTTTAGTTGGTCTTAATAAAAATGTAAAAATTGACTATAAAATAGAAGATTTTAGGTTAGTTTCACCTGATGTAAAGGAGATTTCTAAATTTTTGCATGATTATGAATTTAACTCTCTTATTAAGAGGGTAGAAGATTTATTTAATTTAAAGATAGCTGATTATGTAAAGACTAAATTAGAACAGGATATTATTGTTAATAACAATATTCAAGAAATAAAAACTGAATATGAATTTAATCAAATGTTATCAATAATCGAACAAGAGGGTAGAGTTTCAGCTGATTTGCGTTATTTTAATAATATTATAAAAATTTCTTTTGCAACAAAAAATCAAATTTTTATTATTGATTATTATCAAGATAATATATTAAAAAGTAATTTAAATAGCTTAATACATATTTTATTTGCTGATGAATCAATTAAGAAAATTGTTTTTAATCTAAAAGATTTTTTAAAAATAATTAAATGTTCTTTGAAGGGATGCGAAGATTTATTTTTAATGAGTTATTGCATAAATGCTGGTAAAAAAGAGGATTCTCTAATATATATTATTAATACTTACTCTGGCTATAATATAGAAGAGTCGTTAGATCAATCTAATGTTATACAGTATTTTTCAGAGTGTTACGATAGGTTATTAGAATTATTGATAACTAGTAAAGTATTGCATTTATATCAAGAGATAGATATACCTTTATGTTATGTTTTAAATACAATCGAAAAAATAGGAATAAAAGTAGATACTGTTTACTTAAGGGAGTTATCACAAGAGTTTTCAAATGAGATAAGTCAATTAGAAAATAAAATTTTTACTTTTACTGGTCAGGTATTTAACATACTTTCTCCTAAGAAATTAGGAGAAATATTATTTGATAAAATGAAATTGCCTTTTTCTAAACTATTAGTGAAATCTAAATATTATACTACTAGTTCAGATATTCTAGAAAAATTAAAAGATCAAGGCTATGAAATAGCATCTTTAATACTAAAATTTCGTCATTTTAGTAAGTTAAAGAATACATACATAGATAATTTACTGAAGCAAGTAAATAATAAGACTAACCGTATACATACTACTTTTTTACAAGCATCTACTATTACAGGTAGATTAAGTTCAAGATCACCAAATTTACAGAATATTCCTATTAGGACTATTGAGGGGAATAAAATTAGAGCTGCCTTTATTACTCAAAAAGGGTATAAATTAATCTCAGCAGATTACTCTCAAATAGAATTAAGAATATTAAGCTGTGTTGCAAATATCAAACCATTAAAGGAAGCTTTTATTAATAATGTTGATATTCATACTCAAACTGCTAGTCAAATTTTTTCAGTGAAAGCAGAAGAAGTAGATAAAGATATGAGACGTAAAGCAAAAGCAATAAATTTTGGAATAATATATGGTATTAGTGCATTTGGCTTAGCAAAACAATTAAATATAACACGCACTAAGGCTCAACAATATATTGATAAGTATTTTTATGAGTATCCAGGAATCGAAAAATATATGATTAATACTATAGATTTTGCTAAAAAATATGGTTATGTTACTAATTTTTTAGGAAGAAAATCCTTTATTATTAATATAAATAGTAAAGATTACAGTAGTAAATCTTTAGCAGAGCGAACAGCAATTAATGCTCCTATACAAAGTTTTGCCTCTGAAATTGTCAAGATTGCAATGGTAGAGTTATATCAGGCATTAGAAAGACTACAAATGAAAACGAAAATGATTTTGCAGATTCATGATGAGCTTATTTTTGAATCGCCAAATAATGAAGTTAACGATGTAATTCCAATAATTAAATCTATTATGGAAAAATCTTATTGTCTAGAAGATATATTATTTAATGTTCATATTCTAAGTGGAGATAGATTAGTAGAAATATAATAAAAACATTGTTAGGCCAATTTACTTTATAACATTTTTTTAATAAAGTAGAAAGGCAACAATGCTTTTAGTAGTTTATATAAATTATTAGTTGTATCTAATATATTATTTTATTATGGCGGATAGGGTGGGATTCGAACCCACGATACGCAAAAGCGTATGCTGGTTTTCAAGACCAGTTCCTTCAACCACTCGGACACCTATCCTAAATTAACTTAGCTTTACTAAACGTGCTAATAGATACTATATGCTTGTTATTTTTTCAAGAAAATAATTAATGTTCTTGAATATATATTTATATATTTATATATTTATATATTAAATTTTCTTGATTATTTCATTATATATACAAATATGAAAAAAAAATCGCCTAATTATTTTGCTATTGATATAGGTAGTAGTAAAATATCAGCTATCGCAGCTCGTGCAAATAGGCAAGGGGTATTGAATATTGTTGCTCAGTCAGTGCATTCTTCGTTAGGTTTAAAATCAGGGGTAGTCACTGATATAGTGGCAGCAGAAAATAGCGTTATGTCTGCTATTTATCAGTTAGAGAAAGTCAGTGATAAAAATATAAAAGAGGTCATAATTTCATTATCTGGAATAGGAGCTAAATCCTATTATATTAATAATAGTATTAAAATAGGAAGCAGTAGTAATATTCTAATTACCAAAACACATGTAAAAAAACTTATAGATAAAGTGTTATTAGAATTTAATGTCCCTAATCAGGATGTTATTCATTGTTTTCCTGTTGAATTCTCTATAGATAATAATTGTGTAATAGATGAACCTATTGGGTTGTATGCAAATCAATTAAGCTGTCAAATGCATATTATAACTGTTAATTCGTTAATGCTAGCTAATATTATTAATTGTTTTACTCGTTGTCAAATTAATGTTAGTGAAGTAATGTTAGCTGTCTATACAGCAGGATTATCATGTTTAACAAAAGAAGAACAGGAGATAGGGGCTTTAATTATTGATATAGGAAGTCATACTACTAGCTTTGCTGTTTTCTTTAATAAAAAATTAATTTATATAGGGTATGTCTCTTTAGGAAGTTTTCATGTTACTTTAGATATTGCAAAAGCTTTTGGTATAAGTATAAAAAAAGCTGAAAAGTTGAAGATTTTATATGGAGCAGCTACTTCTGATATAATTAGTAAACCAGAGATTATTAAAATAGGGGAATTAGAAGATAATTATGTTGATAAAGATTTATCTATTAGTTCACTACAATTATCTAAGATTATTTATTCTAGATTGAAACCAATATTTGAACAGATAAGAGATCAATATAATAATATAGAAATAGATTCTGTTATTTCTAATAAGTTAGTTGTAACAGGAGGGGGCGCAAGTTTACAAGGATTGAAAAATTTAATAACTAGCGTTTTTAATAAACATGTAAGATTGGCAAAACCGGAATATATTACAGGATTTAAAGAAGGTTATAACCCATACACTTATTCTGCTGTTGTTGGGATAATAAAATCTAAAATGGTAGAAGTACACAATAATTTTTTAGTTAGTAAATCATATAATAGTTTAGTTAAAAAGATGATATTATGGATTAAAGAAAATATATAGCAAATCTAATATTAGGTTATAAATAAGTATGTTATACAAGATCATAGTTGTAGAATTTTTATCTATCTATTTAGTTAATCACTTATTTAGTTATTTATTTCAATATATAAAAAAGTTAATATGTAATTATTAAATAATTTTTTAACAAAGTTATAAGAATATGATATATATTAAATATATAGGGTGGATTTTTATTATTATAGGTATATTTACCATAGTTTTGGGAACAATAGCATTAATTCGTTTTTCTAGTTTTTATAATAAAATACATGCGGCCAGTGTAGTAGAATGTATAGCTATTCCATTATGTTTAATGGGGCTAAGTTTTGTATATGAAGGTGTTAATATGAAAATAAAGCTTTGGCTTATTATAATATTAGTATTTTTATTAAATCCACTTTCAACATATACTTTATCAAGAGTATCTTTGCTTTATAAAGCTAAAAATCATCTTGATAGTAAGTAAAATATAGAATTATAATAGAATTATAAATTTTAAGGATTTATGGATTGGTTTAAATTACCTTTTAAGCTTGAATTTACTATTAGTATGGTATTGTTAATTATAAGCTCTGTTTTAATAATTGCTAGTTGTATTAATATAATTAAAACAAAGAATCTTTTATATTCTGTCATTAATATATCGGTTCTGAGTTTATTATTATCAAATTATTACTTGTTAATGGATGCACCAGATGTAGCTATGACAGAGGCAGCAATTAATGCATGTATATCTACATGTGTTTTTTTGAATCTAATCAAAATATTTAAAAATAATGATGAAAATATATCAAAGGGAAGGATAATATTAGCTTTAATATTAGTTATTGTTTTTATAATTATTTTAACCTGGGCTAGTTTTGATTTACCATTATTTGGCTTTAAAGACAACCCTATACAAACTCATGTTAGTAAATACTATATAGAGAATACAAAGTATGATATAGCTATTCCTTCATTTGTAGCAGCAATACTTGCTAGTTATAGGGGGTATGATACATTAGGTGAAACAGTAGTAATTTTAATAGCAGGATTATCTATGCTAATAATTTTATCACATAAAAAAGGTAATAAAGATAATGTTTAATAGATATACTATTACAAAAGGTTTAATTCCTTTTATTATTCCTTATATTATACTTTATGCAATATACATTCAAATCAATGGAGAAGTTTCTCCAGGAGGTGGATTTCAGGCTGGAGTAATATTTGCAAGCGCAATAGTAGCATGTGATTTAATTTTTAGTAAAGAAAAAATAGAAAAGTATTTCCCTATTAATAGTTTAGTAGTTTGTGCTGTGAGTGGAGTTCTCCTTTATTTATCTATTGGATTAATTTCTTTTATATTTAATGATAATTTCTTAGACTATAGCTCATTAGCAAAAAATAAAATTAATGGTCAACATATAGGTATTTTTTGTATTGAAATAGGTGTTGGTTTAACTGTATCCTCGGTAATATCTCTTATCTATTT
The DNA here is from genome assembly GCA_964468495.1 of uncultured Rickettsiaceae bacterium. Classification (GTDB taxonomy): domain Bacteria; phylum Pseudomonadota; class Alphaproteobacteria; order Rickettsiales; family Rickettsiaceae; genus CAYXTI01. The sequence goes on along the minus strand of CAYXTI010000016.1, from coordinate 20,809 downwards.
TTTACTTAGAGATTAATATTAGATAATTCTAAAATAAATAAGGTTTTTATGCATTATAACTTAATATATTTTTTTGCATTAGTAGTTCTAACTAGTGGTCTTTTTATTATATTAGTTAGTAATAATTATATAAAGAAGATTATTGGTCTTGGTATCTTCCAGAATTCTGTATTGATTTTCTATATAGCTCTTAGTAAACCTAGAAATGGAGTAGTGCCAATTGATTTAAATAATAGTAGTGTTTTATTTACTAGTCCATTACCCCATGTGTTAATGCTAACAGCAATTGTTGTAGGTTTTGCTACATTATCTGTAGGATTAGCAATGATTTATCAAATATATAACCATTACGGAACAATTAATTCTTATAAAATTGATTCAGAAATAATAAATCAATGAGCATTGTAACACATATACCTGCTATACAAGTATTATTGCCTTTGTTTGTAGGGCTTATTAATGTACTAAGCTTTAATTTATCATTAGTACGAATTTTGTCTGTAGTAACTATATTAGTATGTTTAATTATATCTATATATATGTTACCAGCAGTAAAAAGCTCAATATATTATTCTTTTGGAGGATGGCCTGCACCTATAGGTATAGAATATAGGTTAGATTATCTTAATCAACCACTTATTATATATATGAATATGATATTGTTATTCTTTTTAGTATTTGGAAAGCGATTAATTGAAACAACTATCACTTGTTATATTAAAGAGGAAAAAAGGCATATTTTTTATACGTTATTATTATTATCTCATTTTGGCTATCTAGGTATTATGAGTACTAATGATTTATTTAATATGTATGTTTTTCTTGAAATATCATCATTATCAACTTATGTATTAGTATCAATAAGTAAAAATCCTAAGTCATATATTGGAGCATTTGATTATTTAATGCTAGGAACTATAGGAGCAACTTTAATATTAATTAGTATTGGTTTTTTATTAGCTATAACAGGTAGCTTGAATATAAGCGATATTTTTTTAATACTTCCTAACCAGGTTCAATATTATCGTATTATTACCACTGCAGTTGTATTTTTTTTAGTAGGAGCAATTTTAAAAATAGCATTTTTTCCAATGCATTTTTGGATGATTAGAGCTTATTCTACAACTGCTCCATTTATGCTAACTTATCTTGCAGCTATTTCTGGAGTAATGGGGTGTTATATTATGATTCGGTTTTTACACTTTACTATTGAAATAAGTTATGCCAATTTAATAATAATGATGTTAAGACCTATGGCAATGGCTACAATAGTGTTATGCGCATTTTTAGCTCTTATTTCAAAAAATTTTAAAAAAGTAGTTATTTATTCTAGTGCATCGCAAGTTGGCTATGCTGTGTTATTAATTACAATAGAACAAGCAAGATCTATATTATTTCAATTATTAATATTTGAGGGGATTAATAAAGTAGCGATGTTTTTAATAATAGCGATTATAGAGCATTATTCTAATGAAAAAGGCAAAAATTTAAATTTTGATAATTTTATTATTATAAGAAAAAGTTATTTATTTAAATTATTATATTCATTCATTATTATATTTAGTGCATCTATACCTTTAACTAGTATGTTTTTAGTAAAAATAAAGATACTAAACTTGTTAATTAATAATACTTTGTTTATAGAGTTGGTTGTTATATTAATAGGGTCATGTATTGCGTTATTATACCATGGGAAGCTTATTATGGCAGTATTTTTTTCTACTAATTATAGTACAAAAAAAAATACTGAAATAGTGATAATTGATAAAGTAGAATATGGATTGGTTGCTATTGTAATTATTCAATTTTTAATGTTAGTGTTCATAAAAGATTTCTCTGCATTAATAGGATATATAGAATAAATTATTGTTATTTCACTAAAAAATTATTCATTATACAATGATAAAATTAATATCACCTAATTTTCTTATAATATCCATTATGGCGCTTGGAGTAGTTAATTTAATTACTCCTTTTATTACTAAAGAGAATTCTTTATCTCGTACTATAATTATTTTATTTGTAACTCTATTATTTTTTTTTAATGTATTAATTTTAGATTGTTGTTTTTTACAAGGAATAGAAATAAATAGTTATATGTTGTTTGATTTAGATAAATACTCTTTAGAGCTTTATCTAGAGCCAGTAGGGTTGATTTTTTTAAATATGTTGGCTGTATTATGGGTAATCTCCTTATTATATACTATTGGTTTTTTAAAAATTAATAATATAGCAGATTCTCATAGGTATTTATTTTTTATTAATTGCTGTGTAATTACAGGTTGTTTTATTGCGTTATCAGCAAATTTATTAACAATGTTTATTGGTTATGAATTATTAACTATATTTACTGTGCCATTAATAGTTCATAATAATTCGAGAGGTTCAGAGAATTTATTAACCTACCTAGGAATTTTAATGATTAGTAGTACAATGTTATTATTGCCAGCTATTATTATCGTTTATAATAAAGCAGGACATGGTAATTTTATTATAAATGGTTTTATAAAATTTTATTTTTCTCATAGCTGGTCAGTAATATTAGTATTAATGTTTATTTTTGGGATAGCAAAAACAGCTATTTTTCCAATTCATCAATGGTTACCTAAGGCGATGGTTGCATCATACCCTGTAAGTGCTTTATTACATGCTGTAGTAGTAGTAAAAACAGGGTTATTTTGTGTTTATAAGATAATAATATACATATTTGGGTTAGATTTTTTGCATAGTTTATTTATTAACTATAATTGGTTGTTGTTAATAGCTGGTGTTACTGTTATTTATAGTTCTATACAAGCTATAATAAAATCAGAAATAAAAATTATATTAGCCTATTCAACTATTAGTCAATTAGCTGTAGCATTAGTAAGTGCATTTCTTTTTACTCCCCAAGGAATCAAAGCTGCTATCTTACATATGTTATCTCATGCTTTTACTAAGATTTCTATTTTTTATTCTATTGGTATTATTTATAGCATAAAAAATACATATACTATTAATGAGTTAGAGGGAATGAAATATATGTTACCTAAAGTTAGTTTAATAGCTTTAGTATCTGCTCTCTCTCTTATAGGTATTCCTCCTTTTGCAGGATTTATTAGTAAAACTTCAATTTTATTAGCAGCAGCAGAGCAATCCAATATATTTGCTATGATTATACTTGTTATAAGTAGTATATTTTCTACAGTTTATATGACTAATATAATTCTACATATATATAAAAACGTATCTAATGAGCTTTTATCAGAAATAAAAATAAAAAAGAACTTTTTTTATTTTATGAATATAGAATGTAAGAATAAATATATTAACAATTTATCTATTTATGAAAAACAGGTGCCTGTTTTTATGCTATTAAGTATTATTTTTTCTCTTGCAGGAGTAATATTATTTTTTAGTATAAAGGGGACAATAAATAAGCTTTTAGTATTTTTATAACAATTGTTAGCAATGATATATCATCCATTAATTATTGTAATATTATCTTCATTGTTCTTTTTAATGAGTATAAAAAATAAATTTATCTTTAGTTGTATAGCAATTATTTATCCTATTATATTAGGATATAATATATTTATCTTGCCGAATGCTCTAGAGTTAATTCAAATTTATAATTTAAATTTAATTGCAGATTTTTCCTCTATTAATAAGCTGATAGCTTTTTCAATTATAGTAGTATTATTTAGTTCTAATATTTATGCATTAGGTCAAAAAAAAATAAGTGAAATTATCCTAGGAGCCTTATATGGTGGCTTTTCTTTATCTGCTATATTTGCTGGAGATTTTTTTTCCTTATTTGTTAGTATTGAATTAATGATGATTTTTTCAGCTATTATTATTTTTATAGGAAAAAATAAAGGTAGTAGTTCTTTTTTAGCAGCTAAAAAGTATTTTTTTACTCATGTATGTAGCAGTAATATGATTCTTATTGGAATTATATATTTAGTTAATAAAAATAATAGTATACAAATATTTTCTCTTACTCAATTAATGGATGGTCCTTATTATTCTAAAGCTATTTTACTAATTATGTTATCGGGATTATTAATTAATATTGCAGTATTTCCTTTTAGTGGATGGATGATTAATTTTTACCAATTATCATCTCCTTCTGGTTTCTTATATTTAATTACTTTTACAACCAAAGTCTCAGTATGTATTTTAATTAAATTATTTTTTGGACTTCATCTTTTACAATATATTGCCTTTATTACTATTATATATATAGGTATAAAAGCCTTATTTGAAGATAACTTATTAGCATTATTATGTTCTTTGTCTATTATGTCTATGGGGTTTTTATTAATAGTTGTTAGTAATGGTAATATAGAAGCGATAAATAGTACAATATGCTATTTATTTATACATATCATTTATAAGTCTTTATTAACTATTTTAGTTGTTGTTTTAATTGATCATGGTAATGTAATATTATCTAAGCAAATAGTTAAATTTAATAGTCCAATTCTTATCTTTTCTTTATTTATAGCCATATGTACTATGATTAATATGCCATTTACTTCAATTTTAAGTATAAAAACTGCTTTAACAACTTATAGTAGCTCTATGTTAGAGGATTATTTTATTTTATTAAGTAGTATTATGACTACTGCATCTATTCCTTGGAAACAATTTTATAATGCAATAAGGCAGCGCTCTACAGGTTTAGATTTAAATATATATAGTAAATTAAGTATATATTTTATGTTATCTTTGTTAATAGTAATTACTTTTTTTTGGCAATATATTCCTTACCTATCTTCAATATTTTTTCTAGAACCTATAAAAATTCAATATATTAAAAAACAACTAATATTAGTTGTTATAGGCATTATTAGCTCAATATTTTTCCAAAAATATAAATATTCTAGTTATTATCTTAATTTCTTAGAGAATATAGCTTCATATTTTTTCTCTTTTATTAAAATATTGATGCTTATTGCAACTCAATGTAAGAATGTTAATATTATTAATTTTGAACAAAGATTTGTTATAAAGTTAGCTAACATGTTTAATCAACAAACTGCTGTTTTTCTATTATTTCTTACTTTTATAATATTATTATTTGTTGCTTGTTTTTATTATTAGCTAATTTTATTTCAACTATTTTTGTTATGATGCTTAAATAAAGCTTAATAATTAATAATGTTGGTTAATTAATGAGGGCATAAGCAAAATCATTACTTATAAAAGGTTTTAAATCATCTATTTTTTCTCCTATTCCTACAAAATAGATTGGCAAATTAAATCTCTGAGTAATAGCAAGAGTAATACCAGCTTTAGCTGTACTATCTAGTTTGGTAATTACTAAACCAGAAATATCTGCATTTTTTTTAAATATTTCAGCTTGAGTAATAGCATTTTGTCCTGTAGTTGCATCAATAACAAGTAAAGTATGGTGAGGGGCAGATTTATCAATTTTTTTTATTACTCTTATAATCTTAGCTAATTCATCGATTAGATTTTTTTTATTATGAAGTCGTCCTGCTGTATCTATTAATAGTAAATCAATATTATTATTAATAGAATTAGCTATAGCTTGATATGCAACGCTTGCGGGATCAGCATTTTCTAACCCTTTGTAGATTGTTGCACCTATATTTTTTGCCCACAATTCTAATTGTAATACAGCAGCTGCCCTAAATGTATCACATGCAGCAACAGCTACTTTTAATCCTTGCTTGATATATATTGAAGCTATTTTTGCAATTGTAGTTGTTTTGCCATTTCCATTTACTCCACACATTAATACTATATTTAATTTTCTGGATGTGTTAAGTATAAATTTATTATTTTGTTTATCTAATATTTTTACTATATCTGTTATTAATAATTGTTTTATCTCTTTTATAGTTACTGTTTTATGATATTTTTTTTTCTTTGTATTATCAACAATATTAGATGCAATATTTATTCCAACATCAGCTGAAATTAATAGTTCTTTAAGTTGTGTTAAAGTATCATCATCAATTTTTTTATTTATAAATAGTTGTTCTAAACTAGTATTTATTTTATTAGATGTATTTAATAAAGCTTTTTTAAATTTAATTAGTAATTGGCTCATTATTGATTCAAAAATTGGTTTTTATATTTATTAAGTAATATTTGCATTTGATTAATATTTAAACTTTTTTCTAATTCTTGATAGTTAAAAGATTGGGATTTATTTAATAATAAATCTATAGCGCTAGTAAAATCATAAGAGATATTTTTTGTTGCTTGCGCAATCATTTGTATATGTTCTTCTTTATTTAACATATGATATGAAATAGCTAATCGTAGTAAGTCTTGTTTTACAGCAGGGTTATTATTTATTTCTGCAATCATTAAATCTAAGTCATCAACAACATTATTTATATAATCATTCCATTTATTAGATAAAAATAAAGCTTCTTTACGCATAATCTCTGCATCTTCAGATTTATCATCTTTTAGATATGATAATGCAATATCATACTCTTTTAGATCAATAAAAGCTCTTGCTCTTAATCGTACACGATATTCATGTTCATCAAAACTAAAATTATTAATTTCAGTATTATCTAAGACTAAAATAGCTTCCTTAGGTTGGTTATTTAGCATAAGTATTATTGCTAAATTATCTGAATTTTTAACTTTTTTTGTTTCTTTTAGCCTATATGTAATTTGATGATCTAATAATTCTATAGCATTTTCTAGTAAATCAAGTTTTACTAAACTTTTTATTATAGTTAAAATAATATCATCCCCTTTTTCTCCAATAGGAACTAATTCTTTAAATTCATAAAATAAAGCTACTAGTGTAAAATCATCTATTTTATTAGTTTCTCTAGAAAATAAGAAAATTTCATTAAATACTTTAGTCATTTCTGAGATCACTTGAAAGTTATTATAGTAAAAAAATGAAGTTTGTATGTATTTATACGTTCTTAAAGAATCGATTAAGTTATTATTTTGATAATAGTAATCAGCTAAGGTCAGTAATATATTATATTCTAGATTATCTCCTCGCCATAAGAATTTTAATTTTTCTAATTCTTTTATAGCTTCTTGCAGGGTTATTTCTTTTTCTACTTTTAATATCTTAGTTAGCTCATATTTAGCTCTGGTACTATTAAATGGATCATCGGTTTTAAAAATAAGATTATTATATAGTTCCTTTGCTAGGATTATTTGATTTTTTTTAGTATAATACATAGCTTGATAGTATTTTAAGCTATTACTATTAATTTGCCGAGTATTTGGAGTAACTACAATTTTTTTCATTAGATTATATGCTAATGATAAATTATCTATTAATATAGCATTTTTTAAATCAGCTAAAGCGATAAGAAAATAGATACTATTAGGATAGTATGTTGTTATGGTAGAAAAATTTTCTAAAAAACCTATTGTTGATACGTAATTATTATCTAACATAACATTATTGTACTTCTGCCATAAATTAATTTCATCAATTAATAGAACATCATGATATTTTAATAAAGAATCATATTCTTTATTTCCTTCTTCAAATAATCCAGTAAGAGTTAAGCTTACTGCTGTTAAAAATCTTGCTTGTAGGTGGTCTTGATATAATTGATTATTTTTTATTAAATTTAGTATAGCTAGAGATTCATTATATAAACCATGAGCAAAGAAAAATTTTGCTAGATCTAAATGAGCATAAAAAGATTTATTATTGTTATTATCTTCTGAAATAGCATTGCTAATTAGTATACTTTTTTGGTGATTAAAATTATGATAACTATCATTACTATCTATATAAGGAAGTAGCGTTGGTAATAATAAAAATTCTTCAATGTCGCCAGGAAAGTTATTAATTATATTTATTTCCTCTAATGAAGTATCAGAAATTATAATTAAATCTCTTTCTTTTATTGTAATCTTTATATCATCATTTAATTGAATAATGACTATTCCTTGGATTGATGGCAATATATTAAAATCAATATATTCTATTGTATCTTTAATCCTTAGTCCTACAGAATCAACAGGGATAACTGATATTATCTCTTTTAAATCTGGATCTTCAAATGATATTATTTTATTTTGATTAAAATTTTCTCTTATACAAAAGCCATCTTTACAGCTAGATTGATTATGACTAATAACTTTATTTTCTTGCCAAGAAAAATCTTTTTCTGTAGAAAAATTTAAATTCCAACCTTTTTTTGTTTTTTCTACTTTTACATTATCAAATCTAGGATCTATTTTAAATTTTAGTACTGATCCTGTAGGGGTTGTAATATTTTTAAAATTACTTAAAATCCCTTTATCTTTAAATGAAAATATTTTTTTCTGATCAAATATTACCCATAAATATTTATCTTTTATAAAAGCTGCTATTTTGCTATTATTCACTCCTACGTTAAAAGATAAAACATGGTTATTATTATCTATTACTTTATAAGTAATTCCATCTGGATCATTTTTAATATTACTTAGTTTTAACAAATTAGTATCAAACTCTTTTATAATACACTTAAATGCATCAAGCTTTTCACCATTAATTATATGGTTATTAAATACTACAGAATTTTTTAAGTTAAACTCAATTATTTGGTTATTATTGGTTAATTTTATATTATCAGCATATTTGTTGAAAACTTCTTCATTTATTAAATTAAAAGTTACAGGCATGTTAACATATGTACGTACTACATTTTTATTTATTTTAAAATTAATAAAATGTTTTTTATTTCTATAAAAAATAAATACTACTTCTTTTTCAAATGTTTTTACCTCAATATTAATAGTGTCAAGATCATCTTTATTTAAATTAATATCTGAACTATTATTTATTTTGGTTTGTAAGTTATTATATTTTGCTATTTTAGCATAAGCATTAAGTGTAATTATTATTTCTATAATAAGAAGTATTAATAATATTACAAAGTTATTTAACTTAATCATTTGTTTTTTTAGATTTGTATTAAATATCGGTTTTAATATTTATTAAGATATATAAAAATATATTTCTAAATATAAATTTAATATTGCTATCATCATATTTATTTAATTATTTTTAGTGAAAATGCTTTTTAAAATAATTATTAGATTAGTTTTATAATTTTTTTTATTATTAATATTTGATACCTAATAATTATTATAGTTATGTATTACTTTATTTATATTTTAATTTGCAGTCATACAAATATTTCTTATTCTATTAGTTATAGGTTTTTTTTCTCTTGTAGTGTGATATTCATACAGAAGAGGATTTAGTTGACAATGATCCTCTTGTTCTATTTTTTTTTGCAAAAAGCTGGGGTGATTTTTAAAAGTCTGATTTTTTAGATATTCAATATTGATCATAAATACTAGATAATATATATATATATTATTGATAATCCCTTTTATTATTAAGTTATTTTTTTTTAGATATTCATCTATCACAGCTAAGTATTAATATATTTAGTTATAATTCTATAATTTATTTTTTTAGCAATTATTTATTAAATTGATTTATTAGAGTTTTATTTCTACTAAAAGTAACAATTTGAATAGTATTTTTCCATTAATTTTTTTAGTAATTCTTTTCTTGAATCTAAAATATTTAGAAAATTCTTATTAATCTTTGAGTATTTTTTTTGCTTATAAGCTGCCTTACTAATAAAACTAGTGTAGTTTAATATTTCTTTTTTATAATTAGTTTTAATATGACTAGAAGATAGTATGTTTTCGCTGATTGATTCTTTATTATTAATGATTATTTCAGTGCAAAATTTTTTTTCTTTAGTTTTTTCAAAATTTTCTTTGTCATATGAATTCTCTGAATTATTTATTTTGTTAATCATTAATATTATAATCAATTTATAATTTACTAACTTTTAGCTTACTTAAAATAGTTAAATTTAAGTTATATCTATCAAATATAATTATGATAATTCAGATAAATAATAGTCTTGATATATAAACAAGTAAAGAGATTTTTACTACTAAAAGTAAATATTATACATTACTTATTTATTATAGGTATGGGTATGTATTACCATATTATTTTGATAAGTAAGATAGGTAATCATTTCTTCTAATAAAGACTCTTTATAATTATTTACTATATTATCATAATTATTAGTTAATATTTTTTTTGCTTGTGAATTATTAGTAGCGATTTTTTTTACAAAAGCAAAAAAAGCTTTATTGTTATGTATAATAATAGGAGTAACATTATCTTGTTTACTATTGAATATACTGTCTTTTAATGAATCTGGTAATTTTGGAGTATGATTCATTAAATCAACTCTATTTAGTGATTGATTTTCAATCAATCTAATGTTTAAGGTTTTAGGGAGGTTTTCTTTTTTATTATTATAATTGGCATGAAAATTTTTTAAATTATTAAGATTATATTCTTTTAGATTATTTTCAGCAAATAAAGTTTTCAATTGTAATTCAACTTCCTCATAGGTTTGTTGATATGCAGGTTGTATAGATTTTAGCTCAATAACAGCAAATTCATTTTGATTTGCTAATTCAATAGGATAGGATATTTCTCCTTCTTCCATGTCAAATACTGTATCAGATAGTAACTCTAAGTCTTTAGAGTTATTTTTTGTCATATTTTTTATACTTATTAAGTTATGCTTAATAAGTGGTATTTTATATTTTTGTGATATTTCCTCTAACGTAAGGTCTTTTTTGGTAATATCATATTCTAGTTCTTTTATTAATGTTTGGATTTGTTCTTCAATCTTAATAGATCTAAGGGAGTCTTTAATAGCAGATTTATTTTTTATCCAACCTTTTTCTAAAAAGAGATCTTGATAGCTGTTATAATATTTTTTTATTTCATCATCAGAAATAGTTATATCTTTTTTTACCATCTCGCTATTTATCTTTATATAATAAAAGCTTCTTAGTTCAGGTTTAAGGAATTTTGTTAAATTAGCTTGATAAAGATTATTTAAATTATCTTTTGTTGGAATAGTAGAATCTTTATAATTTTTAGGTTTATTTTTTAAATCAATATATACTAGGTTAAAAATTCTGTATTCTGCCATATAATTTATTGTATTATTCATCATTATTGTTGCTGGGTTTAATGACTGAATAAAAATGTCTAGCATACAGTGAGCTATAAGATTATTCTTAACATTATTTAGATATTCTTTTTGTTGGCTAGGATTTGATAGGATTTGTTTAAATAGCTCTAAATCAAATTCATTATCTTTGTTATAAAAAATCTTTAATTGTTTAATATAATTAATTAACATATTTTCACTTATATCAAAATCATAACATTTTGCTAAGTAAGTAAGCATTGAGTCACGAATTAATTTATTTAATATAATTTTATCTAAATTTAATTCTTCAATTTCTAAATCGTTAAGAGCGATATTATTGTTTTTTCGAAGTAAATCTATTTCTCTTGATTTTGCCCATAAAAAATCATCTAAAGATATAGAAGCTGTATTATTAAAGGTTACAATATACTTTTTTTTATGATTAGTGGTAAAATTAATTCCCCCTACAACACAGAAGCTTAAAATTATAATTCCTAAAACTAGATTAATAAGTAATTTTTTTGTATTTCTTTTTATGTTATTTAACATTTAAATTATTTTTATTTTTAATATATAACAGATGATATTTTACAATTTAAATTATATTGAAGAACTATCAGTTTTAGTAATAAATTAATATTGCTAGTAATATTAATACTGAGTTAGTACAATGTAAATATATAAATTCATCTATATTCAAAGTTATTGTATTATAAGTTTTAAATTGGCATGTTTAAATTTTTTATTAGCGTTAGCTAAAAAAATTAGGAAAAATAACATTATAAATAAAGATTGCATTTAGTTATATTTAAGTTGATTTTTAATTATATTTCACTAAAATTAACATGAAATAAACAATAATTAAGACAAACAAAAAAGTTCTTATGATTAATAGTTTGATTTTTATTCATTTTATAGTTTCATTATTATTAATAACAGTAATTTTATTACAGAAAAGTGGAATTGATGATTTAAAAGGAATTAGTGGCAGCGCTAATAATATGGGAGTAATAAGTGGACAGATGGCTAATAGCTTTTTAACTAAAACTACTATTATTTTAGGAGCTATATTTTTTATAAATGCTATCATATTAGCTAATTTTTCATCAAAATCTCAATCAATAATTATTAATAAAATAGAAAATAATAGTAAAATTATTGCTCCTGAAAAGCAAAATGTTCCTATAGCACAATAATTAAACAATAAACTATTTTATTGCTTATAAAAAAATTTATTATTGATTATTATCATTGCTATGATATAGTGCAACCTAGATTTAATGTTTAATTAACCTATATTATAATAGGTTATATATTTATATTTTGCATTTTAATTGCTTACTAATTGTATGAGCTAGTTATTAAATATTTTTTTAATTTAATGGTTGTTTTAAATATATTTAGGCAAAAATGGTATGATAATGTTTGCGCGCTTTGATATCAGGCTTTTTAAACTTGTTGCAGTAAGAATTTTAAATGCTATAAGTTTGCTTCTTTTCTCTTTTTCTGCGTTTGGTATGACATTAAATGTTCTCAACAAGAATAACTCTAATATAGATATTGAGCTTGGAGCAACAGCTAATTTTCAATTGGGAATTAGAATAGAAGAGGGCAATTTACTTAAAATAGAAGAAAATGTGTCGGCTAATAGAGATATTTTTGCTTTATATAATGACTCAGGTTTATATTTTTCTATATCTCATAGTAGTCAATATTTAAAATATGGAACTAAGATAATACTTGTTCCTACATCTAAAAAAAGTGGAGGAAAATATAATGGATCACATATCTTTTTTGACACCTCATTTGGAAAATTTGAATTTGGATCAGGCTTAAATGCAGCAGCTAACATGCATCTAGATGCATGTTACATTAAATCTGCTGCAGGTAATTCTTGGGTTAAGTATGCTAATTTTTCTAGTGAATATATGAGACAAGGTTCTACAGCAAATCCTTCTTTTGCTACAGCTTCAGAATTTTTTTTAGATAGTAAGTTGGTAACTAATAATAAAATGAGAGCTTATAGTAATGAACCAGCAAGATCTATCTCATATTATACGCCTAAGATAGCATTAGCTGTTGATAGTAATACTAGAATTCAAATTGGTATATCCTATATTCCAGATTCCACTAATTCTGGTGCTGATACACCTAAAATAGCTTCTTATCCTCTTTCAGAAGTTATAAATCCTTTAAATGCAGAAGAAAAATTTATCTTTGATAGAAGTATTAGGGATATTGTTACTGGTGCGGTAAGCTTAGATCATCATTTTTATGATGGATGTGATTTTAAAATAACTTTATCTGGTGAAGTAGGTAAATCAGTTGGTTATGGGATTAAGTCTAATATTATTACTAAAGAAAAATATGAATATGCGTTAAAAAATTTATTTGCTTACAACATAGGAGCTTTTTTTTCTGTAGGTAAATTTTCTTGTGCTGGCTCTTATGGTTCTTTAGGAGATAGTTTAACATCTCCTGAGTTTTATAAAAATGTTGATTGTAATACTAATTATTATACGTTTGGATTATCCTATACTCTAGGGGGAGTATTAGCAAATATTTCTTATTTTGGATCAAATCATTTTGAAAATACAGTAAATCTATTTTCAATTGGTGGAGACTATCAAGTATTGCCTGGATTAAAACCATATGTAGAAATTTCTAGATTTTATTTAAATGGAAAGCCGGAATTTGATAGTACTAAATCACCAAGAAAAATCAATGGGATGGTTTTAGTAGTTGGAGTAAAAATTAATGTATAAGAGTATAATATTTTTTATAAGTAGGCTTTTTAAAAAAGCTTATATGTGTAATATATTTTAGTTTATTAACTATTATTAGTTAGTTATTAGGTTTTTTATTTAGTGAAATTTATACTGGTTGTTATATATTTTATAAATGATTAATATTAAATAGTTTTTTTATCATTCTTAATTTAATTTGCTTTACATATGTTATAACTTTCGTTTATAATTAAAGTACTACTTCTTGTTAGTAGTTATAGCAATAAACGTTATTTGTAATAGAAGGGGCGGACCCGGGGGCGGTACCCGGCACTTCCACCATTGTCAAATATTATTGTAAGGGAGTGAAATAGGATCGACGTACTTATTAAAGAAATAACCTTTGCTCGGTATGATTCCACCGCATTATCATTAGTGATATTTAGGATCAACACAGTAAATGCAAACGATAATGATCGTCTTGCGGCTGTTGCTTAATTAAAGCATTAGCCACGGGGCTAGAGACTTGCCTGGCAACAGAAAAGTCTCATGTTATTGTTTTTTATAAAGTCATCTTATCATATGGATTTTAATAAATGACTATAAATTATCAAGTACTGTTAGATGAATCTATATTAGCTCTTATAAAAAAAGTGCTAATATTAATTGAAAAAAATCGAGTAGATATTAATCAAGGGTTTTATATTTCGTTTTATACAAGGTTTCCAGGGGTAGTTTTACCTCAATTTGTAAAACAAAAATACCCTAAAGAAATGACTATTATATTACAACATCAATTTAAAGATTTAGTAGTTCTAAAAGATAGTTTTACTGTTTCTTTAACTTTTTCTGGGGTGCAGAAAATTATAGAGATACCATTTTATGCTATTACTTCTTTTGTAGATCTTACGGCAAGTTTTAATTTGCAATTGAGTAAAGGATTTCCTTATTTACAAAATAAAGATAATGATATTGAAATTAATAAGAATATCAGTATAAAAAATAAAGAACCTGGTTGCAGCAAAAGTTTTAATTTAGAAAAAATTAAAAAACAATTTAGTAGCAGTAAAATTATTTATATAGATAAGTTTCTCAATGATCGTAAATAGGAATAATAATGTTGTTTTAATGGTGATTATCTATATTTTGCAATTTATTATCTTTTAAAATATTATTTGTAACTAGTTGTTGATAATATTTTTTGACGTCTTGAACAGTGTATTGTCCTTGATAATTAATACCCATATTAGTTATTTTAATTAAATAATAATTTATCATAGACAAATCATCCATTGCTTTAGATTCAATAATATTTATTTCATTTAAGTAAGTATTAATTTTTTTATTAATATTATTTATTTTATAGTGTATTTTTCTTATTAAATTAATTATTTTAAAATAGTCTGTTGGTTTTAAAATTAAAGCAGCTATTAAACAAGTAATAAATAATTCGTGTAGAGACATAATAGAGTAAATTTTGTATCATATTAATAAAATTATAATAATATAAAATACTTTATAAGTATATAAAAAAATTTTAGATTTATTCTCTAATGTTAATAGGGTTTATCTATTATATAGATCATTAAATAATTTAGTAAAATTAATAGCGGGGATTATTTAATCAATATAATAAAAAAATAACAGCTTATCTTGCTTATGTTGGGACAGGAGGGCTCGAACCTCCGACCTACGGTATCAAAAACCGTTGCTCTACCAGCTGAGCTATGTCCCAGTATTTAAGTTTTTATATATAAGTATTAAAATATTAAACTAGCTGTTAGATCATTAGTTCATGATCTTATATCAATAAATATTATTATTGTCAATTTATACTAATTATTTTAGAAGATTAAAACAGCATAATAAAATTATTGTAATATAAAATACAGTCATTTTTTATAGATTAATTGTTATTTTTATAAAGTGATTTGTTTTTAATAAATAATAGAATAAATAATATTTAAGATTATATTATTAAATATGATATAGCTATACTAAGAGTCATTTGTTATAAATAATAATAAAATTAGGAGTTTAGTTTTAAAATCATAAATATGTCACATAAATATCACTGTGTTTTAGTAATATAGTAGTTTAAATAATAAAACATGAATAATAATATTTTTACAGATCTGTATTATAGGTATATTAAAAAGCTTAATTTTTAATTAACAAAATAGAATATGTTAAATGAATAATTGTTTAATTTTTATTAAATTATTAGTAATTCTATTTATAATATACGCAGTTTTAGTATATAAATTAATTTTATATAAAAAGATAATAAAACAAAAAAATATACAATTAATGAAATTTTATTTAGATATGAAATTTTTAGAGAAAAATTTATATGATTGTTTTCAAGTTAATGATAATTTGCTTTGTTGTAATAAGTTAATAGATAATATAAAAATATATTATACTTTAGAGGATTTGTTGATAATTGATTTAATAAATAAATCATATGATACACAAAATTTATCTTTACAAAGTAAAATCATAAGTTATATTGCAAAAAATATAGAAAGAATAGAATATAGACTAAAGCAAGAAGTGTTTTTAGAGGCAAGTATTGAATATTTAGATACAGAGTATATTCTACATATTTCAGCAATCAAAACAGCATCATTTAATAACGGATTAGTTGTTTGTATTGAAAGTAAAATGGGTCTATTAACTCAATTTGAGTTACATAGTTTAAGAAATAGTATTAATTTATTAAAAGTAATATATAAGTATGTATAATGTTAGAAATAATAAATAAAAAAATATAAGGATATAATTTTTGTTTTGAATAATTTATTAGCCATAATGCTAATATTAGTTTTTATATAGATTAAGATATATAACTGTAAATAGATTATGTATAATTAAAGTTAATGCTTTTGATCATTAGCATTCATTAATGTTAAGTTAGCATAAAATATTGTTATCTTATCACAGTTTGATATAATTTATTCTAACGGTTTTAAAAAAGAGTTAATAAGTTTTATTAGCTACAATAAATAAAAATAATAAAGAGGTATAGTTGTTAAAACATAGATACAGAAAAAAAATTTTTCGTCCTATTCCTTTTTATAGATTAATACCAAATATTTTTACCTTAATTGGTCTAGTAATAGGTACTAGTTCTATTCGTTTTGCTATAGATGATAGATGGGAATTTGCTGTATATTCAATATTAGCAGCAGCATTAATAGATGCTATAGATGGA
The DNA here is from genome assembly GCA_964468495.1 of uncultured Rickettsiaceae bacterium. GTDB lineage: Bacteria > Pseudomonadota > Alphaproteobacteria > Rickettsiales > Rickettsiaceae > CAYXTI01. The sequence goes on along the minus strand of CAYXTI010000016.1, from coordinate 3,878 downwards.
AGTATTGCCCGTATATTACAAGCAACAAGTCAATTTGGAGCAGAATTGGATTCTTTATGTGATTTTGTAAATTTTGGGATCTGCCCAGCAATAATAATATATTTGTGGTCATTTCAACAGTATGAATATAAACTATTATCATGGACTGCTATCATGATATTTATTGTTTGTATGGCAATTAGGTTGGCAAGATTTAATTCTAACATCACTAGTAATAAAATTACTAGTATTAATAGATATTTATTTTTTAAAGGGATACCAGCACCTGGTGGGGCTATATTAGTATTGATTCCTATGGTTATTGATTTTGAAATAAGTATTTGGTTTAATAATAAATTTGTATTTAGAAATCATACTATATTAATAGATATATATACTATAATTATTGCTTTATTATTAGCAAGCCATTTTCCAACATTTTCAACAAAACAAATAACTATTACTCCTCAATATTTATCATTATCTATGACTATTTTAGCATTAATAATTGTTAGTGTTTTTATCTATCCTTGGTATATTCTTCCTATAGGATCAGTAGTTTATTTATTATCTATTCCTTTATCTGTATATGTAAATAGTATAAATAATACTGTTATAAAAAAATCTTAAGTTTTTATAAAATATAGATTTGTTATTAATATCTAAATTTACTAACTTTTAATTAGCTATATAAATATATTTTTGGCGGAGAGAGAGGGATTCGAACCCTCGATAGTGATATTTCACTATACTCCCTTAGCAGGGGAGCGCCTTAAACCACTCGGCCATCTCTCCTTGTGTATTTTTTTAAGTTTTTATATATTTTATAGTAACTTAAAGGATTGCTTTTTTAAATTTATTGTTTGAAAATTTTAAAACTACCTTTTTTGAAAATTAAGGTTGTTTTTATTAGTAGGTAAATTAAAATCAGCTAAGATTGTTTCTCCTGCTATGCTAATTTGTCCCTCAGACACTAATATAGAGGCATTTAAAGGTAAGTAAATATCTAATTTACTGCCAAATCTAATTAAACCAAATCTTTCACCAGCTTTTACCTCACTACCTTCTTCTAAATCACAAACTATACGTCTTGCAATAAGACCAGCTATTTGTACAAAAGCTATCTTCTCTTTTTTTACTGTTTCTAATAAAATAGATTGGCGTTCATTATGAATACTTGCCTTATCTAAAGAAGCATTAAAGAATTTTCCAGGATTATAATTTAATGATAATATTTTTCCTGTAGCAGGAATTCTATTAACATGTACATTAAATATATTTATGAATACACTGATTTTTGTCATTTTTTTCTTTTCTAGGCCTAACTCAGCTGGCGGGTATATTTCTGTAATTTTTTGGATGATACCGTCTGCAGCACTAATGACCAAATTATCTTTAGTTGGAGTAATTCTATCAGGATTTCTAAAAAAATAACCACACCAAAAAGTCGAAAAAGCTCCTATCCATCCAAGGGAAGTGTTAAAGGAACTAATAACGAAAGTCACTATTGCAAATATAATGATAAAAATATAACCATCACGATGTATAATTTTTCCTAAATCTTTATAAGAGTTCATATCCTTTTATGCCTTTACCATAATTTATGGTGTCTAAAATTAATGTTAACAATAAATAATAAACTAAAATAATAATTCATATTTATAGTCTTGACCTAAGTATAAAAATTATATTTGATTAAATCAATAATTCTTTGGAATAAGAACAAAAAATAATAAATATTTTTATAATTTTTATATTTATAATATTTTTTTTATGTTTTTTAAGTATATATTAACGATATAATATTATATCGTTAAAAGTATTTAAAGGAGAATTTACATAAATAATTAATGTTTATATTTAATAAGTAAGATTTTATATAGCCTATTATTCAATTAATATAAGGATAACGATTAAATTTTAAATATAATACTTTAAAGTAAGTGTTTTTTATACAACAGTAAATGAATTATTGATATAGTATATATTATTTTTAGCATTAATATTGTTTCTAAAGACTATATCTAGATAATATTAGATTATTTAATTTATATTATTGTTTGAATTAATAGTAACAAATCTATATTATTGAATAAATTTTTTAAATAAATATCAGGTCAAGATAATGGATATTATGTTAATAATTTTTGCTTTATCAATAGTTAGCTTAATAATCTTAATAATAAAGATTGTTCCTCAGCAGCAAGCTTGGATTATTGAGAAATTAGGAAAATTTGATAAAGTACTGACTCCAGGGCTTAACTTTATTATTCCGTTTATACAAAGAGTAGTTTATAAACATACTTTGAAAGAACAAGCTATAGATGTTCATGCTCAAACTGCAATATCAAACGATAATGTTACTTTGTTGATTGATGGAGTGCTTTATGTAAAAATTGTTGATCCTGTAGCAGCTTCATATGGAGTAAACGATCCCTATTATGCTATTACCCAATTAGCACAAACTACTATGAGATCTGAAATTGGCAAATTAAAGCTTGATAAAACATTTGAAGAAAGAGAATTATTAAATCATGCTATTGTTACATCTATTAATTATGCTGCTACTAATTGGGGAATTCAGTGTATGAGATATGAAATTAAAGATATTAAACCTCCGGATTCAATTTTACAAGCTATGGAGTTACAGGTAGCTGCAGAAAGACAAAAAAGAGCTACAATACTTGAATCTGAAGGTAATAGACAATCTCAAATAAATATTTCTGAGGGAGAAAAAGCTAAAATAGTACTAAATTCTGAAGCAGCTTTAACTGATCAAATAAATAGAGCAAAAGGAGAGGCAGAAGCAATAATATGTGTAGCTAACGCTGCAGCAAAAGGAATAGATATTATTGCTAATTCAATTGAAAAAAAAGGTGGATATAATGCAGCATCGCTAAAGATAGCTGAAAAATATGTTGAGTCTTTTGGAAAAATAGCTAAGGATTCCAGTACAGTGATAATTCCAGCTAGTCTAGATAATCCAAGTAGTTTTATTACTCAAGCTATGACAATTTTTAATCAATTAAAAAATGTTAAAGATACTAGCAAGAAAATAAAATAAAGTAATAAAAATTAAATAATGTTTTATATAATATTTAAAATCATGTTAAAAATTATGACAAATAAATACTTATTGACATTGGGTAAAAGCAATCTATACTCTATTTTGAGTAATGGATGATATTAATCTGTTTCAATAAATATTGAAGTAGATATGGTAGTTATTTAGTTATGTTGTTTCAGGATATAGAATAATATTTCTATTCTATATAGTTGTTAGTATAGTAGTGATACACATTAAATATGTATAAATAATTTATAGAGGTTCAATGTTTGCAGTAATAAAAACTGGAGGAAAACAATATAAGGTTGCAAAAAACAGTGTAATTAAAGTTGAAAAAATTGATGGTAATCCTGGAAGTAAAATAGAGTTAAAGGAGGTTTTTGTTATTGGAGAAAGTGAGCCAGAAAAACCAGAATTTATAGGGACTCCTATTGTAAAAGGAGCTTTAGTTAAAGCTGAAATTATTAAGCAATTAAAAGATGATAAAGTTATTATATTTAAGAAAAAAAGAAGACAAAATTATCGTCGAAAAAATGGTCATAGGCAAGACTTAACAGAGTTAAAAATATTAGATATAGTTAAAGGTTAGTAAGGTTATAAATTTGTATTAATAGATATTTATAGATATTTATAGATATTTATAGTAAGTGATACAGTGTAGTAATGCTTATGTTGGTTTAATAGATTTTTATTTTTTTATATCTTTAAATTGATTGAAAAAAGATTTATATATAGTTTATAAAGTAATTAGTAAAATAAGATTAATAGTATATGGCAACAAAGAAAGCGGGCGGAAGTTCGAGAAATGGTCGTGATTCTGCTGGGCGTAGGT